>CP163498.1:3183572-3497144 GCA_041071465.1 Pseudomonas putida | reverse complement strand
GCAGCGACAGGCCACGGTTCACGTAACGACGGGCAATTTTTACAACCAGGCGCAGGTTGCTTTCGATCATGCGCTTGCGGCCGGCAGGATCGCCCTTTTGCGACAAGCGCGCAAAGTGCACTTCTTCTTCCGGCGACAGCAGCGGCGAGAAACCAATCTCGTTGAGATACAGCTGGGTGGCATCGAGCGCCCGGCTGTAATCGATGTACTTGTGTTGCTTGAGCGAAGAGCCCGACTTGGCCCTCGTCCGAACCGAAGATACAGCAGGTTCGTCTGACACCACATCCGTTTCCAAAACGATACCCGTCTCCATCAGGAGGACGTCATCGTCGATGTCAAACTCCGGCACTTCTTTACTGAGAGCCATTGTTATAGTCCTTTGCTGAGTTCGAACTCAGACTCGAGCGGCACCTTTATCCCTGGCAGCGCTTGAGCCTGTCCCCTCTACATCACAGGAACAGGCCGGGTACAACGATCAACGGCGTGGCAGGAACTGGAGCGGATCGACGGGTTTGCCCTGGCGGCGAATCTCAAAATGCAGCTTCACCCGATCTGTGCCCGTAGACCCCATTTCAGCAATCGACTGCCCTGCCTTGACCTGCTGCCCCTCCCGAACCAACAGCCTGCGGTTATGGCCGTAGGCACTGACGTAGGTATCGCTGTGTTTGATGATGATCAGCTCGCCGTAGCCCCTCAAACCACTCCCGGCGTAAACCACCGCACCATCAGACGCAGCAAAAACAGGCTGTCCCAAATCACCGGCGATATCAATGCCTTTATTCAAACTACCGTTTGAAGCAAATTTTCCAATCAACACGCCGTTGGCAGGCCAGGTCCAGCCGCCTACCGCGCGCTCCGCAGCCGGCACGGTGGCAACCACTGGCGCACTGGTGGAAGGGGCCGGAGTAGCTGGTTTGCTGGTGCTGGCCGGCGCCGTGGCGGGGCTGCCCACAGGCCGCCGCGTGACCGTGGTGCGGCTCGACGAGGAAGGGTTGGATACCACCGTGGTACTGCTGCTAGAACCGCTGCTGAAACGAATCGCTTGGCCCGGGCGGATGGTGTAAGGCGCCGGGATACCGTTGCGTGCGGCCAGCTCCTTGTAGTCCCAGCCATAACGGAAGGCGATGGAGAACAGGGTGTCGCCAGGCTTGACGATGTATTGCCCGGAAGTCACCGCCGGGCGCTTGGGCACGCTGTTGTTGCGGTCGACCACCCGCGCGCTGTTGCTGCTGGTGCTCGAGCAACCCACCAGTAGCGTGCCCATGGCCAATGCAATCACCAGAAGCTTGAAACCTGACCCGTCCTTGCGCTGCCGAATGACTGTGTGACCCACCCGCGCTCCCCTCATGGTGCCGAAAACGATATGAAGACAAGAAATGCAATATTGTTGCAATTATAACCAAGCCAGCCGGTATTGGCAGACTGGAGCAATAGGCTGTTGCAAAGCCCCGGTGTACGCTGGCGCTTCGCCCCGCCAGATAGACAGGGCGAAGCGGCAAGAATTCGCTGCAGGCCCAAAAATACCGCGTGGTGCCTACCCAAACAGCCAATGCAAGCTGGGCTCAGGCCAACGGACCATTGAGCAGCGGCACGAAACGCACAGCCCCCAGCACGCGACGGGAGAACCCATGCTCCTCGCGCACGATCAGCATCAGTTGCTGCGCTTCGCCGGCCGGCCCCACCGGGATGACCATGCGGCCTCCAGGTGCCAGCTGGTCGAGCAATGCCTGCGGCACTTCCGGCGCCACGGCAGTGACGATGATGCCGTTGTACGGCGCCAATGCCGGCCATCCCTCGCAACCATCGCCCCAGCGGAACACCACGTTGCGCAGGTTCAGCTCCACCAGGCGTTCTTTGGCCCGATCCTGCAATACCTTGATGCGCTCCACCGAGAATACCCGCTCGACCAGCTGGGCCAGGATCGCCGTCTGGTAACCCGAGCCGGTGCCGATTTCCAGCACCTTGTCCAGCGGCCCGGCTTCGAGCAGCAGCTCGCTCATGTGGGCAACCATGAACGGTTGCGAGATGGTCTGGTTGTGGCCGATCGGCAACGCGGTGTCTTCATAGGCGCGATGTGCCAGCGCCTCGTCGACGAACAGGTGGCGCGGGGTACGACGGATCACGTCGAGCACCTTGGTATTCGACACACCCTCTTCGCACAGGCGCTGGATCAGCCGCTCCCGGGTACGCTGGGAGGTCATGCCGATACCACGCCGCAGCATATCGTCCTCGCGCATCAGAGCAGGCCCTCCAGCCAACCGTCGAGCTGCTCGAAGGCATCATTGAAGGTGCGATCGAGTTGCAGCGGGGTGATCGATACGTAGCCCTGCATGACCGCGTGGAAGTCGGTGCCCGGCCCCCCATCCTCGGCATCACCGGCCACGGCAATCCAGTAGCCTTCCTTGCCGCGCGGGTTGACCACCTTGGTCGGCGCCGCCGCCCGCGCCCGATGACCGAGGCGGGTGAGCTGGATGCCACGGATGTGCTCCAGCGGCAAGTTGGGGATATTGACGTTGAGTACGGTGCGGGGCGGCAGCGCCAGGCGCGACTGTGCCTCGACCAATCGACGGGCGATATAGGCAGCGGTCGGCAGGTTGTCCGGCTGGCGCGACAACAGCGAGAACGCCAGCGAGGTACCGCCGAGGAAACGGCCTTCCAACGCCGCAGCGACCGTACCCGAATACAGCACGTCGTCGCCCAGGTTGGCACCGAGGTTGATCCCCGACACGACCATGTCTGGCGCCTGTGGCAACAACCCATTGAGGCCCAGGTGCACACAGTCGGTTGGCGTGCCGTTGAGGCTGATGAAGCCGTTGGCCAGGGTCTGCGGGTGCAGTGGCCGGTCCAGCGTCAGCGAACTGCTGGCGCCGCTCTTGTCTTGATCCGGGGCGATCACCGCGCACTCGGCGTAATCCGCCAGCGCAGCGTGCAACGCGGCGATGCCGGGTGCGGTAACACCGTCGTCGTTCGAAATCAGAATACGCATGGGCTGTCCGTCTGCCCTGCCGACACCAGATCCACGACTTCACGCACCACCACGGTGGCGAAGCATCCGGCCGGCAGGACGAATTCCAGTTGCAGGATATCAGGCTCGGGATAATGCCACGTCAGGCCGCCAATAGGGAGCCGCAGAATTCGCCGTTCGTGATCCATGCCCGCCTGGGCCAACCACTGGCAAAGTGCCGGCTGCCGTGCGCCAACGGCGTTTTCCAGCTGGGCAGTGGCTGCGCCAGCAGGCGAGGCGCCCTCGCCCCACATAGGGCCAGTCGGGTGCAGATCGAGAATCGCCAGGCGCGGGTCGGCACATTCCGCCTCACCGGCCGGGAAGAAACTACGGCTGTCAGTGAACGCCAGCAGGTCGCCGACCTGGGCGCGAGCCCAGCTGCCGTCAGCGACACGCGCAGCCAGCAGTTGATTGAACAGGAAGCTGCGCCCAGCCGAAAGCAGCCGCGAACGCACGTTGCGCTGCTCAGGCAAAGCCTTGCGGGCAGCCCACTCGAGGGCGTCATGCACGTTACCACCGCCGTGGCCGAAGCGCTGGGTGCCAAAATAGTTGGGCACACCGTTCTGCTTCAGCTGTTCCAGGCGCGTGTCCAGCGCCTGGTGATCGGCTGCCAGAGCCGTCAGGCGCAGGGTAAAACCGTTGGCCGAATGCGCGCCGCGCTGGAGCTTGCGCAGGTGGCGCACCTGCTTGAGCACACGCAGGCTGGCATCCTCGGCCCGCGACAGGTCCGGGTCGGCCTTGCCCGGCAGGTGCAGGCTGAACCACTGGCGGGTCAGCGCCTGGCGGTCCTTCAGGCCGGCATAGCTGATGCTGCGCACGGGCACGCCTGCGGCACGGGCCAGGCGGCGGGCGGCCTCTTCAGTGTTCAGGTCACGCTTCTCGACCCACAGCCACAGGTGCTCGCCCTGCCCCGACAGGGGGATATCCAGCACTTCGTCGACCTGGAAATCCTCGGCCACCGCCTTGAGTACGGCGGTGCCCAACGGTTCGCCCGATGCGCGCGGGCCCAGCAGTTCCAGTTCGGTCATGCTGGCAGCAGCAGGGCGACCGAATGCACGGCAATCCCCTCCTCGCGGCCGGTGAAGCCCAGCTTTTCAGTCGTGGTGGCCTTGACGTTGACCTGGTCGAGCTCGACCTGCAGGTCTTCGGCGATCAGCTGGCGCATGGTCTCGATGTGCGGGGCCATCTTCGGCGCCTGCGCGACGATGGTGGCGTCGACATTGCCGACCTTCCAGCCCTTGGCCCTGACGATGCCGACCACATGGCGCAGCAGCGCTCGGCTGTCGGCCCCCTTGAACTGCGGGTCTGTGTCGGGGAAGTGCTTGCCGATGTCGCCCAGCGCCGCGGCGCCCAGCAAGGCATCGCTCAGGGCGTGCAGCAGCACGTCGCCGTCGGAATGGGCCAGCAGGCCGTATTTGTGGGGGATACGCACCCCGCCCAAGGTAATGAAATCACCGTCGCAGAAACGGTGCACATCGTAGCCATGGCCAATACGCATAGAAAAACGCCCTGAATGAGTCAGGGCGTGATTCTACCTGCTTTGCAGCGGGTTTGGCGGCTTTTGGCCCAGGGTGCTACACCCGCCCCAGTGCCACCGCATGATGGCGCAGGTGCTCCTCGATGAAGCTGGCAATGAAGTAGTAGCTATGGTCATAGCCCGGCTGCAGGCGCAGGGTCAGTGCATGGCCCCCTTTGCGTGCGGCCTGCTCCAGCGCTTCGGGCTTGAGCTGTTTCTCGAGAAAGTCGTCACGGTCGCCCTGGTCAACCAGCAACGGCGGGCACTCGCCGGCAGGGGTTTCGGCCAGCAACACGCTGGCATCCCACTCGCGCCAGCGCGCCCGATCTTCACCCAGGTAGCGGCTGAAAGCTTTCTCGCCCCACGGGCAATCCATCGGGTTGCTGATGGGGAAAACGCCGACACCGAACGGTAGCGCCCTGGGTTGCGCAAGGCGCACACCAGCGCGCCATGCCCGCCCATGGAGTGGCCGCTGATGCTGCGCTCGCCCGACGCCGGGAAGTGCGCTTCGATCAGGGCTGGCAACTCCTGTACCACATAGTCATGCATGCGGTAATGCTGGGCCCAGGGCTGCTGGGTGGCGTTGAGGTAGAAGCCGGCCCCAAGGCCGAAGTCCCACGCGCCATCCGGGTCGCCCGGCACCTGCTCGCCACGCGGGCTGGTGTCGGGGGCGACGATGATCAGCCCAAGCTCGGCGGCCAGGCGCTGAGCGCCGGCCTTCTGCATGAAGTTCTCGTCGGTACAGGTGAGGCCACTGAGCCAGTACAACACCGGCAGCTTCTCACCCTGTTCGGCCTGCGGCGGCAGGTACACGGCGAACACCATGTCGCAACCCAGCACCTTGGAGTGATGCCGGTAACGCTTGTGCCAGCCGCCGAAGCTCTTCTGGCAGGAGATGTTATCCAGGCTCATGGCGTACCTCAGAAGTGGATCACGCTACGGATGCTCTTACCTTCATGCATCAGGTCGAAGGCCTTGTTGATGTCTTCCAGGCCCATGGTGTGGGTGATGAAGGTGTCCAGCGGGATTTCGCCCTTCTCGGACATTTCCACGTAGCTTGGCAGCTCGCTGCGGCCTCGCACGCCGCCGAACGCCGAACCGCGCCATACCCGGCCGGTAACCAGCTGGAACGGACGGGTGGCGATTTCCTGGCCGGCACCCGCCACACCAATGATCACCGACTCGCCCCAGCCCTTGTGGCAGCATTCCAGGGCCGCGCGCATCAGTTGCACGTTGCCGATGCACTCGAAGGAGAAGTCCACGCCACCGTCGGTGAGGTCGACAATCACTTCCTGGATCGGGCGGTCGTAGTCTTTCGGGTTGACGCAGTCGGTGGCACCCAGTTGACGGGCGATTTCGAACTTGGCCGGGTTGATGTCGATGGCGATGATACGCGAGGCCTTGGCCTTGACCGCACCGATCACCGCCGACAGGCCGATACCGCCGAGGCCGAAGATGGCCACGGTGTCACCCGGCTTGACCTTGGCGGTGTTGAGCACCGCGCCGATACCGGTGGTGACGCCACAGCCCAGCAGGCAGACCTTTTCCAGGGGGGCTTCCTTCTGGATTTTGGCTACGGAGATTTCCGGCAGCACGGTGTACTCGGAGAAGGTCGACGTGCCCATGTAGTGGAACAGCTGCTGGCCCTTGTACGAGAAACGCGTGGTGCCGTCCGGCATCAGGCCTTTGCCCTGGGTGGCACGAATGGCCTGACACAGGTTGGTCTTGCCCGAGAGGCAGAACTTGCACTTGCCGCATTCCGGGGTATACAGCGGGATCACGTGATCACCGACAGCTACCGAGGTCACGCCCTCGCCTACCGCTTCGACGATCGCGCCGCCTTCGTGGCCGAGAATCGACGGGAAGATACCCTCCGGGTCCGCCCCGGACAGGGTGTAGGCGTCGGTATGGCAAACACCGCTGGCGACCACGCGCAGCAGCACTTCACCGGCCTTGGGCATGGCCACGTCGACTTCGACGATTTCCAGGGGTTTCTTGGCCTCGAAGGCTACGGCAGCACGGGACTTGATCATCAAAGGTCTCCAGACAGAGGGTCGATTCAGACTTGCAGTGTAATTCAGCCGCTTTTGATGAATAATCCGGGCAAAGACAAAACATTATTGCCATACAGGGATAATCAATGAGCAGCCGCTGGGAAGGCATCGACGAATTCGTCGCCGTAGCCGAATCAGGCCAGTTCACCGCGGCCGCTGAACGGCTGGGAGTATCTTCGTCACATATCAGCCGGCAGATCGCTCGCCTGGAGGAGCGCCTGCAGACGCGCCTGCTGTACCGCAGCACCCGCCGGGTAACCCTGAGCGAGGCCGGGCAGACCTTTCTGCAGCATTGCCAGCGCCTGCAGGATGGCCGCGAGGAAGCCCTGCGCGCCATGGGCGACCTGGCCAGCGAGCCCAAGGGTTTGCTGCGCATGACCTGCGCGGTAGCCTATGGCGAGCGCTTCATCGTGCCACTGGTAACGCGGTTCATGGCGCTGTATCCGCAACTGCGGGTGGATGTGGAACTAAGCAACCATACCCTCGACCTGCTGCATGAAGGCATGGACCTGGCCATCCGCCTGGGCAGGCTGGCCGACTCTCGGCTGGTGGCCACCCGCCTGGCACCCAGGCGCATGTACCTGTGCGCCTCGCCGGCCTATCTCGAGCGCTATGGCCGACCACACAGCCTTTCGGAGCTGGCGCGGCACAATTGCCTGGTGGGCAGTTCGGATTTGTGGGCGCTGCAGCAGGATGGCCGTGAAATCAGCCAGCGGGTGCAGGGCAATTGGCGCTGCAACAGTGGGCAGGCGGTGCTGGATGCGGCGTTGCAAGGGATAGGGTTGTGCCAACTGCCGGATTATTACGTGCTGGAACACCTGAACAACGGTGCGCTGGTGTCACTGCTAGAGGCGCACCAGCCACCAAATACAGCGGTATGGGCGCTATATCCGCAGCAGCGGCACCTTTCGCCGAAGGTACGGCGGTTGGTGGATTACCTGAAGGAAGGGTTGGCGGGGTTGCCGGAATATCGTCTCGGCTGAAGGAGTGCGCTGCTTGTACTGGCCCTTTCGCGGGCATGCCCGCGAAGAAGCCAGCACTGGTCCAAAGCCTTAGCGACGCCCTGCCCAACGCTGGCGCAACCACTCCAGGTCTTCCGGCCGGGTCACCTTGATGTTGTCACTTCGCCCTTCAACCAGCCGCGGCGCTTGACCGGACCACTCGATGGCCGAAGCCTCATCGGTCACCACGACATCCGACACCAGGCACTCGGCCAACGCACGGTGCAACGCACCCAGGCGGAACATCTGCGGCGTATACGCCTGCCAGATGGTGCTGCGGTCCACGGTAGCGCTCACCCGGCCATTGCCATCGGCACGCTTGAGGGTATCGCGCGCCGGCACCGCCAGCAGGCCACCCACCGGGTCGTCTGCCAATTCCGACAACAGCTTGTCCAGGTCGCTGCGCGCCAGGTTTGGCCGCGCGGCATCGTGCACCAGTACCCAATCGCTGTCCGAGGCCCCTTGGGCATGCAGCACCAGCAAGGCGTTGAGCACCGAGTCAGCGCGCTCACGCCCACCTGCCGCGCGCTGGATGCGCGGGTCGCTGGCGTAGCGCAGGCCAGGCCAATACGGGTCGTCATCGGCAATGCTGACTACCACCCCTGCAAGCGCCGGGTGGCCAAGAAAACAATCGAGGCTGTGCTCGAGAAGGGTCTGCCCAGCCAGCTCCAGGTATTGCTTGGGGCGGTCGGCAGCCATGCGGGCACCAACGCCCGCAGCAGGAATCACGGCCCAGAAGGCCGGCAAGGTATTGATCATTTCTGTGGCAACTGGAAGAGGGTTTCGCCCTCTTTGACCATCCCCAATTCATGGCGAGCCCGTTCTTCAACGGTCTCCATGCCTTTTTTCAGCTCCAGCACTTCGGCATCGAGCACGCGGTTACGCTCAAGCAAGCGCTCGTTTTCGGCATGCTGGTCGGCAATCTGCTGCTTCAGCTCGGTCACTTGCGCCAGGCTGCCGTTACCCACCCACAGGCGGTACTGCAGGCCACCCAGCAGCAGGAGCAGAACGAGGAACACCCAATAGGGACTGCGCATCACGTTATCCAGGTTAAAAAGGCTGCCGCATACTTTTTTACGGGGCCTCGAATAGCACGAAGCCTGGCCGAGGCCAGGCTTCGTTGACAGAAACCCGTTGGAACGTAGTTAAGTTCAGTACGAACGTTCCTACCGCTCCGGCTGCTGCCTTTTTACCATCTCTTGCTTAGCCGCGAAACTCGGCACGACCACGGTAAACCGCTTTGGCGCCCAGTTGCTCTTCGATGCGCAGCAGCTGGTTGTACTTGGAAACGCGGTCGGAACGGCACAGCGAACCGGTCTTGATCTGACCCGCGGCAGTACCCACGGCCAGGTCGGCAATGGTCGAGTCTTCGGTTTCACCGGAACGGTGCGAGATCACTGCAGTGTAGCCAGCAGCCTTGGCCATCTGGATCGCTTCCAGGGTTTCGGTCAGCGAGCCGATCTGGTTGAACTTGATCAGGATCGAGTTACCGATGCCCTTCTCGATGCCTTCCTTGAGGATCTTGGTGTTGGTCACGAACAGGTCGTCACCGACCAGCTGGACTTTTTCACCGATCTTGTCGGTGAGGATTTTCCAGCCAGCCCAGTCGGACTCGTCCAGGCCGTCTTCGATCGAGATGATCGGGAAGCGCTCGGTCAGGCCTTTCAGGTACTCGGCGAAGCCTTCGGCGTCGAACGACTTGCCTTCGCCGGACAGGTTGTACTTGCCGTCTTCGTAGAATTCGGAAGCCGCGCAGTCCAGGGCCAGGGTCACGTCGGTGCCCAGCTTGTAGCCGGCTTTTTCGACCGCTTCGGCGATGGCGCCCAGGGCGTCTTCGTTGGAAGCCAGGTTAGGCGCGAAACCACCTTCATCACCTACGGCGGTGTTCAGGCCACGGGCCTTGAGCACGGCTTTGAGGTGGTGGAAGATTTCGGTACCCATGCGCAGGCCGTCGGAGAAGGTCTTGGCGCCAACCGGCTGAACCATGAACTCCTGGATGTCGACGTTGTTGTCGGCGTGCTCGCCACCGTTGATGATGTTCATCATCGGCACCGGCATCGAGTACTGGCCAGGAGTGCCGTTCAGGTTGGCGATGTGCGCGTACAGCGGCAGGTCCTGGTCCTGGGCGGCAGCTTTGGCGGCAGCCAGGGAAACAGCCAGGATGGCGTTGGCGCCCAGCTTGGCCTTGTTCTCGGTACCGTCCAGTTCGATCATGGCGCGGTCCAGGGCCTTCTGGTCGGAAGGGTCCTTGCCCAGCAGCAGCTCACGGATCGGGCCGTTGATGTTGGCGACGGCCTTCAGCACGCCCTTGCCCAGGTAACGGCTCTTGTCGCCATCACGCAGCTCCAGCGCTTCGCGCGAGCCGGTGGAAGCACCGGACGGCGCGCAAGCGCTGCCGATGATGCCGTTGTCGAGCAGTACATCGGCTTCCACGGTGGGGTTGCCACGCGAATCGAGAACTTCACGACCTTTGATGTCGACGATTTTTGCCATTGTTGTAAGCACTCCAGAATTTGACGAAAACAACTTAGCTTAGGAAATTCTTGCCGTTCACCGGGCGGACTTGCTTTGGGCAGGCCAGGTGAAGGGAGCCCCTGACCGACTGGTCAGGGGTGGATCGGGCGGTACTTTACCCGAGAAATGAGCTTTACGCGGTTTCTACCGTCGGAAAACTTTTCACCAGGTCGTCCAATTGCTTGAGCTGGGCCAGGAACGGCTCCAGTTTGTCCAGGCGCAGGGCGCATGGGCCATCGCACTTGGCGTTGTCCGGGTCGGGGTGGGCCTCGAGGAACAGCCCGGCCAGGCCCTGACTCATGCCGGCCTTGGCCAGGTCGGTGACCTGGGCACGGCGGCCACCCGCCGAATCGCTGCGGCCACCCGGCATTTGCAGGGCGTGGGTCACGTCGAAGAACACCGGGTACTCGAACTGCTTCATGATGCCGAAGCCGAGCATGTCCACCACCAGGTTGTTGTAGCCGAAGCTCGAACCACGCTCGCAGAGGATCAACTGGTCATTACCGGCCTCTTCGCACTTGGCCAGGATGTGTTTCATTTCCTGGGGGGCGAGGAACTGGGCCTTCTTGATGTTGATCACCGCGCCGGTCTTGGCCATGGCCACCACCAGGTCAGTCTGCCGCGACAGGAAAGCCGGCAACTGGATGATGTCGCACACCTTGGCGACGGGCTCGGCCTGGTAAGGCTCGTGTACGTCGGTAATCACCGGCACGTTGAAGGTGCGCTTGATCTCTTCGAAGATCTTCAGCCCTTCTTCCATGCCTGGGCCACGGTAGGACGTCACCGACGAACGGTTGGCCTTGTCGAAGCTGGCCTTGAACACATACGGGATACCGAGCTTTTCGGTAACCCGCACATACTCTTCGCAGACCTTCATTGCCAGGTCACGGGATTCCAGGACGTTCATGCCGCCGAACAGGACGAACGGCTTGTCGTTGGCGATCTCGATGTTACCGACGCGAATGATCTTCTGGGTCATTGATCAGGCCTTGTTCTTCTGAGCCAGAGCTGCCTTGACGAAACCACTGAACAGCGGGTGGCCGTCACGTGGGGTCGAAGTGAATTCTGGGTGGAACTGGCAAGCGACGAACCATGGGTGGTCCTTGGACTCGACCACTTCCACCAGCGCGCCGTCTTCGGAACGACCGGAAACCACCAGGCCTGCGTCGACCAGCTGCGGCAGCAGGTTGTTGTTCACTTCGTAGCGGTGACGGTGACGCTCGGTGATCACGTCCTTGCCGTAGCAGTCGTGCACCTTGGAACCGGCAGCCAGCTGGCAGTCCTGAGCACCCAGGCGCATGGTACCGCCCAGGTCGGAAGCCTCGTCGCGGGTCTCGACGGCACCGGTGGCATCGGCCCACTCGGTGATCAGGCCGACCACAGGGTGGCCGCTGTTACGGTCGAATTCGGTGGAGTTGGCGTCTTCCAACCCATCACGTTACGGGCGAATTCGATCACCGCCACTTGCATGCCCAGGCAGATACCCAGGTACGGCACCTTGTTCTCACGGGCGTATTGCACCGCGGTAATCTTGCCTTCCACGCCGCGCAGGCCGAAACCGCCAGGCACCAGGATGGCATCGGCGCCTTCGAGCAGGCTGGTGCCCTGGTTCTCGATGTCTTCCGAGTCGATGTAGCGCAGGTTGACCTTGGTGCGGTTGGTGATGCCGGCGTGGCTCATTGCCTCGATCAGCGACTTGTACGCATCCAGCAGTTCCATGTACTTGCCGACCATGGCAATGGTCACTTCGTGCTCTGGGTTGAGCTTGGCATCGACCACTTTGTCCCACTCGGACAGGTCGGCGCCATTGCACTGCAGGCCGAAGCGCTCGACGACGAAGTCGTCCAGGCCCTGTGCGTGCAGTACGCCCGGGATCTTGTAGATGGTGTCGACGTCTTCCAGCGAAATCACCGCACGCTCTTCAACGTTGGTGAACAGCGCGATCTTGCGACGCGACGAGGCATCGACCGGGTGGTCGGAGCGGCAGATCAGCACATCAGGCTGCAGGCCGATGGAGCGCAGCTCCTTGACCGAGTGCTGGGTCGGCTTGGTCTTGGTTTCGCCAGCGGTGGCGATGTACGGGACCAGGGTCAGGTGCATCAGCATGGCGCGCTTGGAACCCACTTCGACGCGCAGCTGGCGAATGGCCTCGAGGAACGGCTGCGACTCGATGTCACCCACGGTACCGCCGATTTCCACCAGGGCCACGTCGGCATCGCCGGCGCCCTTGATGATGCGACGCTTGATTTCGTCGGTGATGTGCGGGATGACCTGGATGGTCGCGCCCAGGTAATCACCACGGCGCTCCTTGCGCAGCACGTGCTCGTAGATACGGCCGGTGGTGAAGTTGTTGTTCTGGGTCATGGTGGTGCGGATGAACCGCTCGTAGTGGCCCAGGTCGAGGTCGGTCTCGGCGCCATCGTGGGTGACGAACACTTCACCATGCTGGAACGGGCTCATGGTGCCCGGATCGACGTTGATGTACGGATCCAGCTTGAGCATGGTGACCTTCAGGCCCCGCGCTTCCAGGATGGCCGCCAGGGAAGCCGAGGCAATGCCTTTCCCCAATGAAGAAACAACACCGCCCGTGACGAATATGTAGCGCGTCATGAAAAACCCTAGAAGTCTGCGTTAAGGCGGCCAGCGCCGCCGGAGAAAGCGAAGGAAGGCCGAAGCCCCCGATCACCTGCGTCAATCACAGTGCATCTCGAAAAACTGCCGCGTCTGTACAGACCAGGGGTATCCCCGGCATGGAGCTCGCTCGTCATTTCCAGAATCAGCCCAGCAAAAAACTGCTTGGTAATCGGCAACCCCTGTGTTTTCGCGGAACCCACAGAAGTTGTATCAAGAAGGGAGGGTAGTCTACCGGAATGTACCCTTCAGCTCAAACCTTGCGCGTTCGTCGGTAACTGCCAATGCAGCTGGCAATCCGCCTGCACCTGCCTGGGCAAGTTGGCCACTGCCAGCAGGCGTTCGCCCCGATACAGCAGCGGCAGGCGCGAACGCAGGAAATGCGGCACTTGCTGCTCGTTGAGCAGGCGCTTGAGGTCGCGCCGTCCACGGCCGGGGATCTCCAGCATTTCACCACCCAGGCGGTAGGCGATGCGCAACCCATCGAGCTGGCCTGCGCCAACAAGACGCACACTACCATTGCCCGGCAACAGCAACGGCTCGTCAGGATCAGCCCAGGCCAGCTGGCCGATGGGTGTCTTCAGCCAATCGCCACTCAACCACCAGACGCGCCCTTGGCTACGCAGCAACCGCCCATCGGCAAGCGACCAGACTGGCTGGGCATCGGCGCCGGCATCGCGCAGGTCTGCCCAGCCAGCCCAATGCCGCGTGTCGGGCAAACGGGTGCGCTGGCTCAGCCAATATTGCAAGGCATTGCGTTGACGGGACGGCGAAAGCGTCGCCAGGGCAGCCAGGCCGAGCGATGGTAGCGCCGACCACGCGGCGGGTGCCCCCTCCTGCGCGCGCGCCAGGTCGGCCTGGGCCAGCTCGTCCAGCAGGCCCAGGGCCTCACCCAAGTGCTCTGCAGCGCGGGCGAGGTTCTGACTGGCTTGTGGCCAACGTTGTTGCAAGCGCGGGAACACCTCGCCGCGCAGGTAGTTGCGGGCGAAATGTGTGTCAGTGTTCGACGGGTCTTCGATCCAGGCCAGCCGGTGGGCGCTGGCGTAGTCCTGCAACTGTTGCCGGGCACACCCCAGCAACGGCCTGGCCAGGCTGCCCTGCCCTAGCGCCCGCTGCCCCGGCATTGCCGCAAGGCCACGCAGACCGGCGCCGCGCAGCAGGCGGAACAGCAGGGTTTCAGCCTGGTCGTCGCGGTGCTGGCCGGTGAACAGGATGTCGCCAGGGCCGAGCGTTTGCTTGAAAGCGGCATAGCGGGCGTCGCGAGCGGCCTGTTCGACACTCGCGCCAGGGCTGACCTGGACGTGGATGACCTGGAGTTCGATGCCGAGATTGTCGCAGATGGCTTGGCAATGGGCAGGCCAGGCGTCAGCGGCGGTTTGCAGGCCGTGATGGACATGAATGGCGCGCAACGGGGGGACGCGTGGTTGCGGGCGTAGTCAGCCAGCAGGTGCAGGAGGACGGTGGAGTCGAGGCCGCCGGAGTAGGCGATGTACCAGTTGGGGGCATTGAGCCAGGGGTTGAGGTTGATCATCTAGCCCTCGCTCGATTCAACAAATCATTCGCGGGCACGCCCGCTCCCACAAGTATGCCGCTAGCCCCGAGGGTAGAGCATTACCTGTGCAAGCGGGCGTGCCCGCGAACACCGGCAAAGCCGGTGCCCGTCATCT
Organism: Pseudomonas putida; assembly: GCA_041071465.1. Classification (NCBI taxonomy): domain Bacteria; kingdom Pseudomonadati; phylum Pseudomonadota; class Gammaproteobacteria; order Pseudomonadales; family Pseudomonadaceae; genus Pseudomonas; species Pseudomonas putida. The sequence continues at coordinate 3,482,757 of CP163498.1, read as the reverse complement.
CGCTATCAGAGGCCGTAGCTCATCAGGCGCTCGTAACGGCGTGCCAGCAGCGCGTCGTTGTCGAACTTGCCGAGCATGTCCAGTTGCTGCACCAGGTCGGCACGGATGGCTTCCGACATCTTGGCCGGGTCACGGTGGGCGCCGCCCAGCGGCTCCTGGATGACCTTGTCGACAATGTTCAAGCTCTTCAGGCGCTCGGCAGTGATGCCCATTGCCTCGGCGGCGTCAGCGGCTTTGTCGGCAGTCTTCCACAGGATCGAAGCGCAGCCTTCCGGCGAGATCACCGAGTAGGTGGAGTACTGCAGCATGTTCAGTTGGTCGCACACGCCGATGGCCAGTGCACCGCCAGAACCACCCTCACCGATCACGGTGGCGATGATCGGGGTTTTCAGGCGCGCCATCACGCGCAGGTTCCAGGCGATTGCCTCGCTCTGGTTGCGCTCCTCGGCGTCGATGCCTGGGTATGCACCTGGGGTGTCGATGAAGGTCAGGATCGGCATTTTGAAGCGCTCGGCCATCTCCATCAGGCGGCAAGCCTTGCGGTAGCCTTCCGGGCGCGGCATGCCGAAGTTGCGACGCACCTTCTCGCGTACTTCGCGGCCCTTCTGATGACCAATGACCATGACTGGCTTGCCGTCCAGGCGGGCGGTGCCGCCTACGATGGCAGCGTCATCGGAGAAGTGGCGGTCACCGTGCAGCTCTTCGAACTCGGTGAAGATGTGCTCCAGGTAGTCCAGGGTATAAGGACGACGTGGGTGACGGGCCAGGCGGGCGATCTGCCAGCTGGTCAGGTTGCCGAAGATGCTTTCGGTCAGGGTGTTGCTCTTGTCTTGCAGACGGGCAATTTCATCGCTGATGTTCAGCGAGTTGTCGTTACCTACCAGGCGCAGGCCTTCGATCTTGGCTTGCAGGTCGGCAATCGGCTGTTCGAAATCGAGAAAATTCGGGTTCATAGTCATCCGTCTTGGGTCTACGGCCAGGCGGCCGGCCGGTTGATCCGTTTGGCGCCATACCTTAAGGGATCAGGCGCATTCAGGTCGAGATTAAATGTTTTGTCGGTTCAACGATATTGCAGGAAGACGTTCTCACGCCCGAACTGGTCACGCAGCGCCTGAATCAGCCCGTCGGCCGGGTCGATCGCCCACTGCTCGCCGAACTGCAACATGGCCTTGGCGTCGCTGCCGGTGTACTCCAGGGTGATCGGGCAAGCACCGCGATGGCGGGTGATCAGCTCACCCAGCCACTTCAGCCGGTCGCCCTTCAGGGCATCGTGCGCCACTTTCAGGCGCAGGCTCTCGGCCAGCTTGGTGCGTGCGTCTTCCATGGTCATGACCTGCTTAACCCGCAGGCGCAGGCCGCCGGAGAAGTCGTCGTTGCTGACCTCGCCTTCGACCACCACCATGGCATCGGCCTGCAGCAAGGACTGTGCCGCGATGTAGGCATCTGCGAACAGGGAAGCCTCTATGCGCCCGGAGCGGTCATCCAGGGTAACGAAGCCCATCTTGTCGCCCTTTTTGTTCTTCATCACCCGCAAGGCGATGATCATGCCGGCGATGGTCTGGGTTTCGCGCGACGGCTTGAGGTCGATGATGCGCTGGCGGGCGAAGCGGCGGATCTCGGTCTCGTACTCGTCGATCGGGTGACCGGTCAGGTACAGGCCAAGGGTGTCTTTTTCGCCCTTCAAGCGCTCCTTGAGGGTCAGCTCGCGGACCTTGCGGTGGTTGGCATAGACGTCGACTTGCGCCTCGTCGAACATGCTGCCGAACAGATCGACGTGACCGCTGTCAGCGGTGTGGGCCGCTTGCTCGGCAGCCTTGATGGCCTCACCCAGCGCCGAGAGCAAGGTCGCACGGTTGATGTCGATGTTGGCCTGGTAGGCCTTTATCTCGTCATGGAAGTGCGGGCCCAGCCGGTCCAGCGCGCCGCTGCGCACCAGCGCATCGAGGGTACGCTTGTTCACCCGTTTGAGATCGATGCGGTCACAGAAGTCGAACAGGTCCTTGAACGGGCCGCCCTGGGCACGGGCCTCGACGATTGCTTCCACCGGCCCTTCGCCGACGCCCTTGATGGCACCCAGGCCGTAGACGATACGGCCGTCGTTGTTGACGGTGAACTTGAAGTCGGAGAAGTTCACATCTGGCGCGTCCAGACGCAACTTCATGCTGCGAACTTCTTCTACCAGCACCACCACCTTGTCGGTGTTGTGCATATCCGCCGACAGTACCGCAGCCATGAATGGCGCCGGGTAGTGGGTTTTCAGCCAGGCGGTCTGGTAAGACACCAGGCCATAGGCTGCGGAGTGAGATTTGTTGAAACCGTAACCGGCGAACTTTTCTACCAGGTCGAAGATGTTACCAGCCAGGTCCGCATCGATATTGTTGGCCACGCAACCTTCGATGAAACCACCGCGCTGCTTGGCCATTTCCTCGGGCTTTTTCTTACCCATCGCCCGGCGCAGCATGTCGGCGCCGCCCAGGGTATAGCCTGCCATCACCTGGGCGATCTGCATCACCTGTTCCTGGTACAGGATGATGCCGTAGGTGGGCGCCAGTACCGGCTTGAGGCCTTCGTACTGGTAGTCCGCATGTGGGTAGGCCAGCTCGGCGCGGCCGTGCTTGCGGTTGATGAAGTCGTCCACCATGCCCGATTGCAGCGGGCCGGGGCGGAACAGTGCCACCAGTGCGATGAGGTCTTCCAGGCAGTCGGGCTTGAGCTTCTTGATCAGCTCCTTCATGCCCCGCGATTCAAGCTGGAACACGGCCGTGGTTTCGGCCTTCTGCAACAGCTCGTAGGTCTTGCGGTCATCCAGCGGGATGAAGTCGATGTTCAAGTCGGGCAGGTTGTTCTTGGCCTGCTCGCGGTTGATGATCTCCATCGCCCACTTGATGATGGTCAGGGTACGCAGGCCGAGGAAGTCGAACTTCACCAGGCCGGCGGCCTCGACGTCATCCTTGTCGAACTGGGTGACCAGGCCACCGCCTTCTTCATCACAAGCGATCGGCGAAAAATCGGTAAGCTTGGTCGGCGCGATAACCACACCACCGGCGTGCTTGCCGGTACCCCGGGTCACACCTTCCAGCTTCAGGGCCATGTCCCAGATTTCGCGGCCGTCTTCGTCGCTTTTGAGGAAGTCGCGCAGGATTTCTTCCTGCTCGTAGGCCTTCTCCAGGGTCATGCCCACTTCGAACGGGATCATCTTCGACAGGCGATCGGCCAGGCCGTAGGACTTGCCCTGCACCCGCGCCACGTCACGCACCACCGCCTTGGCGGCCATGGTACCGAAGGTGATGATCTGGCTTACCGCGTTACGGCCGTAGGCCTCGGCCACGTAGTCGATGACCCGGTCGCGGCCGTCCATGCAGAAGTCGACGTCGAAGTCGGGCATGGAAACACGTTCAGGGTTCAGGAAGCGCTCGAACAGCAGGTCATAGGCCAGCGGGTCAAGGTCGGTGATCTTCAGTACGTAGGCCACCAGCGAGCCGGCACCCGACCCCCGCCCCGGGCCGACCGGCACATCGTTGTTCTTGGCCCACTTGATGAAGTCCATGACGATCAGGAAGTAACCGGGGAAGCCCATCTGGATGATGATATCCAGCTCGAACTTCAGGCGGTCGAGGTAAACCTGGCGCTTCTCTTCGTAATTGGGCGTGGTGTCTTTCGGCCACAGCACCGCCAGGCGCTCTTCAAGGCCCTCGTAGGACACATGCCGCAGGTAATCGTCGATGCCCATGCCGTTGGGCGTCGGGAAGTCAGGCAGGAAGTATTTGCCCAACTGCACCTGGATGTTGCAGCGCTTGGCGATTTCGACCGTGTTGGCGATGGCGTCGGGCAGGTCGCTGAACAACTCGGCCATTTCCTCGGCCGACTTCAGGTACTGCTGGTCGCTGTAGCCACGCGGGCGGCGTGGGTCGTCGAGGGTCCAGCCTTCGCCGATGCATACACGGGTTTCGTGGGCGTCGAAGTCCGACTGCTTGATGAAACGCACGTCGTTGGTGGCCACCAGCGGCGCGCCAAACTTGTCGGCCAGGGCTACCGCAGCGTGCACGTATTCTTCGTCGCGGGCGCGATTGGTGCGCTGTACTTCTACATAGAAGCGCTCGGGGAACATGCCCATCCAGTCTTGCAGCAGGGCTTGGGCTTCATCGTCTCGACCATTGAGCAAGGCCATGCCGATGTCGCCTTCCTTGCCCGCAGACAGGGCAATCAGGCCTTCGCTGGCGGGGGCGATCCATTCACGCTGGAGGATGACCAGGCCGTTTCGCTGGCCGTCGGTCCAGCCCCGCGAGATCAATTCGGTGAGGTTGCGATAGCCCTGGGGGTTCATGGCCAGGAAGCAAATGCGCGACAGCGGGGCTTCCGGGTCGGCACCGGCCAGCCACAGGTCGGCACCGCAGATCGGTTTGATGCCGGCGCCCATGGCCGTTTTGTAGAACTTCACCAGCGAGCACATGTTGCTCTGGTCGGTGATCGCCACCGCTGGCATGTTCATCCCGGCCAGCGCCTTGGCCAGCGGTTTGATCCGCACCAGACCGTCGACCAGCGAGAATTCGGAGTGGACGCGCAGGTGAACGAAGGGAACCGACATGGAAGATCCTGTAGCAGTGCTTAACGACAAGGGCGGGATTGTAGCTTAAATGGGGAGGGGATTTGGGGCTGCGTCGCAGCCCTCCGCGGGCACCCCCGCTCCCACCGAGAGATTGCTGCCATCAGCAGCGACGCCGCACCTGCGGCAGCGGGCAAGCCCGCGAAGCGGCCCTGGCAGGTCAGATCAGGGAATCGGTGACGCCTTCACGCGCTTCCCACGCCGCCCGCACCGGGGCAAACGAACGCCGATGAATGGGCGTAGGCCCCAGGCGCGCGAGCGCCTCAAGGTGCACGGGAGTCGGGTAACCCTTGTGCCCGCCGATGCCATACCCTGGGTAGATCAGTTCGAATGCGCTCATTTCCCGATCACGGGTTACTTTGGCCAGGATCGATGCCGCCGCAATGGCCGGCACCTGGCTATCGCCCTTGACCACAGGCGACGCCGGCACGGCCAGCTTCGGGCAGCGGTTGCCATCGATCAAGGCCAGCTTGGGGGTAATGTGCAGGCCTTCCACCGCACGTTGCATGGCCAGCATGGTGGCTTGCAGGATATTCAGGCGGTCGATTTCCTCGACCTCGGCGCGGGCGATGCAGAAGCTCAGGGCCTTTTCGCAGATCTCGTCGAACAGCGCCTCGCGTTTGGCCTCAGTGAGTTTCTTCGAATCGTTCAGGCCAAGAATCGGTCGCGCAGGGTCGAGGATCACTGCCGCCGTAACCACTGCGCCGCACAGCGGGCCACGGCCCACTTCGTCAACGCCGGCAACCAGGTCTTCGACCAGGTTGAAGTCCAGTCCAATTTGCATGTCAGCGGTCCTTGAGCAGGGCCAGTACCGCCTCGGCCGCCTGGTTGGAGGCGTCACGGCGCAGGGTGCGGTGAATTTCGTCGAAACGTTCGGTCTGTTGGCTACCATCGCGCACCAGCGGCGCAAGGGTGTTGGCCAACGCTTGGCTGGTGGCTTGGTCCTGCAGCAGCTCGGGCACCAGCTCGCGCTGGGCCAGCAGGTTCGGCAACGACACGTAGGGGCTTTTCACCAGGCGCTTGAGAATCCAGTAGGTCAACGGTGCCAGGCGGTACGCCACCACCATCGGCCGCTTGTACAGCAGCGCTTCGAGGGTCGCGGTGCCCGAAGCGATCAACACCGCGTCACAGGCCGCCAGGGCTTGGTGCGACTGGCCATCGAGCAAGGTCAGCGGCAGCTGGCGCCCTTCAAGCATGTGCTCGACCTGGGCACGCCGCGCAGCGTTGGCACAGGGCAGCACAAAGCGCACACCCGGCACCTGCTGACACAGGTGCTCGGCTGCATCGAGGAATAACGCGCCCAAGCGCCCTACTTCACCACCCCGGCTACCGGGCATCAGCGCCACTATCGGCCCTTCGCCCAGGCCCAGTGCGGCACGCGCGACCGAGCGGTCAGCTTCAAGCGGGATGGTGTCGGCCAGCGGGTGGCCGACAAAGCGCACCGGTACACCTTGCTCTTCGTAGAAGCGCGCCTCAAACGGCAACAGCGTCAGCATCAGGTCGCAACCTTCGCGAATCTTCAGCACACGCTTCTGCCGCCAGGCCCACACTGATGGGCTGACGTAGTGCACGGTCTTGATGCCGGCCTGACGCAGTTTCAGTTCGATATTGAGGGTGAAGTCCGGGGCGTCGATACCGATGAAAACGTCGGGTTTTTCGTCGATCAACGTCTGGATCAATAGCTTGCGGCGCTTGAGCAGCTCGCGCAGGCGCCCCAGTACTTCGACCAGGCCCATGACGGCCAGGCGCTCCATGGGGAAATAGGATTGCAGGCCTTCGGCTTCCATCAAAGGGCCGCCGACGCCGATAAAACGTACATCAGGGTGACGTGCCTTGAGGGCACGCATCAAGCCTGAACCCAGAATATCGCCGCTGGCCTCACCGGCGACCAGCGCTACGCAAAGCTGGGCCATATCAGCGTGTAATACCGCGGGCGGAGCTCACGATCGACTGACGGAACAGCTCGACCTCAGGATGTTGCGCGGCCGGCTCGGCCAGTTCCTTGAGCGCGTCTTCGACGGTCAGGCCCTGACGGTAGACAATCTTGTAGCAACGACGCAGCACGTGGATCACCTCGTCGCTGAAACCACGGCGGCGCATGCCCTCGAAGTTCATGCTGCGGGCTTCGGCCGGGCTGCCGAACACGGTCACGAAAGCCGGAACATCCTTGCCAATCGCCGTACCCATGCCGGAAAACGCGTGGGCGCCAATGTGGCAGTACTGGTGAACCAGGGTGTAGCCGGACAGGATCGCCCAGTCACCCACATGCACATGACCGGCCAGCGCCGTGTTGTTGACCAGGATGCAGTGGTTGCCGATGACGCTGTCGTGGCCAATGTGGGCGTAGGCCATGATCAGGTTGTGGTCACCCACGGTGGTCTCCGCGCGGTCCTGAACAGTACCACGGTGGATGGTCACCCCTTCGCGGATCACATTGTGATCGCCAATCACCAGGCGCGTCGGCTCCCCCTTGTACTTGAGGTCCGGGGTGTCTTCACCGATCGAGGAAAACTGAAAGATACGGTTGTGCTTGCCAATACGGGTCGGCCCCTTGAGCACAACATGCGGGCCGATAACGGTGCCCTCCCCGATTTCTACATCAGGGCCAACGATCGACCAAGGGCCGACCTCGACCCCATCGGCCAGCTTGGCCGACGGATCGATAATGGCCCGAGGATCAATCGAATTCATAGGGAGCGTTCCGCGCAGGTGATTTCTGCCGAGCAAACCGGTTTGCCATCGACCAGGGCGCGGCATTCGAACTTCCAGATCATGCTTTTGCGGCTGAGGAACTTGGCTTCCAGCACCAGCTGGTCACCCGGCAGTACCGGCTGACGGAAACGCAGTTTGTCGGAACCGACGAAATAGTACAGGGTGCCATCGGCCGGCTTGGCATCGAGCATCTTGAAACCAAGGATGCCGGCCGCCTGGGCCATGGCTTCGATGATCAGGACGCCCGGCATGATCGGGTGCGCCGGGAAGTGGCCATTGAAAAACGGCTCGTTGATGCTGACATTCTTGTAGGCACGAATGCTCTGGGCCTCGAAGTCCAGATCCGTCACACGATCCACCAGCAGGAACGGGTAGCGGTGAGGCAGGTATTCGCGAATCTCGTTGATGTCCATCATTTCGGGGGGGAAGCCTGTAATAAGAATAGGGAGCGCAGGTGCTGACCACACGCTCCTTTTGCAATCCAAAGAGGAGCCAGCTAGCGACTGTTCACTCTTGCTCAGGGAATGGTATCAGCCTTCTGATGTCGGCAGGCCACCTGAGGTCACGGTATCGACGCGTTTTTCCAGCTGCTGAAGACGTTTGGCCATGTCATCCAGCTGGCGGATACGCGCAGCGCTCTTGCGCCAGTCAGCCAGAGGCTGCATGGCTGTGCCGGATGAATAGGAACCGGGTTCGGTGATCGAACGGGTTACCATTGTCATCCCGGAAACAAATACGTTATCGCAAATATCGATGTGCCCCACCAGGCCCACGCCGCCGGCCAGCATGCAATGCTTGCCGATGCGTGTACTGCCGGAGATGCCTACGCAAGCGGCCATAGCCGTGTGGTCACCGATCTGCACGTTGTGGGCGATCTGGATCTGGTTGTCGAGCTTGACCCCGTCCCCGATCCGCGTGTCGGACAGCGCACCACGGTCAACGGCAGTATTGACGCCGATTTCCACGTCATCACCAATGGTGACGCCACCAATCTGGGCAATCTTGCGCCAGATGCCCTTCTCATTGGCAAAACCGAAGCCTTCGCCGCCGATCACAGCACCCGACTGGATGACCACACGCTTGCCGATGGTGACGTCGTGATACAACGTAACCCGCGGCGCCAGCCAGCCGCCCTCACCTACAACGCAACGCGCACCGACGAAGCAATGTGCGCCGATGCTGACATCAGCCTCGATACGTGCACCACTTTCGATGACCGCGAACGGCCCGATGCTGGCGCTGGCGTCTACCTGCGCGTCCTCAGCCACCACGGCGCTGGGATGGATTCCCGCCACAGCCTTGGGTTTAGGGTCGAACAGGTGGGAAATACGCGCATACGCCTGGTAGGGGTCGGCCACGATCAGGGCATTGCCAGCGAAACTCTCGGCATCCGCGGCCTTGAGCAATACCGCACCCGCCTGGCAGTTATCCAGGTACTTGCGGTACTGCGGGTTGGCGAGGAAGCTCAACTGACCGGGGCCAGCCTCTTGCAAGGTGGCCAGCCCGGTAATCTGCAGCGCCTCGGGCCCCTTGAGGGTGGCACCGAGGGCCTCGGCCAGTTGGCCTAGCGTCATGGTCACACTCATATCAACGGGCTTGGTTCATGCGCTCGATGACCTGGCGGGTGATGTCGTACTGAGGTTTGACATCGATGACCGCACCACGCTCGAGAACGAGGTCGAAACCGCCTTTCTTGATCACTTCCTCGACGGCGCCATCCAGCTTCGGCTTCAGCTGCTTGAGCATATCGCGGTCAGCGACGGCCTTGGCTTCGTTCAGCTCCTTGGACTGGAACTGGAAGTCGCGGGCCTTTTGCTTGAACTCGAGCTCCAGGCGCTCACGCTCCTGCTGCTGCATCTTGTCACCGCCCTTGATCAGGCGGTCCTGGATGCCCTTGGCGCTGCTTTCCAGGCTTTTCAGCTTGGTCAGTTGCGGGCCGAACTTCTTCTCGGCATCGACCGCGTACTTCTTGGCGGCATCCGACTCGAGCAGGGCCATCTGATAGTTCAGCACGGCTACCTTCATTTCGGCGAAAGCCGGGGTGGCGACCAGCGCCGCGGCCACTACGGCCAGTTGAGCCAATTTACGCACGATGCACTCCTGGATAAACCGTTGTCATTAAGCAGGGGCCGACCTTAGAAGGTCTGGCCCAGAGAGAATTGGAACACCTGGGTATCGGCATCGTCCGGCTTCTTGACCGGCATTGCCAGGCTGAAGCTCAGCGGGCCCAGTGCGGTAATCCAGGTGACACCCAGGCCGACCGAACTGGCCATGCCCGAGAAGCCGACCTTCTCGCAATCAGGTTTGTTGCCGCAATTGGTGTCGAACACGTTACCCACGTCCCAGAACACGGACGTGCGCAGCGAACGCTGATCCTTGACGAACGGCAGCGGGAACAGCAATTCGACGCCACCTTGAACCAGCACGTTGCCACCGAACGGCAGCGGATCCTGGTCCGGGTCACGGATGGTACCGGGTTTGCCGTTAGGATCATCCGCGCCACGGCTCGGGGTACTGCGCGGGCCCAGGCTGCTGTCCTTGAAGCCACGGACAGAGTTGAAGCCACCTGCGAAGTAGTTCTCGTAGAACGGCAGGCCCGATGTACTGCCATAACCATCACCATAGCCCAGTTCGGTGTGCAGGCGCAGGGTGTAGTCGTTGCTGATCGGCTGAAACAGCTGCCCACGGTAGTCGAGCTTGAAGAACGACAGGTCGCTGCCCGGAATGGTGGATTCCAGGGTCAGGCTTTGCGAGTGACCACGGGTGGCCAGCACGCCTTTGTTCAAGGTCGATTCGGACCAACCGATCGAAGCCTTGAAGTTCAGGAAGTTGTCGCCTTCCTGGTCGAGGAAATCGAAGATCTCGTCAACGGTGTACTTACCGGTCTTGATCTTGTCCTGCTGCACGCTCAGGCCGTAGGTCAGGCGCGAGGTTTCGCTGATCGGGTAGCCCAGGCTCACGCCGGCACCGTAGCTGTCGACCGCATAGCTGGCCACGTCGACGTCGAGGTCGTCGTAGTCGGTGCTGCGGTAGAAGGCGTTGTAGCCCAGGCTGACGCCATCGGCAGTGAAGTAGGGATCAACGAAGCCGAAGTTGTAGCGGGTCTGGTATTCCGAACGGGTCAGGCCGACGGATACTTTGTTACCGGTACCGAGGAAGTTGCTCTGGCTGATCGAACCACCGAGGATCAGGCCGGCGCTCTGGGCGAAACCGACGCTGGCGGTGATCGAGCCGGAGGCCTGCTCTTCGACGCTGTAGTTGACGTCGACCTGGTCGTCGGTGCCCGGCACCGGTGGGGTCTCTACGTTGACTTCCTTGAAGAAGCCCAGGCGCTCCAGACGGGTCTTGGACTGGTCGATCAGGTAGGTCGACGCCCACCCGCCTTCCATCTGGCGCATTTCGCGGCGCAGCACTTCGTCTTCGGTCTTGGTGTTGCCGCGGTAGTTGATGCGGTTGACGTAGGCACGCTTGCCCGGGTCGACCACGAACATGATGTCGACCGTGTGGTCCTGGTCGTTCGGCTGTGGCACGCCGTTGACGTTGGCGAAGGTGTAGCCTTCGTTACCCAGGCGGCGGGTGATCAGCTCGGAGGTGGTGGTCATCACCTTGCGCGAGAATACCTGGCCTGGCTGCACCAGCAGCAGCGACTTGACCTGGTCTTCCGGCACCTTGAGGTCACCGGACAGCTTCACGTCGCGAACGGTGTACTTCTCGCCTTCGTTGATGTTGACGGTGATGTAGACGTGCTTCTTGTCCGGCGTGATGGACACCTGGGTGGAGGCGATGTCCATGTTGATGTAGCCGCGGTCCAGGTAGTAGGAACGCAGGCGCTCCAGGTCACCGGAGAGTTTTTCACGGGCGTACTTGTCATCGTTCTTGAAGAACGACAGCCAGTTGGTGGTCTTCAGCTCGAACAGCTGCCCCAGGGTTTCATCATCGAACACGTTGTTGCCAACGATGTTGATGTGCTGGATGGCGGCGACGGTGCCTTCGTTGATCTTGATCTTCAGCGCCACACGGTTGCGCGGCTGCGGCACCACTTCGGCGTCGACCTCGGCCGAGTAGCGGCCCTGGGCCACGTACTGGCGCTGCAGCTCGTTACGCACACCTTCGAGGGTGGCACGCTGGAAGATTTCGCCCTCGGCCAGGCCCGATTGCTTCAGGCCCTTCATCAGGTCTTCGGTGCTGATCGCCTTGTTGCCTTCGATCTCGATGCTCGACACCGACGGGCGCTCGACCACGTTGATGATCAGCACATTGCCATCGCGGTTCAACTGGATGTCCTGGAAGAACCCGGTCTTGAACAGGGAACGGGTCGAGTCCACCAAGCGGCGGTCATCGGCCTGGTCGCCGACGTTCAGCGGCAGGGCACCGAACACACTGCCGGCGGAAACCCGCTGCAGGCCGTTGACGCGAATATCGGAGATGGTGAAGGACTCGGCGTGAACTTCAGCGATCATCAGTGCGGACATGACCGCAGTTAGCAGCAGACGTTTCATGAAGTCCTTTTATTCCAACTGGCAATAAACAACCTACCGCCACAAAACGGCAGGTTCGCAATTGAGCGAAGCTTTTATAGTCGACCCAGATCGTTGATCAGGGCGAGCAACATCACCCCTATGACCAAACTGATACCGATCTGGACCCCCAACCTTGCACCCGATCGGATAGCGGACGACCGCGCGCCCACTCGACCAGGTAAAACAGCAAATGCCCCCCATCCAGTACTGGAATGGGCAGCAGGTTAAGAACCCCCAGGCTTATGCTCAGGTAGGCCAGGAAATTCAGGAAATCCCCCACGCCGGACTGGGCTGAAGCGCCCGCCACTTTAGCAATGGTTATCGGTCCACTCAAGTTTTTTACCGAGAGCTCCCCGAACAGCATTTTCTTCAGCGATTCAAGGGTCAGGACGCTCATGTTCCAGGTGCGCGACAAGCCCTCACCCACCGCATCCAGCGGGCCGTAGCTGACTTCGCGGAGCATGTTGGCAGGCCATTCGCCACCTTTTACCCCGGCACCCAGATAGCCACCAACTGCCTTGCCCTCGCCCTTGCGGGCCAGGGTCACCGGCAGCTCCAGGGCCGCACCGTCGCGCTCCACACGCACCACTACTTTGGCATCTGGGCGGGCGCGAACACTGTCGACTACTTGCTGCCATTCAGTGACGGCCTGGCCATCGACAGCCAGCAACTTGTCACCGGTTTTCAGGCCCGCAGCGGCTGCCGGCCCCTTCGGATCGATCTCGGCAAGCACTGGCGTGATCGCCGGGCGCCAAGGGTGCAGCCCCAGAGACTGGATCGGGTCCGGCTCGTCAGCGCCCTTGAGCCAGCTGTCCAGCTTGACCTGCAGTTGGCGCTCAGCGCTGGCGCCCTCTTCAAGCACGCCAACCTGCAACGTACCGCTCTCACCCAGGCGACGAACCAGTTGCAGATTGACCGCTGACCAACCGTTGGTCGCTTTGCCATCGATAGAAACGATTTCCTGACCTGCGGTCAGACCGGCCGATGCTGCCAGGCTGCCACTATCGACCGCACCGATTACCGGACGGACCTGCTGGGTACCCAGCATCGCCAGCACCCAGAAAAACAGGATAGCCAGCAGAAAGTTGGCAATCGGGCCTGCCGCGACGATCGCGATACGCTGGCGTACCGACTTGCGATTGAACGATTGCCCAGCCAGCGCTGGCGGCACATCGCCTTCGCGCTCGTCGAGCATCTTGACGTAGCCCCCCAACGGGATAGCCGCAACCACGAACTCGGTGCCGTGGCGGTCATGCCAACGCAGCAGCGGCGTGCCGAAGCCCACCGAAAAACGCAACACCTTGACGCCACAGCGGCGCGCCACCCAGAAGTGGCCGAATTCGTGGAAAGTGACCAGCACCCCCAAGGCCACAAGGGTGCCGATAATCATGTAGAGCGCTGTCATGTCCATCTCCGAATGATGTTCAGCGGGCCGGTGTCACGCCCAGCCCCCTCACGAACCGTGGCGAGCCTGCATCAGCGACCGTGACGCCTCAGCCACTCACGGGAAAGCTCCCGGGCACGCTGATCGGCGGCAAACACCGCGTCCAGCGACGGCAGCGGCACGACGGGCTCCTGGTCGAGTACCTGTTCGATCATACCCGCGATCTCCGGGAAGCGGATACGCCGCTCAAGAAATGCCTCGACCGCCACTTCGTTGGCCGCATTGAGCACGGCGGGCGCGCTATTGCCGGCCTCGGCAGCCTGCCGCGCCAGGCGCAGGCAAGGGAAGCGTTGTTCGTCGGGCGCCTGGAAATCCAGACGGGCGATGGCGAACAGGTCCAGCGGCGCGACCCCGGAGTCGATCCGTTCAGGCCAGGCCAAGGCATTGGCGATCGGTGTGCGCATGTCCGGGTTGCCCAGTTGCGCGAGCACCGACCCGTCCACATAGTCGACCAGCGAGTGGATCACGCTCTGCGGGTGCACCACCACCTCGACCTTGGCCGGCGCAGCATCGAACAGCCAGCAGGCTTCGATCAGTTCGAGCCCCTTGTTCATCATGCTGGCCGAATCCACGGAAATCTTGCGCCCCATGGACCAGTTAGGGTGCGCGCAGGCTTGTTCCGGGGTCACGTCCAACAACGCCTCGACCGGCGTCTCGCGGAACGGACCACCGGAAGCGGTCAGCAGGATCCGGCGCACACCAACGGCACTCAAGCCTCGGGCGTAGTCGCCAGGCATGCACTGAAAGATCGCGTTGTGCTCACTGTCGATCGGCAGCAACACGGCGCCACTGCGCCGCACTGCCTCCATGAACAGCGCGCCCGACATCACCAGCGCTTCCTTGTTGGCCAGCAATACCTTCTTGCCAGCCTCGACAGCCGCCAGCGTAGGGCGCAGGCCGGCGGCACCGACAATGGCCGCCATCACTGCATCCACTTCCGCTGCCGACGCCACCTGGCACAGCCCGGCCTCGCCTTCCAGCACCTCGGTGGCGCAGCCGGCTGCAGCCAGGCTTGCGCGCAGCCTTGCGGCTGCCTCGGCGCTCGGCACCACGGCGAACGCCGGGCGATGACGCACGCACAGCGCCAACAGCTCGTCGACGCGCGAATAGCCACTGAGGGCAAACGCCTGATAGCGATCAGGGTGCCGCGCGATCACATCCAGCGTGCTCAGGCCGATGGAGCCAGTGGCCCCGAGCACGGTAATACGCTGCGGGCGACTCACATCACACCCCATTCGGCAGCCCACAACAGCACCGCAAAAATCGGGATTGCCGCAGTCAGGCTGTCGATGCGATCAAGCACGCCACCGTGGCCGGGCAGCAGGTTGCTGCTGTCCTTGATGCCGGAGCGGCGCTTGAACATGCTTTCGGTCAGGTCACCGACTACCGAGGCCATGACCAGCAGCGCGGCGCCCAGCAGGCCGAGCAGGACCTGACCAAAGCTCCAGTCGCGGCTGATGCCGACACCCAGGGTAATCAGCAGGCTGACCGCCAGACCACCGTACACGCCCTCCCAGCTCTTGCCCGGGCTGACTTGCGGGGCCAGCTTGCGCTTGCCGAACGCCCGCCCAGAGAAGTACGCGCCAATGTCGGCAGCCCACACCAGCACCATGACCGACAGGATCAACCCGTTGCCCAGCGGCCAGTGCTTGAGCAGCACCAGCCCCTGCCAGGCGGGCAGCAGCACCAGCAGGCCGATCAGCAGCCGGCAGGCAGCACTGGCCCACAGCTCGCTGCTGCGCGGATAGGTCAGCACCAGCCAGGTTGCCAGCCCCCACCAGATCACCGCGGCGCCCAGCACCCAGGGCGCCAGCTCTGGAAGGATGTACAGCAGCATCAGCGCCCCGGCGACCACCGCGGCATAGGCAATACGCAGCGGCTGGGCCATCAGCCCGGCAAGGCGCGCCCACTCCCAGGCACCGAGGGTCACCACGAAGCCGATGAACAGGGCGAAATCGCCACCGTTGAGCAGGAAGAAACCGCCCAGCGCGATCGGCAGCAGGATCAGCGCAGTAATGATGCGTTGTTTAAGCATTAAGCACGAGCTCCAGCCTCGACCTGCTCGCTGGTCTTACCAAAGCGGCGCTGGCGCGAAGCGAAATCGGCCAGGGCATTGCGCATGGCCTCGTGTTTGAAGTCCGGCCAGTACAGGTCGGAGAAATACAACTCGGCATAGGCCAGCTGCCACAGCAGGAAATTACTGATGCGGTGCTCGCCACCGGTGCGGATGCACAAGTCCGGCAATGGCAGCTCGCCGGTTGCCAGGCAGGCCTGCAAAAGGCCCGGGGTGATGTCTTCCGGGCGCAGGTGCCCAGCTTGCACTTCCCGCGCCAGCCGCTGGGCGGCCTGGGCGATGTCCCACTGGCCACCGTAGTTGGCTGCAATCTGCAGGATGAAGCGATTGTTACCGGCGGTCACTGCCTCGGCTTCGCGCATGGCAGCCTGCAGCTCAGGGTGGAAACGCGAACGGTCACCGATGATGCGCAGGCTGATGTTGTTTTCATTGAGGCGCTTGGCCTCACGGCGCAGGGCCGAGAAAAACAACTCCATCAGCGCACCCACTTCTTCGGCGGGGCGCTGCCAGTTTTCGCTGGAGAAGGCGAACAGGGTCAGCACCTCGACCCCGGACTTGGCACAGACTTCGATGACCGCGCGAACGGCGTCGACACCCGCCTTGTGCCCGGCAACGCCGGGCAGCAGGCGTTTCTTCGCCCAGCGGTTGTTGCCATCCATGATGATCGCGACATGACGCGGCACCGAGGACGGCACCGCTGGCTTGGTCTTTTCCATTAAAAAACCCCGGCCTTAAACGGCCATCAGGTCCTTTTCCTTGGCTTTGAAGGCAGCATCGACTTCGGCAACGAACTTGTCGGTCAGCTTCTGGATCTCATCAGCGGCGCGACGTTCTTCGTCTTCACTGATTTCCTTGTCCTTGGTCAGCTTCTTCAGGTCAGCCAGGGCGTCGCGGCGCACGTTGCGCACAGCTACCTTGGCGTCCTCGGCCACACCGCTGGCCTGCTTGGTGTAGCCCTTGCGGGTTTCCTCGGTCAGGGCCGGCATCGGCACACGAATGGTGGTACCGGCGCTGGATGGGTTCAGGCCCAGGTCGGAGGTAAGGATGGCCTTCTCGATGGCAGCGCTGAGGTTCTTGTCGTGAGCGACGATCTTCAGGGTGCGAGCATCTTCGACGGTGATCGCGGCAACCTGGTTCAGCGGCATTTCGCTGCCCCAGGCAGTGACCTTGACGGTATCCAGGATGCTTGGGTGCGCGCGACCAGTGCGGATTGCCGCCAGGTTGCGGCCCAGGGCCTCGAGGGACTTGGTCATGCGCTCCTGCGCGTCTTTCTTGATGTCGTTGATCATGCTTGGCCTTCCTCGATCAGAGTACCTTCAGCGCCACCCACCACGATGTTCAGCAGGGCGCCAGGCTTGTTCATGTTGAATACCCGCAATGGCATCCCGTGGTCGCGACACAGAACGATTGCAGTCAGGTCCATCACACCCAGCTTGCGATCCAGGACCTCGTCGTAGGTCAGGTGATCGAACTTCTCGGCGTGCGGGTCCTTGAATGGATCGGCAGTGTACACACCATCGACCTTGGTCGCCTTCAGCACCACATCGGCATCGATTTCGATGGCACGCAGGCAGGCTGCGGAGTCGGTGGTGAAGAACGGGTTGCCAGTACCGGCGGAGAAAATTACCACATCCCCGGAGTTGAGGTGGCGAATAGCTTTGCGACGATCGTAATGATCGGTGACACCGACCATGGAAATGGCCGACATGACCAGGGCCGGGATGTTCGAGCGCTCCAGCGCGTCGCGCATGGCCAGGCCGTTCATCACGGTGGCCAGCATGCCCATGTGGTCACCGGTGACACGGTCCATGCCGGCTGCGCTGAGCGCGGCACCGCGGAACAGGTTGCCACCGCCGATCACCAGGCCGACCTGGACACCGATCCCTACCAACTGGCCAACTTCAAGGGCCATACGATCCAGCACTTTCGGGTCGATCCCGAAGTCTTCCGAGCCCATCAGGGCCTCGCCGCTAAGTTTGAGCAAAATGCGTTTATAGCGAGGTTGGCGACCACTCACCTGCTGAGCCATTGCGAGTCTCTCCTGCGGCGTACTTTTAGAAAATTCATGCGGGCTGTTTGCAGCCTGCTAACTGTAGCGTGGCACCGTTTTGGCGCCAGCGGCGGCGGGCCTTATAAACCCTTTGCCGTTTTGACAAAGAGGCTGCGCGCGTGAGCGGGCAGCCTCTTTGGGGCGACAGACGAGGCTGTCTTACTGCTTGGCAGCAGCTACCTGAGCGGCAACTTCAGCAGCGAAGTCGTCGACTGGCTTCTCGATGCCTTCGCCTACTTTGAAGTAGGTGAAGGAAACGATTTCAGCACCGGCTTTCTTGGCCAGTTCACCAACCTTGACTTCTGGGTTCATGACGAAGGCTTGCTCTTTCAGCGAGGCTTCGGCCTTGAACTTGGTGATACGGCCGTTGATCATGTTTTCAACGATGTTTTCCGGCTTGCCGGCGATCTTGTCGGCGTTCAGCTGCAGGAAGACACCCTTCTCGCGCTCGATGGCCTCGGCGGAGATTTCCGACGAATCCAGGAACTCAGGGTTCGACGCTGCAACGTGCATGGCGATGTTTTTCGCCAGCTCTACGTCACCGCCTTTCAGAACGACGACAGCGCCGATCTTGTTGCCGTGCAGGTAGGCACCGACAACGTCACCTTCAACGCGCACCAGGCGACGGATGTTGACGTTCTCGCCGCACTTGGCAACCAGGGCTTCACGAGCAGCTTCACGCGAGGCGATCAGCGGAGCAGCATCGGTCAGCTTCTGGGCGAAGGCTTCTTCGAGGCTTTCGGCAACGAAGTTCTTGAAGTCGTCTTGCAGGGCCAGGAAGTCGGTCTGCGAGTTCACTTCCAGCAGGACGGCGGATTTACCGTCGGTCTTGACGGCGATAGCGCCTTCAGCAGCGACGTTGCCAGCCTTTTTGGCGGCCTTGATGGCGCCCGAGGCACGCATGTCGTCAATGGCTTTTTCGATGTCGCCGCCGGCCTTTTCCAGGGCCTTTTTGCAATCCATCATGCCTTCGCCGGTACGCTCGCGCAGTTCTTTTACCAGCGCTGCAGTAATTGCTGCCATTTCAAAATCCTCTTGGAAAGTTTTTCAACCATTCCACCCGTTGATCACGGGCGTTCAATTCTGCTAATCCGCTGTTTTCATTTCAGCACGCCCATGATGCGGGGCCGATGCTGACAGCAGGATTTCAAGGTGGCAAAAAGGGGGCAGAGCCCCCTTTTTGCGTGCCAAGTAGACGCTAGCGCCTATTACTCAGCAGCAGGTGCAGCCGCTTCTTCAACATAGACTTCGGTGCCGCCAGCAACGTTGTTGCGGCCGCGGATGATGGCGTCAGCCATCGAAGTCATGTACAGCTCGATGGCGCGGATGGCGTCGTCGTTGCCTGGGATGATGTAGTCAACACCTTCCGGGCTGCTGTTGGTATCGACAACGCCGATAACCGGGATGCCCAGCTTGTTTGCTTCGGTGATAGCAATGCGCTCGTGATCAACGTCGATCACGAACAGGGCATCAGGCAGACCGCCCATGTCCTTGATACCACCCAGGCTGCGGTCCAGCTTTTCCAGATCGCGCGAACGCATCAGGGCTTCTTTCTTGGTCAGCTTGGCAAAGGTGCCGTCTTCGGCCTGGGTTTCCAGGTCGCGCAGACGCTTGATCGAAGCGCGGATGGTTTTGTAGTTGGTCAGCATGCCGCCCAACCAGCGGTGATCAACGTATGGCGAACCAGCGCGAGCAGCTTGCTCGGCGACGATCTTGCCGGCGGAACGCTTGGTGCCGACGAACATGATCTTGTTCTTGCCCTGAGCCAGACGCTCTACGAACGCCAGAGCGTCGTTGAACATTGGCAGGGTTTTTTCCAGGTTGATGATGTGGATCTTGTTACGCGCGCCGAAAATGTACTTGCCCATTTTCGGGTTCCAGTAACGGGTCTGGTGGCCGAAGTGCACACCGGCCTTCAGCATATCGCGCATATTGACTTGGGACATGATAGTTCCTTGATAAGTCGGGTTGGGCCTCCACGCGTCCCAATGACCAACCCGCAAATTCGAGAATCCGGGGCACCCAGGTCATCGTGTCGACACGTGTGTGGGTTTAAGCTGACGGGGTCGTCCCCGAAAGCGGCGCATGTTATACCACAGACCGCGAGCGAACGAAACCCGGATGAGGTCGCGTCCGTCAGCGGTTTTTGCAGCGCCCCGTCAAACAGGCCAAAATGCCTCCTGTAGAGAGCAGCATGGCCGCCTTTATCCCGACAGAATGCCGCCCTGCTCTGCTAGAATCCGGCCTTTCCCGTTTGTTCGCGCCGCATGCGGCGCTGTAGAGAGCCTGTAATGACCGTCAACATCAAGACCGCAGAAGACATCGAGAAGATGCGCATCGCCGGCCGCCTGGCCGCCGACGTGCTGGAAATGATCGAGGAACACGTCAAGCCCGGTGTTACCACCGAAGAGCTCGACCGCCTGTGCCATGACTATATCGTCAACGTCCAGCAGGCCATCCCGGCGCCGCTCAACTACAAGGGCTACCCGAAGTCGATCTGCACCTCGATCAACCATGTGGTCTGCCATGGCATCCCCAACGACAAACCGCTCAAGGACGGTGACACGCTGAACATCGACGTCACCGTGATCAAGGACGGCTACCACGGCGATACCAGCCGCATGTTCCACGTCGGTAACGTGCCGGTATGGGCCGAGCGCCTGTCCAAGGTTACCCAGGAGTGCATGTACAAGGCCATCGAGCTGGTCAAGCCGGGCTGCCGCCTGGGCGATATCGGCGAAGTGATCCAGAAGCACGCGGAAAAGAACGGCTTCTCCGTGGTGCGCGAGTTCTGCGGCCACGGCATCGGCAAGGTGTTCCACGAAGAGCCGCAGATCCTGCACTACGGCCGCGCCGGCACCGGCATGGAGCTTAAAGAAGGCATGACCTTCACCATCGAGCCGATGATCAACCAGGGCAAGGCCGACACCAAGGTGCTGGGCGACGGCTGGACTGCCATTACCAAGGATCGCAAGCTTTCAGCCCAGTGGGAACACACCCTGGTGGTGACCGCGACCGGCTACGAGATTTTCACCCTGCGCAAGGACGACACCATCCCGCGCACTTCGGCCTGACCTCGCCCCCCACAGGCCACCCCACGACAGGAATGTGACGCGATGCCCCAGGTGGATCCCGAGCTGTTCGACCGTGGCCAGTTCCAGGCGGAACTGGCCCTCAAGGCGAGCCCTATCGCCGCCTTCAAGAAAGCCATCCGTCTGGCCGGCGAGGTGCTCGACAAGCGTTTTCGTGCTGGTAGCGAAATCCGCCCACTGATCGAAGCCCGCGCCTGGCTCGTCGACAACATCCTGCAACAGGCGTGGAACCAGTTCGACTGGGGCGACCAAAGCGGCATCGCCTTGGTCGCGGTAGGCGGTTACGGGCGCGGTGAGCTGCACCCGCACTCGGACATCGACCTGCTGATACTGCTGGGCGCTGCCGAGCACGAGCAGTACCGCGACGCTATCGAACGCTTCCTTACCTTGCTGTGGGACATCGGCCTGGAAGTGGGCCAAAGCGTGCGCACCGTCGACGAATGCGCCGAACAGGCCCGCGCGGACCTGACGGTCATCACCAACCTGATGGAAAGCCGCACCATCTGCGGCCCAGAGGCCCTGCGCCAGCGCATGCTGGAGGTGACCAGCACCGCGCACATGTGGCCGAGCAAGGAGTTCTTCCTGGCCAAGCGCGCCGAGCTCAAGGCCCGCCACCACAAGTACAACGATACCGAGTACAACCTGGAACCCAACGTCAAAGGGTCGCCAGGTGGCCTGCGCGACATCCAGACGGTGCTGTGGGTGGCCCGCCGCCAATACGGCACCCTGAACCTGCATGCGCTGGCCGGCGAGGGTTTCTTGCTGGAAAGCGAGAATGAACTGCTGGCCTCGTCCCAGGACTTTTTGTGGAAGGTGCGCTACGCCCTGCACATGCTTGCCGGACGCGCCGAAGACCGCTTGCTGTTCGACCACCAGCGCAGCCTGGCCACACTGCTGGGCTACGGCGACGACAACCCCAAGCGGGCGATCGAGCAGTTCATGCAGCAGTATTACCGGGTGGTGATGAGCATCAGCCAGCTGTGCGACCTGATCGTCCAGCACTTCGAAGAGGTCATCCTCGCCGACGAGGAAAGTGGCAGCACCCAGCCGCTCAATGCGCGCTTCCGCCTGCATGACGGCTATATAGAAGCGGCCAACCCGAACGTGTTCAAGCGCACGCCGTTCGCCATGCTGGAAATTTTCGTGCTCATGGCCCAGCGCCCGGAAATCAAGGGCGTACGTGCCGATACCGTGCGCCTGCTGCGCGAGCACCGGCACCTGATCGACGACACGTTCCGCACCGATATCCGCAACACCAGCCTGTTCATCGAGCTGTTCAAGTGCGAAATCGGCATTCACCGCAACCTGCGGCGGATGAACCGCTACGGCATCCTTGGCCGCTACCTGCCGGAGTTTGGCTTGATCGTCGGGCAGATGCAGCATGACCTGTTCCACATCTACACAGTCGATGCGCACACCCTCAACCTCATCAAGCACCTGCGCAAGCTGCAATACACGCCGGTATCCGAAAAATTTCCGCTGGCCAGCAAGCTCATGGGGCGCCTGCCCAAGCCCGAGCTGATCTACCTGGCCGGCCTGTACCACGACATCGGCAAGGGCCGCCAGGGCGACCACTCGGAAATCGGCGCGGTGGACGCGCAAAAATTCTGCGAGCGCCACCAGTTGCCGGCCTGGGACAGCCGCCTGATCGTCTGGCTGGTGCAAAACCACCTGGTGATGTCGACCACTGCCCAGCGCAAGGACTTGTCCGACCCGCAGGTGATCAATGACTTTGCCCTGCACGTGGGCGACGAGACCCGCCTCGATTACCTGTACGTGCTGACCGTGGCCGATATCAACGCCACCAACCCCAGCCTGTGGAACTCATGGCGGGCCAGCCTGCTGCGCCAGTTGTACACCGAGACCAAGCGCGCCCTGCGTCGCGGCCTGGAAAACCCGCTGGACCGCGAAGAGCAGATTCGCCAGACCCAGTCATCAGCGCTGGATATCCTGGTGCGCGAGGGCACCGACCCAGACGACGTGGAACAATTGTGGTCGCAGCTGGGTGACGACTACTTCCTCAAGCACAACGCCGCCGATGTGGCCTGGCACACGGATGCAATTCTCCAGCAACCGGCCGATGGTGGGCCGCTGGTACTGATCAAGGAAACCACCCAGCGCGAGTTCGAAGGCGGCACGCAGATCTTCATCTACGCCCCCGACCAGCACGATTTCTTCGCCGTGACGGTGGCGGCCATGTCGCAGCTGAACCTGAACATCCACGATGCGCGCATCATCACGTCGAGCAGCCAGTTCACCCTCGACACCTACATCGTGCTGGACAACGACGGTGGCTCGATCGGCGACAACCCGCAGCGGGTAAAGCAGATTCGCGACGGCCTGACCGAAGCGCTGCGCAACCCCGAGGACTACCCGACCATCATCCAGCGCCGAGTGCCGCGCCAGCTCAAGCACTTCGATTTCCCACCGCAGGTGACCATCCTCAACGATGCCCAGCGGCCAGTGACCATCCTCGAAATTACTGCACCCGACCGCCCTGGTCTGCTGGCCCGGCTGGGCGGATTTTCCTGGAGTTCGACCTGTCGTTGCAGAACGCCAAAATCGCCACCCTCGGTGAGCGGGTGGAAGACGTGTTCTTCATCACCGATGCCGACAACCAGCCGCTGTCGGACCCGCAGCTGTGCAGCCGCCTGCAGGAAGCCATCGTGCAGCAGCTACAGGCCGGCCAAGGTAGCGACACCAGCCCGACCCGCGTGACTTTTTAACGATTAGACGATTGACGAGACCTTGCGCAGATGAACCATGCCTTGACCCAGCTTCAGCCTTACCCGTTCGAAAAGCTCCGCGCCCTGCTGGGCAGCGTGAAGCCTGCGGCGGACAAACGCGCCATCGCCCTGTCGATCGGTGAGCCGAAGCACGAATCGCCGGCGTTCGTCGCCCAGGCCATGGCCGACAACCTCGACAAGCTGGCGGTATACCCCAGCACCCTCGGCTTGCCGGCCCTGCGCCAGGCTATCGGCCAGTGGTGCGAACGGCGCTTTGGCGTACCGGCCGGCTGGCTGGATGCCGACCGCCACATCCTGCCGGTAAACGGCACCCGTGAAGCCCTGTTCGCCTTCACCCAGGCCGTGGTCAACCGTGCCGATGACGGCCTGGTCATCAGCCCCAACCCGTTCTACCAGATCTACGAAGGCGCAGCACTGCTGGCCGGTGCCACCCCGCACTACCTGCCGTGCCTGGAAAGCAACGGCTTCAACCCCGACTTCGACGCCGTCCCGGCCGAGGTATGGAAGCGCTGCCAGGTCCTGTTCCTGTGCTCGCCAGGCAACCCCACCGGCGCGCTGGTGCCGATGGACACCCTGAAAAAGCTGATTGCACTGGCCGATGAGCACGACTTCGTGATTGCGGCCGACGAATGCTACAGCGAGCTGTACTTCGATGAGGACGCACCGCCACCGGGCCTGCTGACCGCCTGCGCCGAACTGGGCCGCAGTGACTTCAAGCGCTGCGTGGTGTTCCACAGCCTGTCCAAGCGCTCCAACCTGCCGGGCCTGCGCTCGGGCTTCGTCGCTGGCGATGCCGAGATCATCAAGCCGTTCCTGCTGTACCGGACCTACCACGGCTGTGCCATGCCCGTGCAGACCCAACTGGCCAGCGTCGCCGCCTGGCAGGACGAGGCACATGTGCGCGCCAACCGCGACCAGTACCGAGCCAAGTACGATGCCGTGCTGGATATCCTGCAACCGGTGCTCGACGTACAACGCCCGGACGGCAGCTTCTACCTGTGGGCCAAGGTGCCGGGCAACGACGATGCCGCCTTCACCCGTGACCTGTTCGAAGCCGAACACGTGACCGTGGTGCCAGGTTCGTACCTGTCCCGCGAAGTCGACGGCGTGAACCCCGGTAGCGGGCGTGTGCGCATGGCCCTGGTTGCCCCCCTGGCCGAGTGCATCGAGGCGGCGGAGCGTATTCGCGCGTTCTTGCAAAAGCGCTGAGCCGTCCTGAAAACCTTGCCGACCGGCAGGGCAGATCGACGCCGTCGAATTGCCCTACCGGCCAGGCTGAATACGCCAATATCGCCCCAATCACCCCGACCTTAAGGTTAAGCCTCCTCCACCGCAGACGAGGCAACACCCATGACCCGGATCAGCAGCGATATATGTCAGGATGCCAAAAGCTGGCTCCTCGAAATGGACGACAACGGCGACGGCAAGGTTTCGCTGGAAGAATTCAAGAACCGCTTCGACAACTTGCACAGTAGCGATGAGAGGGATGCCATCCTGGCACTGATGGATGTGAACGGCGACGGTTTCATAGAGGTGGGCGAAACCCTGCTGCGCCTCGATGGCTCCCCTGCCTGCAAGTAAGCCAGGCAACGCCCGTGCTCTCGGTGAGCGCGGGCAATCCTCGCCATTTCGACGCCCTACCTGACTTGCCCAAGGTTCGCTTCACTCATGTCCAGCTCCCCCAGGACCTGGCGCACCACTTCATCACCGACCAGGTGCTGGCGATGCAGGTTGTATAGCTCCAACCGCTGCGCCCTCAGTGCACGCAAGCGCAAATGCCGCTCCAGCAGGTCCATCTGCTCGGCCAGCGCCTTGGCTTCGGCGCTGTCGTTGTAGCTGTCCAGCTCATCCCGGTATTCTGCCATCAACCGCGCTTTCAGTTCGGTCGCCAAGGTCGCCTGCGCGGCGTCCTGCGGCGCATTGCTGTCGATCACCTCCTCTGCCTCCAGGGCATGGATCGCCGCTTCGGCCGTGCGCCGCCAGGCTTCCTGCACTTCCTGGCGCAGGCGCTCGTCCGGGCTCTTGGTCACCCCGCGCAGCAACAACGGCAACGCGATACAGGCACTGATCAACGACAGCAGGATCACCCCGGCGGCAATGAAGATCAACAAGTCACGTTCCGGGAAGGCCTTGCCCGCCCCCATCAGCAACGGCACCGACATCACACCTGCCAAGGTCACCGCACCCCGCACCCCGCCCAGGGTCAGCAGCCAGCAGGAGCGCGCTGTAGGCATCAGCACCAGCGCCGGTTTGCCACGCCAGCGACGCACCACGCCGATCGAGCGCCAGATGCTCTGCACCCAGATGTAACGCAGCAGGATAAGCGCGGCAAAGATCGCCACCACATCCAGGCAGCGGTAGGCCAGGGTCGGCCAGACGGTGGGTTCGTGGCTGACCACCGCCTTGATGATGTCCGGCAACTGCAGGCCCAACAGCAGGAAGATCAGGCCGTTGAAGGCGAACTCCAGCAGCGACCAGACGCTGCGGTTGAGCAGGCGGGTGCTGGTTTGCCGTGGCAGCAGGTCGAGCCAGCTCTGCATCATGCCCGCCGCCACCGCCGAAAGGATGCCCGACACGCCAAGACGCTCGGCCAGCACATAGGCAGCAAATGGCAACAGCAGCATGAACACCACATGCGTGGCTGGGTCGTCCCAGCCGCGAGCGATCATCCAGGCGCGCAGGCGGCCGACCAGCCAGCTCAAGCCCACACCCACCGCCAGACCGCCAAGCGCGACCAGGACAAAACTGAAGCTTGCATCGGTCAGCGAGAACACCCCGGTAATCGCCGCTGCCAAGGCAAACTTGAAGGTCACCAGGCCCGACGCATCGTTCATCAGGGCTTCGCCCTGCAGCATGTGCATCAGCGGCGTGGGCAGGCGGTCTTGGGCAATGGCCGAAACCGCCACGGCGTCGGTTGGCGAAAGTACCGCTGCCAGGGCGAAGGCCACTGGCAACGGGATGCTCGGCAGCAGCCAGTGAATGAAGTATCCAGCCCCAACCACGGTGAAAAGGACCAGCCCGACGGCCAGCGCCACCACGGGCCCGCGAATGCGCCACAGCTCCCGCTTGGGGATGCGCCAGCCGTCGGCAAACAGCAGCGGCGGCAAGAACAGGAACAGGAACAGTTCGGGGTCAAGGGCCACATGCAGGCCCAGTGTCGGCAAGGCCAGCAAGGCACCGGCGGCGATCTGCACCAGCGGCAAGGGCAGCGGAATCATGCGGCCGACCAGCTTCGACAGGCTGACCAGCGTCAGCAGGATGAGGACGGTGTAGGCGGACTGCATCCGGGAGAGCTTCCTTTGTGAACCAGAAACGATAGCAGGGCGAAACATCGCCATTGAAACAATATGTTAGCGGCGACCGACGGTTTGGGGCCGCTGCACGATAGTCGCAGGTGGCAGGTGAATATGTAACATGATGATACTTCTTCGTCTGTGAGATCGAGCGCCGCACGGCCGGCACCCAATCGCCGACCCACTGCAAGACTCAAGGCGAGCACACCCGTGGCGCTCACAGTTTGGTTCCCGCATAATCCCGCGACTGACATCGAAAAACGGAGAGATTGGGGCAACCTGCACCCCCAATGTACACAATGACCTACACGCTCTACGGCATAAAAGCCTGTGACACCATGAAAAAGGCGCGTACCTGGCTCGAAGACAAGGCCATCGCCTACGAATTCCACGATTACAAGACCCAAGGCATCGACCGTGACAGCCTGAACCGCTGGTGCGACGAACACGGCTGGGAAGTCATCCTCAACCGTGCCGGCACCACATTCCGCAAGCTGGACGACGCCAGCAAGGCAGACCTCGACCAGGCCAAGGCCGTCGAGCTGATGCTGGCCCAGCCGTCGATGATCAAACGCCCGGTGCTGGACCTTGGCGCGCGTACCCTGGTCGGCTTCAAGCCCGACCTGTACGCCGCTGCCCTGGCCTGAGCCCCTACCCTATTTCGCACGAGGTAATCACATGTCCAATACCCTGTTCAGCCTGGCCTTCGGTGTCGGCTCCCAGAACCGCCAGGGCGCCTGGCTGGAAGTGTTCTACGCACAACCTTTGCTTAACCCGAGCGCCGAACTGGTTGCTGCGGTAGCCCCTGTTCTCGGTTACGAAGGTGGCAACCAGGCCATCGCCTTCAGCAACGGCCAGGCCGCCCAACTGGCCGAAGCCCTGAAAGGCGTTGATGCTGCCCAGGCCGCCCTGCTGACCCGCCTGGCCGAGAGCCACAAGCCGCTGGTCGCCACCCTGCTGGCCGAAGACGCTGCCCTGACCTCCACCCCAGAGGCCTACCTCAAGCTGCACCTGCTGTCGCACCGCCTGGTCAAGCCACACGGCGTCAGCCTGGCCGGTATCTTCCCGCTGCTGCCGAACGTGGCCTGGACCAACCAGGGCGCGGTCGATCTGGCCGAACTGGCCGAGCTGCAACTGGAAGCGCGCCTTAAGGGCGAGCTGCTGGAAGTGTTCTCGGTGGACAAGTTCCCGAAAATGACCGACTACGTGGTCCCGGCCGGCGTGCGTATCGCCGACACCGCCCGTGTGCGCCTGGGCGCCTACATCGGCGAAGGCACCACCATCATGCACGAAGGCTTCGTCAACTTTAACGCGGGCACCGAAGGCCCAGGCATGATCGAAGGCCGCGTGTCCGCTGGCGTATTCGTCGGCAAAGGTTCGGACCTGGGCGGCGGTTGCTCGACCATGGGCACCCTGTCCGGTGGCGGCAACATCGTCATCAAGGTCGGCGAAGGCTGCCTGATCGGCGCCAACGCCGGTATCGGCATTCCGCTGGGCGACCGCAACACCGTCGAAGCCGGCCTGTACATCACCGCCGGCACCAAGGTGAACCTGCTGGACGAGAACAACGAGTTGGTGAAAGTGGTCAAGGCCCGCGACCTGGCTGGCCAGACCGACCTGCTGTTCCGCCGCAACTCGCTGAACGGCGCCGTAGAGTGCAAGACTCACAAGTCGGCCATCGAGCTGAACGAAGCACTGCACGCCCACAACTGAGAACCTTGTCGGGTTTGAAGTGTTAAGATCGGGTCTGGCGCCAACGCGCCAGACCCGATTTTCATTCCAGGCCCCGCGAACATGTTCCAGCCCTCCCCCTGGCGTGCCGACTTTCCCGCCATCGCCGCCCTGCAACGGCAGCACCAGACCTACCTGGACAGCGCCGCCACCAGCCAGAAGCCGCAAGCCCTGCTCGATGCCCTGAGCCATTACTACGGCCATGGCGCAGCCAACGTGCACCGTGCCCAGCACTTGCCCGGTGCGCTGGCGACCCAGGCCTTCGAAACCAGCCGCGACAAGGTCGCCGCCTGGCTCAATGCCGCAGACTCACGGCAAGTGGTGTTCACCCACGGCGCCACCTCGGCACTGAACCTGCTGGCATACGGCCTGGAACACCGCCTCGAAGCCGGGGACGAAATTGCCGTCAGTGCCCTGGAGCACCATGCCAACCTGCTGCCCTGGCAACAGCTGGCGCACCGGCGCGACCTGCGCCTGGTGGTACTGCCGCTGGACGCTCATGGTTGCATCGACCTGAACCAGGCACTGCAACTGATCGGCCCGCGCACCCGCGTGCTGGCAGTCAGCCAGCTGTCCAACGTACTGGGTACCTGGCAACCGCTACCGGCGCTGTTGGCCCATGCCCGCGCCCAAGGCGCGCTGACCGTGGTCGATGGTGCCCAGGGCGTGGTGCACGGCCGCCATGACGTGCAGCAACTGGGGTGCGACTTCTATGTGTTTTCCAGCCACAAGCTGTACGGCCCGGACGGCGTCGGCGTGCTTTATGGCCACAGCCAAGCGCTGGGGCTGCTGCGCCACTGGCAGTTCGGTGGCGAGATGGTGCAACTTGCCGAGTACCACAGCGCCAGCTTCCGCCCGGCACCGCTGGGGTTCGAGGCAGGTACGCCGCCCATAGCCGGGGTGATCGGCCTTGGCGCAACCCTGGGCTACCTGGCCAGCCTCGATGCCCAAGCGGTCGCGGCCCACGAAACCAGCCTGCACCAGCACCTGCTGCGCGGCCTGGCTGACCGCGAAGGCGTGCGCATACTCGGTACGCCACAGGCGGCCCTGGCCAGCTTCGTCATCGAGGGCGTGCACAATGCCGATATTGCCCACTTGCTCACCGAGCAAGGCATTGCCGTGCGCGCCGGTCACCACTGTGCCATGCCGCTGCTGAAAGGCTTGGGCCTGGAAGGCGCAATTCGGGTGTCGCTGGGCTTGTACAACGACAGCGATGACTTGCAGCGCTTTTTCACGGCGCTGGATCAGGGCCTGGAGCTGCTGCGATGAACATGCCGGAGCAGGCACGCCAGGCGCTGGACGCTTTTGAACAGGGCAAGGGCTGGGAGCAGCGCGCGCGGCTGCTGATGCAATGGGGCGAGCGACTGGAACCGCTGGCCGAGACTGAAAAGACCGAAGCCAACCGGGTGCATGGCTGCGAAAGCCTGGTCTGGCTGGTGGCCGAGCAGGTCGACGGCTTGTGGCGGTTCAAGGCCAGTAGCGATGCACGCCTGTTGCGCGGGCTGCTGGCGTTGATGCTGGTGAGGGTGCAGGGGTTGGCCAGTGACGAGTTGGCCATGCTCGATCTGCGCGCGTGGTTTACACAGCTGGGGCTTGAGCGCCAACTGTCGCCGTCGCGCAGCAATGGGCTGCATGCGGTGCTGCAGCGGATGGCGGAGTTGGCGTCCAACCGCTAAATCCAGGGCAACGCTGCTCCCTGTAGGAGCGGCCTTGTGTCGCGATGGGGCGCGCAGCGGCCCCCACATTTTCAGCTTCGCCGCCAAAATTGCTGGGGCCGCTTTGCGGCCCTTTCGCGACACAAGGCCGCTCCTACAAAGACCGAGTAGGCCTGAGAATGGTTACTCAGGTTTGATACGCTCCGAAGGGCGCCGCGCACCGGCCACCAGCTTCTCGATCGCCTTGCTGGCTGCCACCATGCCAAAGGTCGCGGTCACCATCATCACCGCGCCAAAGCCACCCGCGCAGTCCAGCCTTACGCCCTCACCCACGAAGCTTTTCTGCAGGCAAACGCTGCCATCGCCCTTGGGGTAACGCAGCTGTTCGCTGGAGAACACGCACGGTACGCCATAGTTGCGGCTGACATTGCGCGAGAAGTTGTAGTCGCGGCGCAGGATTGAGCGCACCCGCGAAGCGAGCGGGTCGTTGAAGGTCTTGTTCAGGTCGGCGATCTGGATCTGCGTCGGGTCGATTTGCCCACCCGCACCACCGGTGGTGACAATCGCGATCTTGCGCCGCCGGCACCAGGCGATCAGCGCCGCCTTGGCCATCACGCTGTCGATGCAGTCGATCACGCAATCCAGCTGCTCATGGATGTACTCGACCATGGTCTCGCGGGTGACGAAGTCAGCCACCGCATGCACCTTGCACGCCGGGTTGATCGCTCGCAGGCGTTCGGCCATGACCTCAACCTTGGGCCGCCCCACCTGGCCTTCCAGGGCATGGGCCTGGCGGTTGGTGTTGCTGACGCAGACATCGTCCAGGTCGAACAGGGTGATTTCGCCCACGCCACTGCGGGCCAACGCTTCGGCCACCCAGGAGCCCACTCCGCCAATACCGACCACCGCCACATGGGCCTGGCCCAGGCGTTGCAGCCCCTGGTCGCCGTACAGCCGGGCAACGCCGGCGAAGCGTGGATCTTCTGTGCTCATGTTCATACCCCAAAAAACCGGCGCGCATTATATGCCAGCGGGCCCATCGCCTGCATCGTTAGGAAAGAGACTACCAACCCTGCTTTAATGTCCTATCACTTCGACACAAATGGACGACAATGTCTTCACGTAAATTCGGCCTGAACCTGGTTGTGGTGCTGGCCATCGCCGCGCTGTTCACCGGGTTCTGGGCACTGATCAACCGCCCGGTTTCCGCCCCCGCCTGGCCAGAGCAGATCTCTGGCTTTTCGTATTCGCCATTCCGCCTGGGTGAAAGCCCGCAGAAGGGCCAGTACCCTACTGACGACGAGATGCGCCAGGACCTGGAGCAGTTGAGCAAACTGACCGACAGCATCCGTATCTACACCGTGGAAGGCACCCAGGCCGACATCCCGCGCCTGGCCGAGGAGTTCGGCCTGCGGGTGACGCTGGGCATCTGGATCAGCCCGGACCTGGAACGCAACGAACGCGAAATCGCCACCGCCATCGAGCTGGCCAACACCTCGCGCAGTGTGGTGCGGGTAGTGGTCGGTAACGAGGCGCTATTCCGCGAAGAAGTCACCCCGGAAAACCTGATCAAATACCTGGATCGGGTACGTGCGGCCGTAAAAGTGCCGGTGACCACCAGTGAGCAATGGCACATCTGGAAGGAACACCCAGAACTGGCCAAGCACGTCGACCTGATTGCCGCGCATATCCTGCCCTATTGGGAGTTCGTGCCGATGAAGGACTCGGTCGAGTTCGTCCTCGACCGCGCCCGTGAGCTGAAGCACCAGTTCCCGCGCAAACCCCTGCTGCTGTCGGAAGTCGGCTGGCCAAGCAACGGCCGCATGCGCGGGGGTGCCGATGCCACCCAGGCCGACCAGGCCATCTACCTGCGCACCCTGGTCAACACCCTCAACCGCCGTGGCTACAACTACTTTGTCATCGAAGCCTACGACCAGCCGTGGAAAGCCAGCGACGAAGGCTCGGTAGGCGCCTACTGGGGCGTGTACAACGCCGAGCGCCAGCAGAAGTTCAACTTCGACGGCCCGGTGGTGGCGATCCCGCAGTGGCGTGCTCTGGCGGTGGCCTCGGTGGTGCTGGCGATGATCGCCCTGATGGTGCTGTTCATCGACGGCTCGGCCCTGCGCCAGCGTGGCCGGACCTTCCTCACGTTCATCACCTTCCTGTGCGGGTCGGTGCTGGTGTGGATCGCCTACGACTACAGCCAGCAGTACAGCACCTGGTTCAGCCTGACCGTGGGCGTGCTGCTGGCCCTCGGTGCGCTGGGCGTGTTCATCGTGCTGCTCACCGAAGCCCACGAACTGGCCGAGGCCGTCTGGATACACAAGCGCCGCCGCGAGTTCCTGCCGGTGCAGGCCGACAGTGCCTACCGGCCCAAGGTGTCGGTGCATGTGCCGTGCTACAACGAACCGCCAGAAATGGTGAAACAAACCCTCGACGCCCTGGCTGCCCTGGACTACCCCGATTACGAAGTGCTGGTGATCGACAACAACACCAAGGACCCAGCCGTGTGGGAGCCGCTCAAGGCCCACTGCGAGAAGCTCGGCGAGCGCTTCAAGTTCTTCCACGTCGCGCCCCTGGCCGGTTTCAAGGGTGGCGCGCTGAACTACTTGATCCCGCACACGGCCAAGGACGCCGAAGTGATCGCGGTCATCGACTCGGACTACTGCGTCGACCGCAACTGGCTCAAGCACATGGTGCCGCACTTCGCCGACCCGAAAATTGCCGTGGTGCAGTCGCCGCAGGACTACCGCGACCAGCACGAAAGCGCCTTCAAGAAGTTGTGCTACAGCGAATACAAGGGCTTCTTCCACATTGGCATGGTCACCCGCAACGACCGTGATGCGATCATCCAGCACGGCACCATGACCATGACCCGGCGCAGCGTGCTGCAAGAGCTGGGCTGGGCCGAGTGGTGCATCTGCGAGGACGCCGAACTGGGCCTGCGGGTATTCGAGAAGGGCCTGTCGGCCGCCTATGCCCACAACAGCTACGGCAAAGGCCTGATGCCCGACACCTTCATCGACTTCAAGAAGCAGCGCTTCCGCTGGGCCTACGGCGCCATCCAGATCATCAAGCACCACGCCGGCGCCCTGCTGCGCGGCAAGGGCAGTGAGCTGACCCGTGGCCAACGCTATCACTTCCTGGCCGGCTGGCTGCCATGGATCGCCGATGGCATGAACATCTTCTTCACCGTCGGTGCGTTGCTGTGGTCGGCGGCGATGATCATCGTGCCGCACCGGGTCGACCCGCCACTGATGATCTTCGCCATCCCGCCACTGGCGCTGTTCTTCTTCAAGGTCGGCAAAATCATCTTCCTCTACCGCCGTGCGGTGGGGGTGAACCTGAAGGATGCCTTTGCGGCGGCGCTGGCGGGGCTGGCGCTGTCACATACCATCGCCAAGGCGGTGCTGTACGGGTTCTTCACCAGCAGCATGCCGTTCTTCCGCACGCCAAAGAATGCCGACAGCCACGGGTTGCTGGTGGCGATTTCCGAAGCGCGTGAAGAGCTGTTCATCATGTTGCTGCTGTGGGGGGCGGCGCTAGGCATCTACCTGGTGCAGGGGCTGCCGAGCTCGGACATGCGCTTCTGGGTGGCGATGCTGCTGGTACAGTCGTTGCCTTATCTGGCGGCGCTGGTGATGGCGTTCCTGTCATCGCTGCCCAAGCCTGCACCCCAGGTACATCCCGCGCACACTTGACCTGGACTGCCGGCCACCTGCAGCTCATCCTCACAGATAGATGAGCTCCAGCGTGGCCGCCCCATCGATGAGCGTCTCGTCACGCAGGTCGAGCTGGCGCATAGGCGCAACATACAGCTCGACCATCAGCATAGCGTCGAGCTGCCTGATCAAGGTAGGCCCGGCAGCAGTGCGTTCGCTGGCCGCGAACCCGTGCAGGCGATTGTCGGTGTGAAGGAACGCTGTTCGTGGGGTTGGCTCCCAGCCAGCACCACCTTGAGAGGAATACAGGGGTTGCAATGCAAGCCCATCGCCTACCACCGCACCGTCGAACCGCAACGACCACGCCAGGCTGTCGCTGGCCTTTTTACCCGCGCCAAACAAGACAGAACGTGCAAGGCCTTGCACATGGGCGAACGTTCCTGACTGGCGGTTGTCAATCGCGCGAAGGGCAAACCGAGTGGGGCTGTCACAAGTCACCGCGGCGGACAAAGACCGTCGCAAGGTACTGGTTTTACTGGCAGACAACTCCCCGGTCGCGATCACGCCAAAATCCACGAGGCCGTCATTGCCCAGATGCAATTTACACGCTGCGGGTACAACATTGGCTTGCAGTGCCAGGCTCACGGCAGCATCGTCGACAGCCATCATGCCACTTGCCTGCAGCTCGGCCGTGCTCGACAGATCCGACGTTGCGTCGAGCCATGCATCAACGGTCAGGCGAGCCGTGAAGGTTGTGCCTTGAAGGGGTACATTGGCCTCTAGTGGCGCGAGCTGCATTGCTGGCAACCAGTGAACCTTGTCGCCCTTCATCTGCCAGGGGCTGCGCGCGCTTGCTGCTCCCAAGGCCACCGGACGGCCATCGAGCCGCGCATCAGAAAGCAGCAGTGAATACTGCCCTCGCTCAGCAAAACCGAAAACATCGCCATTGATGCCATCAGCCAGATAGCTGAGGACCATATCGGTATCTCTGGAACACTGGACTGTCATCTGCAGGTGCCGCTCTCCCAGTAGGTAGCGATTGCCTTGTTTCTGCAACTGGGTCTTGTTGACCTTGCCGTAATCGATCTGGGGCTGGCCGAGCGTAATCTGACAACCCTGTGCGGCCGCAGCACAGCTCATGCCCATCAACAGCAAGGCCAGGCACAGCTGTCTGCACACGCATTCAGATCGCATGGCAGCGTGCGGTGGTCGTTTCATAATATTGCTCCGGGTCCGGGCTGTCGCTGAGGGTGAACTCAAGGGCACAACCAGAGCCGTCTGGCGAGGTCACGTGGTAGCGCTCTTCCTCTTGGAAGTCATGCAGGAATATCAAGCCTCCGGCCTGCACCATGGTCACGAAGCTTCCGTTGGCATCCACTACCATGGAACTGTCCGCCAAGGGCAGGCCCGTCGCCCTGCAAAGTCTGCAACAGCACGCGCCTGGTCCGCTCGACGATGAAACTCAATTGGGAAACCGCGCCTCGACCTGCCCGTACGATGCCAAGGCTGTTGGCCAGATCGACACTGCGCGGCAGGCTTCGGGGCTGCACCTGCACTCGATTGTCTGCGTAGGGGGTAATCCGTGAGGCAATGGCTCGGCCTTGGCGATCGGTCCATACGGGGCCGCTGGGCGTATCGACCTTCACCCCGTGAAGATCACCCACTTCGATGAGCGCGAAAGTATCCTGAATGGAATAAGGTGCTAGCGTGATGCCCTGTGCATGCCCAAGGGCCCCACCGCGCAGGTTGGCTGCCAGGGTTCGTGCAGAATCGCCAGTCTTTGAGTAATCCAGCTGCACCTGGCTGAAGGGGGCCAGCCAGGAAACCCCCACACTGGGTAGCAGCGCCGGATCATGGCTATCGTGACTGCCACTCAGGCGATAACCTAACGTATCGCTGACCTGTTCTCGCAGGTTGAATGAAGAACGGTAGTGGTCACCTGAAGCTCGGGTCGAGGCACCAAGACGACGATTGGTGCCCAATGGCACGCTAGCGCTCATGTAAAGAAGACGCCCTCGATCATCTGCTCCTCTGAGGCTCCATTCCACACCAGCATTCAATGACACCTGCCCCAACGTCGCTCCCCAGCGCAGGTTTGCCTGGCTGCTGGTCTGGCCATTACGCGTGCGCGATTGGCCGCCCCCGACACTGAAGTTGCCCAGCCCAGTGCCCTGCCATGACAGGCCGACGCTGAAAAAATCGCGCAAGCCCTCCAAGCGACCTGACGGCTCAAGCGCCTGCTGGAGGTCCTGATAACTTTGGCTCTGCAGCCCATAGGTCAAGCCCGCTCCCCATCCGCCGGCAAACTGCTGGTTCAGGGTCATCTGGCTTTGCATCCCCCTCTCCTGATGCAACGGCTGCGAGTAGCCCAGCGACCATTGCATCTGAGCCTGCGTCCACGGCTGAGCACCGAGCGCGAACCCGGTAGCCTGATAGCTGTCGGTCGCAATTAGCCCTCCCCCCACTTCCAAGCCATCAAGCACACTCCCGCTCCACCCGGCGCTAAGCACCCAAGGTGACGCGGCGCGACTGTGGCGAAGTTGACCAATGCCGAACTGGTATCCTCCTGACAACCCCGCCGCCATCGGCGAGGCAGGCAAGGTCAGGCGACGCTCCTCACCGTCCGCTTCATGGATAACCATTTCCAGTTCAGCAAAGGCATCGACTGGCGCAGGGCTATCAATGGAAAACGGGCCTGGCGGCACGACGGTGGCATACACCAGGCGGTTGCGCTGGTAGATCTCCACCCTCGCTTGGGACTTGGCGATGCCTTGAACCACGCGACGTTGTTGTAGATGGCCCAACGCCTGCTCGGAAAACAGCTGAAAACCGTCAACCGAAACGCCGCTCAGCACGGGGTTACCCATCTGGATCTGACCGACCTGCAGGACAGTCGCCTGATCGGCGAACGTTCGCTGGGCGTAGGCTTCCAGTGCGTTGAGCCGACTTGCCTGTTGCCCCAGACTGGCAATCTGACGGCTGCGCACGATCCAGTCCCCCAGGTTCAAACCCGGCTCGGTAAGGGCAGTCCAGGATCTGCTGCTGCCGTCCTTGAAACGCGTATCGAGCATCGACACGTCGTAGTTGAACATTGCAGCGAACCCACCTGAGTCATAAGCCGAAAGGTCATCACCTGCGGCGGCCGGGCGCAGGGCTTGCGCAGGCACCACCATGGTCACACTGGCGGACTGAGGGTCTGCCTGTATCTGACTCTGTGGGTAGCTTGACAGCAAGTCGATGCAGGAGCCCTGGCTTTCGCTCGCCGCAGCCGTCGGCAACCGAATCCCACCCGCCTCGAGCAGGCCAGTGTCAATGCACAAGCTGCCGTCGTTCAGAAAGCGTGCCTGTACCGTTCCTGATCGTGAGCCGTTTATAGTCAGGCTCACGATGTGATTGCCTGGGGTGAAGCGCGGCATGTCACGAAAGTAGGCCGCAAGCTCCTCACTCAAACCCCGTTGACGCAGGAGTTCGAGATCGAATGTCAGGCCATCGCTGGCTCTGCACTCAAGAAATAGAAAGGCCCAAGGGAGCGCCATCAGACATTGCCAGTTCGCTGTTCGGCTGCTCTTGGCCCGCCCATTCAATTGCCGCCCCTGAGTAACGGCGCTTCAAATTCATCGACGGCAAAGCCGTACACTGTGGCCGGGAACAGCCTGACACTTTGCGGGGCCTGTGGGGCTGGCGATTCCAGGCGAACCTCAAGCGACTCGCCAGGCAAAATGTAGGCGCGTGGCAAGTAGCCTTGCGCATTCGCAGGCATCAACCTCACTTCCTGCGCCAGCCTAACCACATAGGGCGTCGGGTTATCAACCTGTAAACCTTGCGTGCCGTAGCGCCACTGCAAGCCCTCCCAGGGCGAGCGGTTGGGGGCCAGGCCCTTGGGGTGAATGATGACCGGCAGGTTCTGCCTTACACTGACCCCCACCCTGGCAATACGCTTACCGGCCACTTCCTGCTGTGGCACGCCTTCGAATACAACCCGCTTCAACCGCTGGGTGTGCAGAGGCGCGGTTGCACGCAGCATGAACCTCACCTGCTGCTGCTCGCCGGCCTCGACACGCCAGGCGGGCTGGGTGAGGAACAACAGGGGCTCCTCATCCTCCGGCAGGTTCTGCAGGGTTACCAGTAACAGCGCTGGGGCTGGATCATCATTTCGCACCGTGATCGTTGCCTCGCCTTCGGCTTCATTGACGATCACCACGGAAGTTTCCGGGACCATGCCGGCGGCCTGGGCGCCGCTGATCGACAGCAGCATGCAGCCAGCACTCAACAGCAATTGCTTCAATTTGCTCATGCTCGACTCGATACAAGACAGGCTCGCTGCCCGAAAGGCAGCGAGCGAGGGAAGGGACCGAGCCCGCGCTTGCCATCGTAGCGACAAGCGCGCGCTCGGTGCGCCCTTAGAGGTAGGACACCTCGATGGTCGAAGCACCATCGATGGTGATGTCGTCGGTGACCGTCAGGTTCTTGAGCGCGGAGATGCTCATGTCGACCTGCAGGTCAGCGGTCAACTGCTTGATGGCAGTAGGTATCTGCGCGTCTACCGCAAAGCCGTGAAAGTGGCCCTCCTTACCGTTGTACAGGCTGAAATTAATTGAGTTGCTGTCCGGCGCCCAGGATTTGCCGCTGTCGGCCGTAATCAGACGAGTCACTGAACTGTTCCCGTCGACGACAACAGAGCTTCCAATCCCTTGCAGGAAATAAGCCCCAATACGCTGATCGAGATCATTGGTACCCAGGCCGAACGTAACGTTGGAAGGCAACATATTGCTGTCTGCCCGACCATCAACGCCCCGCAAGGCGAACCGAGTTGGCGCACCACAGTTCACGGCAAGCTGCTGGGGCTGCGATTTGAACCGGGTCACGCGATCCTCTCTGAGCTCGGCAGCCGTGATGACACCAAAGTCGAACGTTCCGCCTCCGCTGAGCGACGGCGTGCATGCACTTGGCTTGATCACTCCGCTGACGATGACATCTGTAGTATTGGCGAACACGGCTGTACTGCATCCCAGTGCCATACCCATGGCAATCCACTGCTTGATATTCATAGCGCTCTTCTACCTTTCGATACGAGTTGGTTGACCCTCTAGGGGCCGATGCAACCTACCCCCACCCGCACTGCGTATTCAGCGTGAAATACCTCCCCTCAAGGCAAGCGTTCTGTTGCGATCAATCGACACCACACGCTTCACACATAGGTTTTGCTTTAAACTACCGCTCCTTGCCTGCCTTGCCCTGCTTTCGGAGATTTACCATGACGGCGCCTGCCGAGCTCTCGCCTACCCTTCAACTGGCCTGCGACCTGATCCGCCGTCCCTCGGTCACCCCCGTCGACGCCGACTGCCAGGCGCAGATGATGAACCGCCTGGGCGCCGTGGGCTTCGAGCTGGAACCAATGCGCATTGAAGACGTCGACAACTTCTGGGCCACCCACGGCAGCCAGGACGGCCCGGTTCTGTGTTTCGCCGGCCACACCGACGTAGTGCCCACCGGCCCGGTGCAGCAATGGCAGCATGAACCGTTCGAAGCACTGATCGACGCCGACGGCATGCTCTGCGGCCGAGGCGCCGCCGACATGAAGGGCAGCCTGGCATCCATGGTGATCGCCAGCGAGCGCTTCGTGCAGGACTACCCCAACCACCGCGGCAAGGTCGCGTTCCTGATCACCAGCGACGAAGAAGGCCCGGCCCACCACGGCACCAAGGCAGTGGTCGAGCGCCTGAAAGCGCGTAACGAGCGCCTGGACTGGTGCATTGTCGGCGAACCGTCCAGCACTACCCTGCTGGGTGATGTGGTGAAAAACGGCCGCCGTGGCTCGCTGGGCGCCAAACTGACCGTGCGCGGCAAGCAGGGCCATGTGGCTTACCCGCACCTGGCACGCAACCCGATCCACCTCGCCGCCCCGGCGCTGGCAGAACTGGCCGCCGAGCACTGGGATGAAGGCAACGCATTCTTCCCACCCACCAGCTTCCAGATCTCCAACCTCAATTCCGGTACCGGCGCTACCAACGTGGTCCCGGGCGAGCTGACCGCGCTGTTCAACTTCCGCTTCTCCACCGAGTCCACCGTCGAAGGCCTGCAGGCGCGGGTGTCGGCGATTCTCGACAAGCATGAACTGGACTGGTCGATCGACTGGGCACTGTCGGGCCTGCCATTCCTCACCGAACCGGGCGAACTGCTCGACGCGGTAGCGTCCAGCATCAAGGGCGTCACCGGGCGCGACACTCAGCCGTCCACCAGCGGTGGCACTTCCGATGGTCGCTTCATCGCCACCATGGGTACCCAGGTGGTCGAACTGGGCCCGGTCAATGCCACCATTCACCAGGTGGACGAGCGGATCCTGGCCAGCGACCTCGACCTGCTGACCGAGATCTACTACCAGACCCTGGTCCGGTTGCTCGCCTGATGCTCGCCTGCCCTCTTTGCCAGGCGCCCCTGGCGCAAGTCGACAACGGTGTGGCGTGCCCGGCAGGCCACCGCTTCGACCGCGCCCGCCAGGGTTACCTGAACCTGCTGCCGGTGCAGCACAAGAACAGCCGCGACCCAGGTGACAACCAGGCTATGGTCGAGGCCCGCCGCGACTTCCTCGACGGTGGCCACTACGCGCCGGTCGCCCGTCGCCTGGCCGAGCTGGCTGCCGAGCGTCAACCTGGCGCCTGGCTGGACATTGGCTGCGGCGAGGGTTACTACACCGCGCAGCTCGCCCAGGCCCTGCCGGCCGCCGACGGTTATGCACTGGACATTTCCCGCGAAGCGGTCAAGCGTGCCTGCCGCCGTGCACCGGAAGTCACCTGGATGGTCGCCAGCATGGCCCGTGTGCCGCTGGCCGACGCCAGCTGCCAGTTCATCGCCAGTGTGTTCAGCCCGCTGGACTGGGCCGAGGCCAAGCGCCTGCTCAGCCCTGGCGGTGGGCTGATGCGGGTCGGACCGACCAGCGGCCACCTGATGGAACTGCGCGAAGTGCTCTACGATGAAGTGCGCCCTTACGCCGACGACAAACACCTGGCCTTGATCCCTGAAGGCATGGCCCATGCCCACAGCGAAACCCTCGAGTTCCGCCTGAGCCTGGCTGCGCCCAAGGCCCGCGCCGACCTGCTGGCCATGACCCCGCACGGCTGGCGCGCCAGCGCCGAAAAACGTGCCCGGGTGATCGACCAGCCCGAGCCGTTCGAAGTTACGGTTTCCATGCGTTATGACTATTTCGTGCGCCAAGACTGAGCACACCCGGAGCCCTTTATGCGCCAACCTGATATCGAGATCTACCTGAAGGACGCCGACGTCGACCACAAGCAGATTGCCGAGTGGCTCACCCAGGCAATCGGCCCGTGCAGCGAATGGCAGCAGAAAGGCCATACCTTCAAATGTCGGGCCGGTAACATTCCGGTCACCTGGTTACCCAAGGCTGTAGGGAAATGGAACAGCCTTTACTTGGAAAGCGACCAGACGCCGTGGGCTGATGACGTGGCCTGCGCCCACGCCGCATTCGCCGCACTCGGTGTGGAAGTACGCTGCGCGCCGGGTGGCTGGGTCGAGGAAGACGGGGAAGAAGATGCCGACCGCTGGGTCCGCATCAGTGCCGATGGTGAAGAGGAAATCACCTGGCGTACCAGCTGAAACAGGTTGCTTCAGGCTGCAAGTTACACGGTCAACTTGCAGCTTGAGGCCTACCGCAAAAGGCTCAGAGGCCCACTACGTCTTCGGCTTGCAGGCCTTTCTGGCCCTGCACGCAGGCGTATTCCACCCGCTGCCCTTCGACCAGGGTACGATGCCCCTCACCGCGGATCGCCCGATAGTGGACGAATACATCCGCACCACCTTCGCGCTGAATGAAGCCATAACCCTTGGCATCGTTGAACCACTTTACATTCCCAGTCTCACGAGACGACATCTGAACTACTCCGGTTTTTTATTGTGAAGATCGCCTTGCAGGCATGAGGCGACCTGCCCCGTGCCAACGCCGCTTGCTGAAATATCCTGCAAGTGGCAGGCCGAGTATATGACACAGAACAAAAAAAATTGATGACGGTCCC
Organism: Pseudomonas putida; assembly: GCA_041071465.1. NCBI lineage: Bacteria > Pseudomonadati > Pseudomonadota > Gammaproteobacteria > Pseudomonadales > Pseudomonadaceae > Pseudomonas > Pseudomonas putida. The sequence goes on along the minus strand of CP163498.1, from coordinate 3,441,144 downwards.
GCAGTTGGCCGATTTTTGCTGAACTTACGCCGATACGGCAGACTAAATAGCTGGATACTCACCTGAAAATCACACCCAGGGCACACACCCCATGACCCGTTCCCCCTGCACCGCCTGATCTTCGGCGGCCTGCGTCGCCTGTTGTACCTGTGGGTGCGCTCCGAGACCATCAACCAGTCTTCCATGACCCTCAACCTCGACCGCAGCCGGCCAGTGTTCTATGCCCTGCCCTCGCCGTCGCTCACCGACCTGGCCGTGCTCGACCACGAATGCACCAAGGCGGGGCTGCCGCGCCCGGTGCTGCCGGTAGCCGTCGGCCCACTGCAAGAGCCGGCCGCGTTCTTCTACCTGACCCCCGACCCGGACTGGCTCGGGCGCCAGGACAAAAGTGGTGCCCCGCCTACGCTTGAGCGCCTGGTGGCGGCGGTCAGCCAGCATGCCGAAGAAGATGCGCAGATCATTCCAGTCAGCGTGTTCTGGGGGCAGACCCCGGCCAGCGAATCCAGCCCATGGAAGCTGCTGTTCGCCGACAGCTGGGCGGTGACCGGGCGCCTGCGCCGGCTGCTGACCGTACTGATTCTGGGGCGCAAGACTCGGGTGCAGTTCTCCGCGCCGATCCACCTGCGTGAACTGGTGCAGCACAACAAAGGCCACGCGCGCACCGTGCGCATGGCCCAGCGCCTGATGCGCGTGCATTTTCGCAACCTCAAGACTGCCGTCATCGGCCCGGACATCTCGCACCGGCGCAACCTGGTCAAGGGGTTGGTTCACGCGCCACTGGTGCGCCAGGCCATCGCCGACGAGGCCCAGCGAGAAAACCTGCCGCTTGCCAAGGCCGAAGCCCAGGCACTGCGCTACGGCAACGAAATCGCCTCGGACTACACCTACACCGTCATACGCTTTCTCGAAGTGGTACTCAGCTGGTTCTGGAACAAGATCTACGACGGCATCAAGGTCAACCACATCGAACAGGTTCAGGGCATAGCCCCCGGCCACGAAGTGATCTACGTGCCGTGCCACCGCAGCCACATCGATTACCTGCTGCTGTCGTACCTGCTGTTCCGCAACGGCCTCACCCCGCCGCACGTGGCTGCGGGCATCAACCTCAACATGCCAGTGGTGGGCAACCTGCTGCGCCGCGGTGGCGCGTTCTTCATGCGCCGCACCTTCAAGGGCAACCCGCTTTACACGGCGGTGTTCAACGAGTACCTGCACACCCTGTACACCAAGGGCTTCCCGGTCGAGTACTTCGTCGAAGGCGGCCGCTCGCGTACCGGGCGCATGCTGCAGCCGCGCACCGGGATGCTGGCCATTACCCTGCGCAGCTTCCTGCGTTCGTCACGTACGCCAATCGTGTTCGTGCCGGTGTACATCGGCTACGAGCGCGTGCTCGAAGGCCGCACCTACCTGGGCGAACTGCGCGGCGCCAGCAAGAAGAAAGAATCGGTGCTCGACATCTTCAAGGTGTTCGGTGCACTCAAGCAGCGCTTTGGCCAGGTCTACGTCAACTTCGGCGAACCGATCCGCCTGGCCGGTTTCCTCGACCAGCAGCAGCCCGGCTGGCGCGAACAGGATCACGGCCCGCAGTACCGCCCGGATTGGCTCAACGCCACCACCACCCGCCTGGGTGAAACCGTGGCCCGTCACCTCAACGAGGCGGCCGCCATCAACCCGGTCAACCTGGTGGCCCTGGCTTTGCTGTCCACCAGCCGCCTGGCCCTGGACGAGCGCGCCCTGACCCGCGTGCTCGACCTGTACCTGGCCCTGCTGCGCCAGGTGCCCTACTCGCCGCACACCACCTTGCCCGATGGCGACGGCCAGGCGCTGATCGAACACGTGCGCAGCATGAACCTGGTGGCTGAGCAGAAGGACGCCCTGGGCCGCATCCTCTTCCTGGATGAAGGCAATGCGGTACTGATGACCTATTACCGCAACAACGTGCTGCACATCTTCGCCCTGCCGGCGCTGCTGGCCAGCTTCTTCCTCAGCAGCTCGCGCATGAGCCGCGAACTGCTGGGCCAGTATGTGCACGCGCTTTACCCCTACCTGCAGGCCGAGCTGTTCCTGCGCTGGGCGCCGGAGCAGCTGGACGAGGTCATCGACCAATGGCTGGCCGCGCTGGTCGAGCAAGGCCTGCTACGCCAGGAGAACGACGTGTACGTACGCCCGGCGCCAAGCTCGCGGCAGTTCGTGCTACTAACCCTGCTCGCCCGCACTATCACCCAGACCCTGCAGCGCTTCTACATGGCCACTTCGCTGCTGATCAACAGCGGGCAGAACAGCCTCAGCGCCGAAGCGCTGGAAGACCTGTGCGTGATGATGGCCCAGCGCCTGTCGATTTTGCATGGCTTGAACGCCCCGGAATTCTTCGACAAGACGCTGTTCCGCCACTTCATCCAGACCCTGCTGCAGCAAGGCGTGCTGCACACCGACACACAAGGCAAGCTGGGGTATCACGACAAGCTCGGCGAGCTGGCCGAGGGCGTGGCCAAGCGTGTGCTGTCGGCCGAATTGCGCCTGTCGATCCGCCAGGTGGCCCTGCACCGTGACGACGGGCTGGAATCTTCGACCATCTGAGGCTTTATCCGTCGGGAAAATCCGCTACAGTCCCTGGGGTTGGCCACAAGCCAACGCCAAGGACTTCGGAGATACCATGAAAAAGCTCTTTATGCTGTGTTGCGCATCCCTGCTCGCAGCCTGTTCCAGCCAAACCCCATCCAACCAGGCCAGCCTGGACGGTGAAGTCTTCTACCTGCAGCGTATCGCCCTGCCACCTGCCGCCACCCTGAGCGTGGAACTGCAGGACGTGTCGCTGATGGACGCACCCGCCGTAACCCTGGCCCGCCAGGCCGGCCCGGTCAAAGGCAACGTACCGTTGCCGTTCCACCTCACCTACGACCCGGCCCAGGTCAAACCTGGCCACCGCTACGCGGTAAGCGCGCGCATCGAGCTGGATGGAAAGCTGCTGTTCATCAATACCGAACACCATGGTGTCGCGCTCGACGGCAGTGACCCACAATCGGTACGTATCAAAGTCGACCCGATTCGCTGATACCCGTATTCATCCGTTTACAAGGAAAGCTTCATGATCCGCACTTCCCTGCGCTTCACTACCCTGTGCGCCGGCCTGCTGCTGTCGGCCAGCGCCCTGGCCTTGTCGCTGGGCGACCTGAGCCAGAAAGACGCCACTGGCGGCCTGAAAGATACCCTGACCCAAGGCGCACAGCTCGCCGTCAAGCAGTTGAGCACCCCAGGTGGCTTCAGCAACAACCCCGACGTGCGCATCGAATTGCCTGGCAACCTGGGCAAAGCGGCCAAGGCCATGAAGATGTTCGGCAAAGGTGAACAGGTCGATGCCCTTGAAGCCAGCATGAACAAGGCCGCCGAAGCCGCCGTGCCGCAGGCCCAGGCGATTTTGGTGGATGCCGTGAAGAACATGAGCGTGACCGATGCCAAGGGCATTCTCAGCGGTGGTGACGACTCGGCCACCCAGTACCTGAACAAGAGCAGCCGCGAGCAGATCCGCGCCAAGTTCCTGCCAATCGTCAAGCAGGCGACCGACAAGGTCGGCCTGGCCCAGCAGTACAACAACTTTGCCGGGCAGGCGGTGGCACTGGGCGTGGTCGACGCCAAGAGCGCCAGCATTGAGAACTACGTGACCGAAAAGGCGCTGGATGGCCTGTTCGAGATGATTGGCAAGCAGGAGCAGAGCATTCGCCAGAACCCGGCGCAGGCGGCTACCAGCCTGGCCAAGAAGGTCTTCGGCGCCCTGTGACGGCCCAGGGGGAGGGCTATGCCCTCCCCCGCGCCTTCAGCCCTTTTTCACCCTGAACCACGCCGCATACAACGCCGGCAGGAACAACAGCGTCAGCACCGTGGCCACGATCAAACCGCCCATGATCGCCACCGCCATCGGCCCGTAGAACACACTGCGCGACAACGGGATCATCGCCAGCACCGCCGCCAACGCGGTCAGCACGATTGGCCGGAAGCGCCGCACCGTGGCCTCGATGATCGCCTGCCAACGCTCCATCCCCGCCGCGATGTCCTGCTCGATCTGGTCCACCAGGATCACCGAGTTGCGCATGATCATCCCCGCCAGGGCAATGGTGCCGAGCATGGCGACAAAGCCGAACGGCTGGCGGAACACCAGCAGGAACAGGGTCACGCCAATCAGCCCCAGCGGCGCGGTGAGGAACACCATCACCGTGCGCGAGAAGCTGCGCAACTGGATCATCAGCAGGCTTAGCACCACCACCACGAACAACGGCATGCCGGCGTTCACCGACTTCTGCCCACGCTCGGCGTCTTCAACCGTGCCACCCACTTCCAGCAGGTAACCATCGGGCAGCTTGGCACGGATGTCCTGCAGGGTCGGCAGAATCTGTTTCACCAGTGTGGCCGGCTGCTCCTTGTCGTAGATATCGGCGCGCACGGTCACCGTCGGCAAGCGGTTGCGGTGCCAGATAATGCCTTCTTCAAAGCCGTACTGCAGGGTCGCTACCTGCGACAGGGCCACGCTCTGGCCGTTGTCGGTGGGCAGCGCCAGGCTGCCGAGGTTGCCCAGTTCGCTGCGTTCCTGCAGGGTGCCGCGCAGCAGGATCTCGATCAGCTCATTGTCCTCGCGGTACTGACTGACCGTGCTGCCGATCAGCGAACTCTGCAGGAAGCTCGCCAGGTGCGCGGTACTCACGCCCAGGGCGCGGGCACGGTCCTGGTCGATTTCAAGGAACACGGCCTTGCTCGGCTCCTCCCAATCCAGATGCACGTTCACCACATGCGGGTTCTCACGCACCTTGTCAGCCACTTCCCTGGCCAAGGCACGGGCCTTCTCGATGTGTTCGCCGGTGACCCGGAACTGCACTGGGTAGCCCACGGGTGGGCCGTTTTCCAGGCGCGTGACCCGGGCACGCAAGTCTGGGAACTGCTGGTCCACGGTGTCGATCAGCCAGCTGCGCAGGCGCTCGCGGTCTTCCATCGACTTGGCCAGCACCACGAACTGGGCAAAGCTGGCTGCCGGCAGTTGCTGGTCCAGCGGCAGGTAGAAGCGCGGTGAACCGGTGCCCACATAGGCCACATAATTGTCGATGCCGTCCTGCTGCTTGAGCAGCGCCTCCAACTGCTTGACCCGCTCTGCGGTATTGGCCAGCGAAGCGCCTTCGGCCAGCTTCAGGTCAACCATCAACTCCGGGCGCCCGGATGCCGGGAAAAACTGCTGGGGCACAAAGCGGAACAGCACGATGCTGCCGACAAAGGCGGCAACGGTCAGCAGAATCACCGTCTTGCGCCGCCGTACACACCACTCCACCACCCGCCGCACACGCTGGTAGAACGGCGTGGCGTAAGGGTCTGGCGCGTGGCCGTCCTTGCCGTGGCGCGCGGCATGCAGCTTGGCCAGGTCTGGCAGCAGGCGCTCGCCCAGGTACGGCACGAACACCACGGCCGCCACCCACGAGGCCAGCAACGCAATAGTGACCACCTGGAAGATCGACCGGGTGTATTCGCCGGTGCTGGAGGCCGCCGTGGCAATCGGCAGAAAACCTGCCGCCGTGATCAGGGTGCCGGTGAGCATCGGGAAGGCCGTGCTGGTCCAGGCATAACTGGCCGCTTTAAGGCGGTCGTAGCCCTGCTCCATCTTGATCGCCATCATCTCCACGGCAATGATCGCATCGTCCACCAGCAGGCCCAGGGCCAGCACCAGCGCACCGAGGGAGATCTTGTGCAGGCCGATGCCAAAGTAATGCATGGCGGCAAAGGTCATGGCCAGCACCAGCGGGATGGCCAGCGCCACCACCAGGCCGGTGCGCAGGCCCAGCGAGAAGAAACTCACCAGCAGCACGATGACCAGCGCCTCGGCCAACACCTGGACGAACTCCCCCACGCCGGCCTTCACCGCCGCCGGCTGGTCCGAGACCTTGCGCAGCTCCATACCGGCCGGCAGGTTGTGCGCCAGGCGTTCGAACTCACCTTCCAGGGCCTTGCCCAGTACCAGGATATCGCCGCCGTCTTTCATCGACACCGCCAGGCCAATGGCATCCTCGCCCATGAAGCGCATGCGCGGCGCGGGCGGGTCGTTGAAGCCACGGTGCACCTCGGCCACATCGCCGATGCGGAAGGTGCGGTCACCCACGCGAATAGGGAACTGGCGGATCTGCTCGACGCTGTCGAATCGCCCGCTCACGCGCAGCTGCAGGCGCTCGCTGGGCGTCTCGAAGAAGCCGGCGGTGCTCACCGCGTTCTGCTCTTGCAACGCCTTCTGCACGGCTTCCAGCGGCACGCCCAAGGTGGCCAGCTTGAGGTTGGACAGCTCGATCCAGACTTTCTCGTCCTGCAGGCCGATCAGCTCGACCTTGCCCACGTCCTTGACCCGTTGCAGCTGGATCTGGATACGGTCGGCGTAGTCCTTGAGCACCGCATAGTCGAAGCCCTCGCCAGTCAACGCATAGATATTGCCGAAGGTGGTGCCGAATTCATCGTTGAAGAACGGGCCCTGGATTTCCGGCGGCAAGGTGTGGCGGATGTCCGCGACCTTCTTGCGGATCTGGTACCACAGCTCGGGGATGTCCTTGGAATGCAACGAGTCGCGGGCCATGAAGGTGACCTGCGATTCGCCGGGGCGGGAGAACGAGACAATCTTCTCGTACTCGCCGGTTTCCATCAGCTTCTTCTCAATACGCTCGGTCACCTGGCGCGACACTTCTTCGGCGGTGGCGCCGGGCCACAGGGTGCGAATGACCATGGCCTTGAAGGTGAACGGCGGATCCTCGCTCTGGCCGAGCTTGGTGTAGGACATGGCGCCAATGGCCGCCAGCAAAATCATCAGGAACAGGACGATCTGGCGGTTGCGCAGCGCCCAGGCAGAAAGGTTGAAACCCATCGGGACTTACTCCTTGGCCGTCAGGTTCACTACACGGTTGCTGCGGTCCACAGGCCGTACCGCCTGGCCCTCGCGCAGTACATGGCCACCGGCGGCAACCACCCAGTCGCCGGGGGCAAGGCCCTCGAGCACCGGTACGCTGTCGCTGCCGTAGGCGCCCAAGCGCACCACTGCCCGCTCCAGGCGGCTGTCCTTGTTCACCCGCCACACGTAGGCCTGGCCGTTTTCCGCCGTCACAGCCGACAGCGGTACCGCCAGCGGGATCTGGCCTTCATGGGCAATGAACACCCGGGCGCTCTGGCCCAGCTCGGCCGGTGTGGCCGCCGTGGCAAAGGCGATACGCGCCGCGAAGGTGCGCGAACGCGGGTCGGCAGCCGGTGACAGCTCGCGGATGCGCCCCTGGAAACGCTCCTGCGGGTGCGACCACAGCTCCACGCTTACCGGTTGGCCCACGGCAAAGCGGGCGAACTGCTGCTCCGGCAGGCCGATGGCCACTTCCCGCTCGCCATCGGCGGCGAGGGTGAACACGGTCTGCCCGGCGGCGACCACCTGGCCCACTTCAACCTGGCGCTTGGCAATCACCCCGGCCTGTGGCGCACGCAGCACGGCGTACTCGGCCTGGTTGCCGGCCACGTCGAACTCGGCCTTGGCCTGCTTCAAGCGGGCAAGGCCTGCACGGTAGAGGTTTTCGGCATTGTCGTACTGCGAGTGGCTGACCATCTGCCGCTCCAGCAGCTTCTGGTAGCGGTCGCGCTCGGCACGCACCAGCGACAGGTTGGCCTCGGCGGCCGCCATCTGGGCGCGGTTGGCTTCCAATTGCAAGCGCACGTCTTGCGGGTCCAGTTCGGCCAGCGGCTGGTCGGCCTTGACCCGCTGGCCCTCTTCGACCAAGCGCTTGCTGACCTTGCCGCCAATGCGGAAAGCCAGCTCCGGCTCGAAGCGCGCACGCACTTCACCGGGGTAACTGTCGGCAGCGGCTGCGGCCGGCTGCGGCTGCACCACCAGCGCCGGGCGGGGCGCGGCAGGTGGGGCGGCTTCCTGGCCGCACGCCGCCAGAAACAGCACGGCGGCGGCGGGCAAGGCGATGGACAAGGCATGGCGCAACATGATGAATCCTTTCGCGGTGGGCACTTCGAATATTTGTACTGGCGGGTATATTAAGTCAGCCGAGCGATGGCGTGAAGCCAGCGTTACAAAGAAATCCTGGCGCTTTTCCAACCGCTACCCGCTGTTGTTCGGCCCACAGCCAATCAACAACTTGCCCTGTCCCGCCACAGCCCGCAAACTGCGAAACACGCCGCAAACCCCGGCCCCCGTGCGTTTCAGCGCTCGGCACGACCTGTGCAATCACCGGGTACATACCCCTCCTTCATGTACCTGGAGTATTCCGATGACTGCCCTCGAACAACACCTGCCCGTCCCCGCCAACGGCACCGACTACGCCACGCTTGCCGCACGCTTCAGGCCCATCTTCACCCGCATTGCCGATAGCAGCGTGGAGCGCGAGCGCAACCGTACCTTGCCCCATGCACCTATCCAGTGGCTGAAGGAGGCCGGCTTTGGCGCCGTGCGCGTGCCGATCGAGCATGGCGGTGGCGGGGCATCCTTGCCGCAGTTGTTCCAGTTGCTGATCGAGCTGGCCGAAGCCGACTCCAACGTGCCCCAGGCCCTGCGCGGCCATTTCGCCTTCGTCGAAGACCGCCTCAATGCCCACGCCAGCGCACCGCAGGATGTCTGGTTCCAGCGTTTTGTCGCCGGTGACCTGGTGGGTTGTGCCTGGACCGAGATCGGCGCAGTGAAGATTGGCGATGTCATCACCCGCGTTTCGCGCCTGGGTGAGCAGTGGGTAGTCAACGGCACCAAGTACTACAGCACTGGCAGCCTGTTCTCCGACTGGATCGACCTGTTCGCCCGGCGCGAGGACACCGGCGCCGATGTAATCGCTGCCATCCGCACTCAGCAGCCCGGTATCCGCCAGAACGATGATTGGGACGGCTTCGGCCAGCGCACCACCGGCAGCGGTACTTCGGTGTTTGAAAATGCCGTGGTCGAGGAAGAGAACATCATCGATTTCGCCACCCGTTTCAAATACCAGACCGCGTTCTACCAACTGGTGCTGCTGGCGGTGATCACCGGCTCCGGGCGTGCAGCCGTGCGCGACTTCGGCCAGGAAACCAGCAAGCGCACACGGGTATTCAGCCATGGCAACGGTGCTGCCGTCAGCCAGGACCCACAGGTGCTGCAAGTGATCGGCAAGGCCTCGGGCCAGGTGTATGCCGCCGAAGCTGCGACCCTGCGTGCCGCCGAGGCCATCCAGCAGGCCTACCTGGCACGCTTCGCCAATGATTCGGCCGCTGAGCAGCAGGCCAATGTGGTTGCCGAGCTGGAATCGGCCCAGGCGCAAGTGGCCACCATCGATCTGGTACTGCGCGCCACCAGCGACCTGTTCAATGCCTTGGGCGCTTCCACCACCAGCACCAGCCGCCAGCTCGACCGCCACTGGCGCAACGCCCGCACGGCGGCTTCACACAACCCGGTGATCTACAAGGAGCGGATTATCGGCGACTGGCAGGTGAACGGTACCGAACCACCGTATGTATGGCAGATTGGTGGGGGTGCCAAGCAGTCCTGAGTCATCGACTGGGGCTGCTGCGCAGCCCCGGGTATTTCAGACAGGTTCGGCTTGACGGGCAAGGTCGCGGTAGCCAGCGGCCGGGTGGCTGGCCGGCAGCCGTGGGCCGTCGCCGAACAGTTTCTCGCGCAGGGTGCCGGGGCGGTACTCGGTCTTGTAGGCGCCACGTTGCTGCAGCTCGGGCACCAGCAGCTCGACCACATCGCGGAAGGTTTCGTGGGCCAGGGCATAGGTCAGGTTGAAGCCATCGACATCGGTTTCTTCGACCCAGGCCTGCAGTTCATCCGCCACAGTTTGCGCACTGCCGACGATCAGCGGGCCAAAGCCGCCAATGCCGACCCAGTCGGCCAGTTCCTGCACCGTCCACTGCTTGTTCGGGTCGGCGGTGGAAAACGCCTCCACAGCCGATTGGATGGCATTGGTGTGGATATGCTCCAGCACCTGATCGGGCTGGTACTCGCTGAAGTCGATGCCGGTCCAGCCTGAAATCAGCGCCAGGGCGCCTTCGTAGCTGGCGTAGCTTTTCAACTCCTGCCATTTGGCTTGGGCCTTGGCGTCGGTTTCGTCGACTATCACCGTCTGCATGTTGAAGATCAGCACCTTGCGCGGATCGCGCCCTGCCTCGGCGGCCCGGCGACGAATGTCGGCCACGGTCTTTTTCAGGATGACCTTGGAGGGCGCGGCGACGAACACGCACTCGGCGTGGCCCGCGGCGAAGTTTTTACCACGGCTGGACGCCCCTGCCTGATACAGCACGGGAGTGCGTTGCGGGGACGGTTCGCACAGGTGTATGCCCGGAACCTGGAAGTGCTTGCCCTGATGACGGATCTCGTGGACTTTGCGCGGGTCGGTGAACAGGCCGGTCTCGCGGTCGCGCACCACCGCACCGTCCTCCCAGCTGCCCTCGAACAGCTTGTACAGCACCTCCAGGTACTCGTCGGCGTAGTCGTAGCGAGCATCATGGTCGCTCAGCGCCTTCTGTCCCAGGTTGCGTGCACCGCTGTCGAGGTAAGACGTGACGATGTTCCAGCCGATGCGGCCCTTGGTCAGGTGATCCAGGGTCGATAACCGACGGGCGAACGGGTACGGGTGCTCGAAGGTGAGCGAGGCGGTCAGGCCGAAACCAAGGTGCTCGGTCACCAGTGCCATCGGGGTGATCAGGGCCAAGGGGTCGTTCACCGGCACCTGGGCCGCCTGACGGATGGCCGCGTCGCCATTGCCGCCCAGCACATCGTAGATGCCGATCACGTCGGCGATGAACACACCGTCGAACTTGCCGCGTTCCAGCAGCTTGGCCAGGTCGGTCCAGTAGTCCAGGTCCTTGTATTGCCAAGCGCGGTCCTTGGGGTGGCGCCACAGGCCGGGCGACTGATGGCCGACACAGTTCATCTCGAAGGCGTTCAAACGAATTTCACGTGGCATGGGGACTCCTGTTCAATAGGCTCGGCACCCTTGTCAGGCACCCTTGATGCTCTATCAACACGATTCATGCCAACAAAATAATGCTTATAAATCAGTAATTTATTTAAAAACACAACAACCTGGTGCCTGAACGACGACATCACTGTCGATCAACTGTCGGCTGGCGGACAGCAGGCAATGTGACCGGGTTTTAGCCGGATCGCGCTTGACCCGTTAAGATGGTGATTCTTCAACCAGATGCAGACCACAATGTCCAACGACGCACCCATCGGCCCGGGCCGGCCCAAGGACCTGGCCAAGCGCGAGGCGATTCTCGAAGCGGCCAAGACGCTGTTCCTCAGCCTTGGCTACGCCAACACCAGCATGGATGCGGTCGCTGCGGCGGCAGGTGTTTCAAAACTTACCGTGTACAGCCACTTCACCGACAAGCAGACCCTGTTCTGCTCGGCGGTCATGGCCACCTGCCAGATCCAGCTGCCAGACCTGCTGTTCGAGTACCCCGAGGGGGCACCGGTGGACGAAGTGCTGCTGACCATTGCCCGTGGCTTCCAGGCGCTGATCAGCAGTGACGAGGCGGTCAAGCTCAGCCGCCTGATCATGGCCCAGGGCAGCCTGGACCCGAGTTTTGGCGAGTACTTCTACGAAGCCGGACCCAAGCGTGTGCTGGCCGGGATGGAAGCGCTGCTGCGCGGCGCACATGAGCGCGGGCTGCTGCGCGTCGACAACCCGTTGCGAGCGGCGGAGCACTTTTTCTGCCTGGTCAAGGGTGCCCGGATTACCGCTTGCTACTGGGGTGCGCAGCACCACTGGAAGGGGATGAAGCCGAGGCGCATGTGCGCGAGGTGGTAGGGGTGTTCTTGCGGGCATTCAAACCCTGAGGCAGCAGGCTGACTGTACTGAGCCTATCGCTGGCAAGCCGGCCCCCACAGGTAGAACGTAAAGCTGTCAGGCGATGCAATCACTGTAGGAGCGGCCTTGTGTCGCGAAAGGGCCGCAAAGCGGCCCCGGCAATTTTCGCGTGAGCGCCAAAATCCTGGGGCTGCGTTGCAGCCCTTTCGCGACACAAGGCCGCTCCTACAACGACCGCGCTTGCCGGTCAGATTTCAGGAATCAGGCTTTCAGCGCTTTCTTCGGGTAAATGTCATACCGGCTCGACTTGCCTTCCAGGCTATGGCTGGGCTTCGGCCCGTCGATGATCGGCGCCTTGCGCGGGCGCTTCACCACCACCCGGTGGCTGGCCAGCGCCAAGGCTGCTTCGAGCAGGGCCGGGGCATCCAGGTCATCACCCACCAACGGCCGGAATACGCGCATTTCTTTTTTCACCAGCGCACTCTTGTCCCGGTGCGGGAACATCGGGTCGAGGTAGATCACCTGTGGTGGCTCGCCTTCCCAGGCGCGCATGCGCTCGATGGCGTTGCCGGTCAGCAGGCGCATGCGCCCGACGATCGCCCCCACTTCTTCATCCGCGCGAGCCCGTGCCAGGCCATCCTCCAGCAGCGCGGCAATCAGCGGCTGGCGTTCGATCAGGGTCATCTGGCAGTCCAGGCTGGCCAGTACGAACGCGTCCTTGCCCAGCCCCGCCGTGGCGTCCAGCACTTGTGGCCGCACGCCTTGGGCAATGCCCACGGCCTTGGCGATCATTTGCCCGTTGCCACCGCCAAACTGGCGCCGGTGCGCGGCCTGGCCTTCAACGAAGTCCACCCGCACCGGCCCAGGCGCCTGGGGCCCCAACTGTTGAATCTGCAAGCCATCAGCGCCAACCTGCACGGCGAAATCAGCGGCCTCGTCGTGCAGCGGCAGCTCCAGGCGCTCAGCCCACGCAGCGGCTTGCGCCGCAAATTCAGCCGACAACGCCTCGACCCGGATACCTGTGCCCTGCTCTTCCATCACATACACCTGAAAATTGAACCCCGCCATTAATGTATCGGCCGTCACAGCCGATACAGGCAATATCCCGCTATTCTGCCAGAGCACAACGCGCGCGACTGCCATGTCAGATACTCTTCCCATCGGCTTGACCTATTTGTCGCCAGTCGGCAACTACAGTCAGCACAACACCCAGGCACTCGGGGGCGTCAGCCACCTGTGGCAGGATTTTTTTGCCCGGGCCATGGCCGAGCAACAGGAAGAGCCGGTAGACAGCGTCAGCCAGTCGTTCGCGCAATACGACCAGCACAGCGGCGAACCCGTCGGCGGTGCGCGTGCGCTGGCCATGATCGACGCCCAGCGCGCCTGCCCGGTGCAAGACACCGTGGTGGCACCACCCGAACCGCTGTTCCTGCCCAAGGCAGAGCTTGAAGCCAAGTTGCTGCCACCGGCCCCCGAGCCGTTCAGCGCCATCGAGCTGATCGAGCAGCAACGCCAGCTGGACATCAACAACAGCTGGCTGCGCCCCGTCGTGATGAACCAGGGCCAACCGCTTGCCGAGCCCGGCCCAGGCCCTGCTCCGCGCTCGCTGTTCCTGCCCATCGCCGAGTTCGAGACCAACCTGCTGGACCCAGCACCCGAGCCGTTCGACCATGCCACCCTGGCCAAGCAGCAGAACGACCTGGAGTTCGACATGCACTGGGCGCGCCCGGTGGTGCTGAACAATGTGCGCGTTCACGCCTGAGGCTAACGGCAGATCTGCCAGCGCCCCATGTCCATGTGATAGTGATTACGGTGCGCGGCGTTGTAGTCCGGGCCAAGCACCGTGCTGAAACTCTTGCAAGCCGCCTGCTGCACCTGACGCAAGAACTCCGCCCTCTGCCCACCCGCCTGCCAGTCACGCGCCAGCACGATGCGCTGACCGTCCTGCAAGCGGAAACCGCTTATATCCAGCGCATTGGCCGTCGCGTGCTGGCTCAAGCGGCCTTGCTTGCGGTGGTAGACATTGCGGCAGGCAAAGCTGCCCAGGTGATCGACTTGCGCCACGGGTTGGCCCAGTAACCGCTGCGCCACCGGTTGCAACCCATGCTTCTCGAACAGCGCATAGGCCACCGCCAACGGGCAACTGGCCAGGAAGCTGCTGCTGAGCCGCGCCTGGCCGCCGTCAATGCGCCAGATATTTTGCAGCGGGCAGTCGGCCGAAGCCTGACTGTCAGCTTGTGCCCGGTAGCGCAGTTGGCTGGTTTCAAGCGCTTGACGGCACAACGCCGGGTCATCGCGCAAGCGCGAAAGCTTGTACGGCGTCAGCAGGTTGGGCGGCTGGCGCACGTCCAGCGGCGCCCACGGGTTCCATGCGCCAGGCAGGCGCCAGCCGAGGTGCCAGGCCAGGCCCGCCAATAGCAGCAGGCCGGCCAACAGCGCCAGCACTGCCCTCATCAGCGGCGAAACAGGTCGTTGAGCTGAGCGAACGGCAGTGCCTGCTCACCATAGCCGAACGTGCCCTCATCACGAATTTCCAGCGCGGCCCGGTGCAAGGCCCCGAGTGCAGCACGGGCCAGCGACGAACCAACACTGATACGGCGCACCCCCAGGTCCTGCAACTGGTTCACGCTCAGCGGCACGCCCGCCATGCCCATCAGCACATTCACCGGGCGCGGTGCGACGGCTTGCACCACCGCGCGCACTTCTTCCACCGTGCGCAGGCCGGGGGCGTACAGCACATCGGCGCCGGCCTCGGCATAGGCTTGCAGACGCAGGATGGTGTCGTCCAGGTCCATGCGGCCGTGCAGCAGGTTTTCTGCCCTGGCGCACAAGGTGAACGGGAATGGCAGGCTACGCGCCGCCTGCACAGCGGCGCGCACACGCTCCACGGCCAACCCTAAATCGTAGATGGGCGCATCACTGCGGCCACTGGCATCTTCGATGGAGCCACCGACCAGGCCGACTTCGGCAGCACGCAGGATGGTCTGGGCACAGGTTTCAGGCAAGTCGCCAAAGCCGTTCTCCAGATCGGCGGCCACCGGCAACGCGGTGGCATCGACGATCTCGCCGGCATTGTCCAGGGTATCGTCCAGGCTCAAGGCGCCTTCGGCGTCTGGCCGACCCAGGCTGAAGGCCAGGCCCGCACTGGTGGTGGCCAGCGCTTCGAACCCCAGGCTGGCGAGCAACTTGGCAGAGCCGGCATCCCACGGGTTGGGGATGACGAACGCGCCTTCGCGCGCGTGTAGCGCCTTGAAAGCTTCGGCTCTCAGGGTTTGCACGTCCATGGTTCAACCTCCGGCAGTCAGGGAAAGGTCAGAGTAGCCCCAGTTGTTCGACCTCGGGCGCGCGGGGCAATTCCGGCAAAGGTGCAAGGCCCGGCAGGCGTGCCATCAGCCGCTGGTGAAAGCGCTGAGCCAAGGCGGCTGCCAAGCGGTTGTCCGATGTGTGCAGGAAGATGTACGGGTTGCGGCCCTCCTCGATCCAGCCAGCAACCTTGTCTACCCAGGGCGTAAGGAAGGTTTCGTTGGCCTGCAGTTCGGGATGGCCAATGAAGCGCACCTGCGGATGCTGGCTGAAGGCGGCCGGCCGTGGCGGCACCTTGGGCTTCTTGGACTGCGCATGCAGCACGGCAGGGTCGCGGGAGGTGCAACTGAACAGCGCACGCGGGTCAAGGCAGATACGTTCGACGCCACGTTCGTGCAGCAAGCGGTTGAGCAGCCGCTCTTCCTCCCCCTTGGCGAAAAAGGCCTGGTTGCGCACTTCCACCGCCACTGGCACGGCAATTTCATCGAGGAAGTGGCATAGCTCGCCCAGGCGTGCAGGGCCGAACTGAGCCGGAAGCTGCAGCCAGTAGGGCGATACGCGCTGGCCCAGCGGGGCCATCAGCCGGGTGAAATCGAAGGCAGGCTCAAGCTGATCGCGCAGGTCGCCCTCGTGGCTGACGTCCCTTGGAAACTTGGCGGTAAAGCGAAAGTGCGCGGGCATCACCTGCGCCCAGCGGGCAATGGTGCCGGGGGCGGGGCGTGCGTAGAAGGTGGTGTTGCCTTCGACGGCGTTGAACACCTGGCTGTAGAAGCCAAGCATTTCATTGCTGCTGGCGTCGGCGGGGTACAGGTAGTCGCGCCAGGCGTTTTCGCTCCATGACGGGCAACCGAGAAAGTAAGGCAGTGGGGATGGACTCATCCACTAAATGTACAGGTCGAGCCCCAGTACTTCCATGTCCCAGTCGTTAAAACCGGCGGTGCTCAGGTAGCTGGCCAGCGCGGTGGCAGTGCGGCGGTCACGGGCGCGGGGGAAGACCATGTCCTGCTGGCGGGCTGGCAGGCCACCGCTGCGGCGGCGGGCGGTGGCTTCCTGCGGGGCGGTTTCGGCCTCCTCGACCACCTCGGCATCGTCGATGGCCTCGTCACGCACCGCTGCCTTGCGCGGGGCGCGCTTGACCGGATAGGACTGCGAGGAGAAACCGTCGATACGCATGGCATGAGCACTCAGGACCAATGATGGCAATTTAGCAGCATCAGAGTTCCGTCGCTAATGCTTGAGTGATAACTGGACCACAGATCGCACAAAAGGTTTTAGCGTGATCGGCGATAACCGACGAACAGCACTCAGTGCTTCTTGGGCGTAGCTACATTATCGCGCAGATACACCGGTTGCGCCTGCTCGGCGACGATTGCCTCGCCACGTGCCCAGGCAAAGGTCGCCAGGCTGAGCACGTCCAGGGCATTGGGCAACGCGCCAGGGTTGCTGGCCGCCACCTGCACCGCCAGCCGCTCTGCGTAGCCCCACCCGGTGCCGGCACCGAACCACTCGCCATTGCTGCCCGCCGGCAGAGCCACCTGCTCAGGCGGCAATACCGCCTCACGGCCGACCAGGCGCATTTCGCCCGCCGTAGCCTGGTAGCAGCCCCAGTACACTTCATCCATGCGCGCATCAATGGCAGCCGCCACCTGCTGCACGCCCTGCTCGCGCAACGCACCCTGGGCCAGTGCGGCCAGGTTGGACACCGGCAGCACCGGGCGCTCGAGGGCAAAGGCCAGGCCCTGGACCACGCCGATGGCGATGCGCACACCGGTGAACGCACCTGGGCCACGGCCGAAGGCAATGGCATCCAACGCATTCAATGCCACGCCAGATTCGGCCAGCAGTTGCTTGATCATCGGCAGCAGCTTCTGGGCATGCATGCGCGGGATCACCTCGTAATGGCTGGTTACCTTGCCGTCATGCAGCAGCGCGACGGAACAGGCTTCGGTGGCGGTATCCAGGGCCAGCAGGGTGGTCATCGAACGGGTATCCAGGTGCGAATGAAAAGAGCGGCAGTATAAACGACAACGGCCCGCAAGCGGGCCGTTGTCGATGTGCGTCAATCCAGGATCAGCTCAGGGCTGCCAGGACCTTGGCAGTGATGGCGTCGACCGAACCGACACCTTCGATGTGGCTGTACTTCGGCTTGCCAGCATTGGCGGCCGACAGCTTCTGGTAGAAGTCCACCAGCGGCTTGGTCTGGGTGTGGTAGACCGACAGGCGATGGCGAACGGTTTCTTCCTTGTCGTCGTCGCGCTGGATCAGGTCTTCGCCAGTGACGTCGTCCTTGCCTTCCACTTTCGGCGGGTTGTACTGAATGTGGTAGGTGCGGCCCGAGGCCAGGTGCACACGGCGGCCAGCCATGCGGCCGACGATTTCTTCGTCATCCACGGCAATTTCGACCACGGCGTCGATGTCGACACCAGCAGCCACCATGGCTTCGGCTTGCGGGATGGTGCGTGGGAAGCCATCGAACAGGCAGCCGTTGGCGCAATCAGGCTGGGCGATGCGCTCCTTGACCAGGCTGATGATCAACTCGTCGGAAACCAGCTGGCCGGCATCCATGACTTTCTTCAGTTCCAGGCCCAGCGGGGTGCCGGCCTTGACGGCGGCACGCAGCATGTCACCGGTGGAGATCTGAGGGATACCGAACTTTTCGGTGATGAACTTTGCCTGAGTACCTTTACCGGCCCCGGGAGCTCCCAGCAGAATTACGCGCATCTCGTGCTCCTCAAATTTTTTTATGAAATTCAATGGATTCGGCAACCAGGGCCAAGTCCGGAAAATCGGGTATGACCATAAATCGGTCAGAAGGCTGCTCAAGATACACAGCGCTCGGCAGCCAGACAAGCGTCCCAAAGTTGCAGGAATGCGCCACTTGCGGCTCAGCAGACTGGCGGTTGCGCCCGGCGCAACCACCCTCCCCGTCCTTGTGCCGGGCCTGCTCGGCACTCGCCAGGCATGGCCCGGGCATGCCCTCAGCCGGTGTTGCGCAACCCGGCGGCAATACCCGCCACGGTCACCAGCAAGGCCTGCTCCAACGGGCTGTCCAGAGCGGCTTCGCGGCTGCGCGAGCGAGCCAGCAACTCGGCCTGCAGGCGGTGCAGTGGGTCCAGGTAGGTATTGCGCAGGCTGATGAATTCCAGCGTCTCGGGGCTGTGCGCCAGTAGCACCGGCTGCCCGGTCAGGCCCAGCACCACCTGGCACGACTGCGACAATAGGTCGCGCAGGTGCGCACCTAAAGGAAGCAAGTGCGGTTGCACTAGACGTTCGTCGTAGGCCTCGGCAATTTGCGCATCGGCCTTGGCCAGCACCATTTCCAACATATCGATGCGGGTGCGGAAGAACGGCCACTGCTCGCGCATCTGCGCCAGCAACTCACCCTGGCCACGGGCCAAGGCGTTGCTCAGTGCGGTCTCCCAGCCCAGCCAGGCCGGCAACATCAGCCGGGTCTGGGTCCAGCCGAAGATCCATGGGATGGCCCGCAGGCTTTCGATGCCCCCGGCGCGGCGCTTGGCCGGGCGGCTGCCCAGCGGCAGGCGCCCCAGCTCCTGTTCTGGCGTCGACTGGCGGAAGTACTCGACGAAATCGGGGTTCTCCCGCACCACGCTGCGGTAAGCCTTCACACCATCGGCGGCCAACTGGTCCATCAACTCGCGCCAAGCCGGCTGCGGTGGCGGAGGTGGCAGTAGTGTGGCTTCGAGTACGGCCGCCAGGTACAGGTTGAGGTTTTGTTCGGCGATACCCGGCAAGCCGAACTTGAAACGGATCATTTCGCCCTGCTCGGTAGTGCGAAAACGCCCCGCCACCGAACCCGGTGGCTGCGACAGAATCGCCGCATGCGCCGGGCCACCGCCGCGCCCAACGGTGCCGCCACGGCCGTGGAACAGCAGCAGCTCGACCTGATGCTCGGCGCAGATTCGCACCAGGTTTTCCTGGGCACGGTACTGTGCCCAGGCAGCGGCGGTGGTGCCAGCGTCCTTGGCCGAGTCCGAGTAACCGATCATCACTTCCTGCGGGCCACGCAGGCCGGCGCGATAGCCCGGCAGGCCGAGCAGGCGCTGCATCACCGGGCCGGCGTTGTCGAGGTCGGCCAGGGTTTCGAACAGCGGCACCACGCGCATGGGGCGAGTCAGGCCAGCTTCCTTGAGCAGCAGTTGCACGGCCAGCACATCCGAGGCGGCACCCGCCATGGAGATGACATACGAGCCCAGCGAGGCAGCCGGCGCGGCGGCGACTTCTCTGCAAGTGGCCAGCACTTCGGCGGTATCCGCCTGCGGTTTGAAATGCGCAGGTAACAGCGGCCGGCGGTTTTTCAGCTCGGCCTGGAGGAACCCGATTCGCTGCTCTTCGTCCCAATCGGCATAACGCCCCAGGCCCAGGTAATCGGTGATCTCGGTCAGCGCATCACGGTGGCGGGCAGCGTCCTGGCGCACGTCCAGGCGGCCCAGGAACAGGCCGAAGGTAACGGCGCGGCGCAGGCAGTCGAGCAGCGGCCCCTCGGCGATCACACCCATGCCGCAATCATGCAGCGACTGGTAGCACAGCTCCAGCGGCGCGATCAGGTCGCGGTTATCCACCAGCACCTCGGCACCGGCCGGCTGGTTGCTGGCCAGGGCCGAGTGCGCCCAGGCTCGTGTCGCCCGCAAGCGGTCGCGCAGTTGCTTGAGCACGGCGCGGTAAGGCTCGGCACTGTCGCCGACCCGTTCGCGCAGGGCGTCGTTGGCCTGCTGCATCGACAGCTCCGCAGCCAATGCATCGATGTTGCGCAAGAACAGGTCGGCGGCCATCCAGCGCGCCAACAGCAGCACTTCGCGGGTGACGGCAGCGGTCACGTTGGGGTTGCCATCACGGTCACCGCCCATCCACGAGGCAAAGCGGATTGGCGCGGCCTCCAGCGGCAGGCGCAGGCCAGTGGCCTCCAGCAGGGCCTTGTCGACCTTGCGCAGATGGCTGGGGATGGCGTGCCACAGCGAATGCTCGATCACTGCGAAGCCCCACTTGGCTTCGTCTACCGGCGTGGGGCGGGTGCGGCGGATTTCTTCGGTGTGCCAGGCTTCGGCGATCAGCCGGCGCAGGCGTTCGCGAACCTGCTGGCGCTCGGCCGGGCTCAGGTCGCGGTGGTCCTGCGCGGCCAGTTGACCTGCAATGGCGTCGTATTTCTGGATCAGCGTGCGGCGGGCTACCTCGGTGGGGTGAGCGGTGAGCACCAATTGGATGTCGAGCTTGGCCAGTTGTCGGGCCAAGGCATCGTTGCTGTGGCCAGCCTGCTTCAGACGCGCCAGCAACTCAGGCAACACCCGCGCTTCGAAAGGCTCGGGCTGATCGGCGTCGCGGCGGCGGATCAACTGGTACTGTTCGGCCATGTTGGCCAGGTTGAGGAACTGGTTGAAGGCCCTGGCCACAGGCAACAGGTCGTCTTCGGCAAGGTCCGCCAGGGTCGAGCTCAGTTGCTCACCGGGGCCACGGCGGTCGGCCTTGGCACTGTGGCGAATGTCCTCGATCTTCTGCAGGAACGCATCACCGTGCTGCTGGCGAATGGTTTCGCCAAGCAGTTCACCCAACACATGGACATCTTCACGCAAACGCACATCGATATCGGTCATTGGCCCTCTCTTTGGCGCGGCTCTGGCGCACTCCTGTACACAGCTCTGTCAAAGAGTGCCCCTTGCCGCGCAGCCATGGCAAGCCGTGATCGGTCAAAGCAAACTAAAGTGAAAGCACAGCACTCCCATGCCATGCAGCCTTAGCAGGCGTAACCAGAGGTCATCATGAAAATCCGTGAACTCGCCCAGCACTGGGAACAGAATGCCGCTGGCACGCTCAGTCGCACAGGGCATGTCTTGCATCTGGACCTGGAGTCCGAGGCGCGCCTGGCCGCGCTGATCGACATGTACCCCAAGCGCACCGCCGAAGAACTGCTCGGCGAACTGGTCGCCGCCGCCCTCGAAGAACTTGAAGCCAGCTTCCCCTATGTGCAGGGCCGGCAGGTCATCGCCACCGATGAAGAAGGCGACCCGCTGTACGAGGATGTCGGCCCTACTCCACGCTTTCTCACCCTGTCGCGCCAGCACCTGCACAGCTTGAGCAACACTGCCGTCGATAACGAAAAATAGCCTGCCCTCCATGTTCCGGGCCCCTGAAAGGCCCGGAATACCGCCCTCGGCCGAGAAAGTTCCAGCAAATCCTCGCTGACCAATCAGTCAGAAAAAAATCCGCTCGCAGCGCATTTTTTTCTGAACCATTCGAAAAACGGTCGAGTCGGAGCCAATAGCCATCACGCTAAAACCCTGCACACTGCCCTCGTGCACCGTTGAGCTGAAGCGCGCGGTTTTGTCAGGGATTGAGCGATGGACTGCTACGGACATCGTCGTTATCAGGAGTGATCCAATGGAGCTGACCATCATGAAGACCCGCACCCGCAAACTGTCATCCACTCATGTGCGCGGGTTCAAGCTGGCCGCGCTGGCCCTCGGCAGTAGCCTGGTCCTGGCCGGCTGTGCGGGCAACCCACCCACCGAGCAGTATGCCGTTACCCAGTCTGCTGTGAACTCCGCCGTCAGTGCTGGCGGTACCGAGTTTGCCGCCGTGGAAATGAAAGCGGCCCAGGACAAGTTCAAGCAGGCCGAGATCGCCATGCATGACAAGAAGTACGACGAGGCCAAGCGCCTGGCCCAACAGGCCGAGTGGGACGCACGCCTCGCCGAACGCAAGGCCCAGGCGGCCAAGGCCCAGAAGGCCGTGCAGGATGCCCGCCAGGGCATTCAGGACGTACGTGAGGAAGGCCTGCGCAGCGCTCAGTGAGCCCTGCCCCGCCAACCTTAGCCTTCGCACACGATCAAAGGATGAACACTATGCGCAAACACGTCATGATTCCCGCCCTGCTGGCCCTGAGCGTCGGTCTCGCTGCCTGCTCGCACGACCCGAATGCCAACCTGGAAGCGGCCCGCACCAATTTCTCCTCGCTGCAGAGCGACCCGCAATCGAGCAAGGTCGCGGCCCTGGAGACCAAGGACGCCCAGGACTGGCTGAACAAGGCCGACAAGGCCTACATGGACCGTGAAGACCAGAAGCAGGTCGACCAGCTCGCCTACCTGACCAACCAACGTATTGAAGTGGCGAAACAGACCATTGCCCTGCGCACCGCCGAAGGCGAGCTGAAAAATGCCTCGGCCCAGCGTGCCCAGGCCAAGCTGGATGCCCGCGACGCGCAGATCGCCAAGCTGCAGGACAGCCTCAATGCCAAGCAGACCGACCGCGGTACGCTGGTGACCTTCGGCGACGTGCTGTTCGACTTCAACAAAGCCGAACTCAAGAGCAACGCCTACCCGAACATCACCAAGCTGGCCCAGTTCCTCCAGGAAAACCCGGAGCGCAAGGTGATTGTCGAGGGCTACACCGACAGTGTCGGCTCGGCCAACTACAACCAGAGCCTGTCCGAACGCCGCGCAGGCTCCGTGCGCATGGCACTGGTGCGCGCCGGCGTGGACCCTGCACGCATCGTGTCCCAGGGTTATGGCAAGGAGTACCCGGTAGCGGACAACGGCAGCAACTCGGGGCGGGCGCAAAACCGTCGGGTGGAGGTGACCATCTCCAACGACAACCAGCCGGTGGCACCGCGTACGGTGAGTCAGGCCCAGCAGTAAGACTGGCCAGCTGAAATGACAAGCCCCGCGATCGACGCGGGGCTTTCTTTTGCCTGTTCCGACCTCTCGCGGGCACGCCCGCTACGGGGCCGATACAGGCAACATCACTGCACCTGCTGTGGGGTTTCCTCGCCCATGCAACGCACGGCGCGCTTGCGGTTGTCCACCAGCACGCCGGTCAGGCCTTTTTGCTGGGTGTCGAACAGCACCAGCACGCCGTCCACACACTGGGCCACCTGCGCCGCCGGGTCCAGCGACACCTTGTAGTCTTCGCCGGGGATGGTCTTGAGCATGGTGAAGTCCTGCAGCAACAGGGCATCCTCGGGTTTGGCGAAATGCAGGTAACCGTAGTACCACAAAGCCCCCACCGTCACGATGATGCTACCGATGCCGGTCAGGATCAGCGGGATGGCGTTGCGTTCTTCACTCATTGCTTGTTCTTCTCGTCAGGGAAATTGGGCACTTCGGCAAGCCGCCGCAGGCCGTTGAAATGGCTGGGATCATCAAGGAAACGCAGCATCACCTGGCGCCAGGTCGGGTCAGCGAAGGTCTGTACATGGCCGCCTCGGGTCAGTTGCAGCACCCTTGGTGCTGGTGCGTGCTGGTACAGGCGAATGCCGTTGTCCATCGGCACCAGGTTGTCGTCGATGCTGTGGAAGAACAGTTTGGGCGGGCTGCTCAGCTGCTCGATCGAACGGATCGCGCTGTCGCCGTCCGGCACCAGCCACGACAGCGGCACCTGCAGCGGCCAAGTCATCCACGAGGTGCTGAGGGCATAGCGCCCCACCTCGCGGTAACTGGCCGGCACGCCATCGAACACCAGCGCGCTGAAGCGCTGGCGCTGCTCAGGGTGGGCCGCCAGATAATGAATGGCCATGGCGCCACCCAGGCTCTGCCCCAGCAGCACCAGTGGCTTGCCCTTTACCTCGGGTGCCTGGTCCAGCCAAACCATGGCGGCGGCAATGTCCTGGTACACGTCCGGCAGGCTCGGCTGGCCCTGGGACAAGCCGTAGCCGCGATAATCGATCATCAACACCTGGTAACCCTGCTCCGGCAGCCAGTAGCTCCCCCCAGGTGTCCAGGCAGGTTGCCGCCGTTTCCATGCAGGTGCAGCACCGTGCCTTTGACATCGACCCGGCCTTGGCCGGCAGCCACCAGCCGTGCAGGCGCAGGCCATCAGCAGTGTTCAGGGTGACATCGCGATACGCCAGCTTGGCCCGCTCAGGGGTGAAGGCCTGGCCACGCTCGGGGTAGAACAGCAGGCTGCTGCAGCCGCCAAGCCCCAGCAGAACCAAGCCCAGGGCCAGCAGGCGGCAGCACTCAGAGAATGTTCGCGTAGTCGGCTTCAATACGATCCAGGCTCAGGTGGTTGAGGAAGTTGGAGAAGCACATCCAGGCCGACAGCGCGTTAAGGTCGCGGAACTGTTCGGGCAGGTACTTGGGTGGCTCGACCAAACCCTCCTCGACCAGCTGACGCAGGGTGCGCATGTCTTCCAGGGTGGTCTTGCCACAGAACAGCAACGGGATCTGTTCGAGCTTGCCCTTCTTCACGGCCAACTGAATGTAGTTGTAAACCATGATGAAGCCCTTGAGATAGGACAAGTCCTTGGTGAATGGCAGGCCATTGGGCACCGAGCCGCGGAACACCCGGCTGGCGTTGCTGTAGCTCTGCGCCATCTCGAAGCCCTGCTCGCGGAAGAAGTTGAACACCTGGAGGAAATCGGCGCCCTCCTCGACCATGTGGATCGCGCGGGTGCGGTTGGTGAGCTTGCGCAAGCGGCTGGGGTAGGACGCAAAGGCGATCACTTCCATGAGGATGGCCAGGCCTTCCTGGGTCACCGTCGACGAGGGCGGGCCCTTGGCCAGAAAGGTACAGATAGGCTGGTTCTGGCCATTCAGTGTGGTGCCCACGTGCACCAGCCCTTCGTGCACCTCCAGGGCGCGCACGTCGCGGACGTTGAACATGGCGTCGGCGCGCACCTTGATGTAGTCGGCACCGGCCGCAGCATCGGCGACGATGCCGTCAGACTCGAATACGCGAATGGTTTCCTCGGCCTCGCCGAACACCTTGTTCAGCCGGCGCTGGAGAATGTCCACGGCCTCCTTGGCCGTCAGATTCTTGGGTTCGTCCTTGAGGTCGCCACGGCCGTCAATGTTGTTCAGGTAGTCTGAGAACATCATGCCGAGGTCGGCCAGGGTCGGGTCACCGGCGTGGAAGGCATCCGAGGCCGCGCCGTACAGCTCCTGGGAGATCAACCCGAAGTCCTCGGTGCCGCGCGCTTCGAGCATGCGCACGACCATGCGGTACTCGCGGCACATGCGCTTCATGATCTGGCCAACCGGGTTGAACTGGCCGAGCTGGCGAATGATGTCGCGCTCGATGCCCTGAAACTCGGCCTTGACCGCGCTGGAGTCGAACGACAGCGGGCGCGACTGGTAGTAGGCGCGGTCAACCGCCGGCGGCTCCTTGCCCTTGGCCTTGAGGAAGCCCTGGCGAATGTTGTCGTCCCACTTCACCGCGTCCAGGACCCGGATCGGGGTCTGCGCCGCGACGATGCGGTCGGACAGGGCGCGGATGGTTTGCTGGTATTCGTCCACCGGGGACTCCTTTCTAGTACAAGAAACCTGCCCGCGAGGAAGCCAACACGGTCATTTGCCGGAGCGCTGGAACCGCGCCACCTCGACGAACAGGTCGGAGTTGGCCGGGTCGTCCAGATACGCCAGCACCCGCGCCGACGGGCTGTCGATCAACACGCCATCGCCGTTGTCTTCTGGCACCTCGGTGCTACGCCCGGTCAGTTCTTTCTTGTCCACCGCCTGCTGCACCTGCTCGACATCCAGGTTGTAGACCACCAGTTCCTTGCCATCGACGATGTCGAAACCGCCAATCAGGAAGTTGCCACCCAGGCGCTTGGGCACACCAGCCGACAGGTACCAGCGGTTGCCGTGGCGCGACACAGTGAACACGTATTCTTCAGGGGCCTTGCCCTTGGCCGTGGCCACTGCCTTGTAGGCATCGCCACCGCTGCGGCTGATGGTCAGCTTCAGCGGCTCGCCCAGGCGTCCTTGCTGCTCCACTTGCCGAGCAGGGCCTTGGGCGCCGCCTGGTTGCTGGGCAATGGCTCATGGAAGGTCACCAGACAACCGCCCAGCAGCAGGAATGACAGAGTCAACAACACCACACGCCAGGCTTTCATCAGGTTCTCCTTGAAAAGTCGATCTCGGCTCAGGCCGATGCCAGCACAAGCTGCAGGTATCGGGTAAGCATAGCGAGCATCTGCCCATCGGCTTGCGCATTCGCATCCTTGAGCAGGCCCTGATATTCCATCTGCTCGATAATCGCCGTCAACATCTGGGCGTCCTGTTCCGGTTGCCGCGAACCCACTACCTGCAGCAATTGCCGGGTGCCGTGCAACAGGATCTGCTCATGGGCGCACACCAGCTCGGCCAGGCGCGGGCAAAGCAGCGCCTCCTGGCGGAAGGCCTGCTCGGCCATCAGGAAGTCACGGCGGTTCAGCAGTTGCCGCTGCACATAGTCAGCGGTCATGCGCGCCACTTCGTCGGCCAACCGCGCCCGTGCCTGCTGGCTGCCATCGCCCTGGGCCAGCAACTGGCGCAACACCACCTCGGTGTTGGCCCACAGCTTGGCCATGTAGGCCGCGCTCCGCTCGACGTACTGGGCGAAGGTATCGGTGAGCAGGTCCTCGATGTCCTTGAAGTAGTAGGTGGTGGCCGACAATGGCACACCAGCCTCGGCGGCCACTGCGCGGTGGCGCACGCCGCGTACACCATCGCGCACGACGATGCGCATGGCGGCGTCGAGGATCAGCTGGCGACGCTGTTCGCTGCCTTGGCGGGCAGTCTTGCGCCCTTGGTATTGCACGCTTTCGGCGACGGCGGTGGCAATGCCGGCGGCGCCCTGGTCAGGCATGGCGGGTGTCACGGGTATACCTCATTGGACAACGTTTCATCAGTGCCGGCCTCTTTGCGGGCGTGCCCGCAAAGAGGCCAGTACAAACAACATAAAGCTTCAGGCAAGAAAAAGCCGCCTCGAAAGGCGGCTCGTTCAAATCACTCAGGCCTGCGGACGCATGTGCGGGAACAGGATCACGTCGCGGATCGACGGCGAGTTGGTCAGCAGCATCACCAGGCGGTCGATGCCGATACCCTCACCGGCGGTCGGCGGCATGCCGTACTCCAGTGCACGCACGAAGTCGGCGTCGTAGTGCATGGCTTCGTCGTCACCGGCGTCCTTCTCGGCCACCTGGGCCAGGAAGCGCTCGGCCTGGTCTTCGGCATCGTTGAGCTCGGAGTAGGCGTTGGCGATTTCACGGCCACCGATGAACAGCTCGAAGCGGTCGGTAACGGCTGGGTTGTCGTCGTTGCGACGGGCCAGCGGCGACACTTCGAACGGGTACTCGGTAATGAAGTGCGGCTGCTCCAGCTTGTGCTCAACCAGTTCTTCGAAAATCATCACCTGCAGCTTGCCCAGGCCTTCGTGGCCCAGCACCTTGGCACCGGCCTTCTTGGCGATGTCGCGGGCGCGGTCGACGTCCTGCAGGTCGGCAGCGGTCAGCTCGGGGTTGTACTTGAGGATCGAGTCGAACACCGACAGGCGCACGAACGGCTCGCCAAAGTGGAACACCTTGTCACCGTACGGCACGTCGGTGCTGCCCAGTACCAGCTGCGCCAGCTCACGGAACAGTTCCTCGGTGAGGTCCATGTTGTCGCGGTAGTCAGCGTAGGCCTGGTAGAACTCGAGCATGGTGAATTCAGGGTTGTGACGAGTCGAAACGCCTTCGTTACGGAAGTTGCGGTTGATCTCGAACACCTTTTCAAAGCCACCCACCACCAGGCGCTTGAGGTACAGCTCCGGCGCGATGCGCAGGAACATGGCCATGTCCAGGGCGTTGTGGTGAGTTTCGAACGGCTTGGCCGCCGCGCCGCCTGGAATGGTCTGCAGCATCGGCGTTTCGACTTCGAGGAAGTCACGCTCGATGAGGAACTTGCGGATGTGCGAGATCACCTGCGAACGCACACGGAAGGTGTGGCGGGTTTCTTCGTTGACCATCAGGTCGACGTAACGCTGACGGTAGCGCTGCTCGGTGTCGGTCAGGCCGTGGTGCTTGTCGGGCAGCGGGCGCAGCGACTTGGTCAACAGGCGCACATTGGTCATTTCGACGTACAGGTCGCCCTTGCCGGAACGGGCCAGGGTGCCTTCGGCACTGATGATGTCGCCCAGGTCCCAAGTCTTGACCGCAGCCAGGGTTTCTTCGGGCAGGGTTTTGCGGTTGACGTAGACCTGGATACGGCCAGTCATGTCCTGGATAACCATGAACGAGCCACGGTTGAGCATGATACGGCCGGCAACCTTGACCGGGATCGCGGCTGCTTCCAGCTCTTCCTTGGTCTTGTCCGCGTACTGTTTCTGCAGGTCGTTGCAGTAGCTGTCGCGACGGAAGTCGTTGGGGAAGGCGTTGCCCTTGGCGCGCTCGGCGGCAAGTTTTTCCTTGCGCAGGGCGATCAGGGCATTTTCTTCCTGTTGCAGGTCTTGCGATTCGGTCTTGAGGTCGCTCATGTCGTCATTCTTTCCATCAGGTATTCGTTGCCCTTTTCGGGCAGGGCACGCGATACCGGCGGGCAGCCAGGTA
Organism: Pseudomonas putida; assembly: GCA_041071465.1. Lineage (NCBI taxonomy): Bacteria > Pseudomonadati > Pseudomonadota > Gammaproteobacteria > Pseudomonadales > Pseudomonadaceae > Pseudomonas > Pseudomonas putida. Next base: position 3,412,764 of record CP163498.1, on the reverse strand, counting down.
TCGCGGCAGTGGAGTGCGGCTTACAGCCCTTGCTTGAGGCTTGCTTCCAGGTACTGGTCGAGGTCGCCGTCCAGCACTTTCTGGCAGTCGCTGCGCTCTACGCCTGTGCGCAGGTCTTTGATGCGCGAGTCATCCAGTACGTAGGAACGGATCTGGTGGCCCCAGCCGATGTCCGACTTGCTGTCTTCCAGCGCCTGCGATGCGGCGTTGCGCTTCTGCATTTCCAGCTCGTACAACTTGGCCCGCAGCATTTTCATGGCGGTGTCTTTGTTGGCGTGCTGGGAGCGTTCGTTCTGGCACGCCACCACGGTGTTGGTCGGTACGTGGGTGATACGTACGGCCGAGTCGGTGGTGTTCACGTGCTGACCACCGGCACCGGAGGAGCGGTAGGTGTCAATGCGCAGGTCGGACGGGTTGATCTCGATCTCGACCTTGTCGTCGATTTCGGGCGACACGAACACTGCCGAGAACGAGGTGTGGCGACGGGCACCGGAGTCGAACGGGCTCTTGCGCACCAGGCGGTGCACACCGATTTCGGTACGCAGCCAGCCGAAGGCGTACTCGCCCTTGATGTGCACGGTGGCGCCCTTGATGCCGGCGACTTCACCTTCGGAAAGCTCGATGATGGTGGCGTCGAAACCGCGCTTGTCAGCCCAGCGCAGGTACATGCGCAGCAGGATGTTGGCCCAGTCCTGCGCTTCGGTACCACCAGAGCCGGCCTGGATGTCCAGGTAGGCGTTGTTCATGTCCATCTCGCCGCTGAACATGCGACGGAACTCAAGCTTGGCCAGGTTTTCTTCCAGCTCTTCCAGCTCGGCCACGACGTCGCCGACGGCGTTTTCGTCATTTTCCTCGACGGCCATGTCGAGCAGGTCCTGGCAGTCACCCAGGCCGTTGGACAATTTGTCCAGGGTCTCGACCACCTGCGCCAGCATGGCACGCTCGCGGCCCAGGGCCTGGGCGTACTCGGGCTTGTTCCAGACGTTGGGGTCTTCCAGCTCGCGGTTGACTTCGATCAGGCGGTCATGCTTGTGATCGTAGTCAAAGATACCCCCGAATGGACTGGGAACGCTCGGTGAGGTCCTTGATGGTGTTCAGGATCGGTTGGATTTCCATGGGCTGGCTACTCGCACGAATTCGGTGAAAAGCCTGCGAGTATAACCGAGTCCGCTGCATGGCGGCAGACCCGCCGGGCGGTAGTCTGTTCAGAAAGCTGCACCGCGCCTACACGGTCCGCGCAATCCTGCTCAGGCGATGCCAACCTGATTACGCCCGCTGTTCTTGGCTTGGTACAGGCCTTTGTCCGCTGCCGAGATCAGCTGCCGGCAATGGCTGCCGACGGCCGGGGTCTGGGTAGCCAGGCCAATGCTCACGGTCAGGAACGATTCGGCCACCGGCGCAGTATGCGGGATGCCCAGGCCAAGCACGGTTTGACGCAGCTTTTCGGCCACCAGGCGTGCCCCGCCTGGCGAGGTGTTGGGCAGCACCAGGGCGAACTCTTCACCGCCATAGCGCGCCGGCAGGTCGGTCGGCCGCGAGCACGAGCCACGAATGGCTTCGGCCACCTGGCGCAAGGCCTCGTCGCCGGCCAGGTGGCCGAAGCTGTCGTTATAGGCCTTGAAGTAGTCCACGTCGATCATCAGCAACGACAGCTGCTGCTGTTCACGCATCGCCCGGCGCCATTCCAGCTCCAGGTACTCGTCGAAATGGCGGCGGTTGGACAGCCCGGTCAGGCCATCGGAGTTCATCAGCCGCTGCAGCATCAGGTTGGAATCGAGCAGTTGCTGCTGGCTGACGCGCAAGGCGCGGTAGGCCTCGTCGCGCTGCAGCAGCGTCAGGTAGGAGCGCGAGTGGTAGCGGATACGCGCCACCAGTTCGATGGTGTCCGGCAGCTTGACCAGGTAATCGTTAGCCCCGGCGGCAAACGCCGCGCTCTTGACCAGTGGGTCTTCCTTGGTCGACAGGACAATGATCGGAATGTCCTGGGTCGCCGGGTTGTTGCGGTACTCGCGCACCAGGGTCAAACCGTCCAGGCCAGGCATGATCAGGTCCTGGAGAATGACCGTAGGCTTGATGCGCATGGCCTGGAGCACCGCCTGGTGCGGGTCGGCACAGAAGTGGAAGTCGATGTTGTCCTCATTGGCCAGACCACGCCGCACCGCTTCGCCGATCATTGCCTGATCGTCGACCAACAGCACCATCGCCGAGTTCTCGTTGGTGGTCGCGAAACCTTCGATCGGTAAGTCATTCATACCTGTTCACCCGATCACTACCGGCCTTGCGGCGTGATTCAATACGTTTCGTCATTTTGCGAAAAAGTCCGTCAAGCGCCCGGCTATGCGTTCCAGCGGGCGAATTTCCACTGCGGCATCAATGGCCGCAGCAGCTTTGGGCATGCCGTACACCGCGCTGCTGGCCTGGTCCTGGGCAATGGTCAAAAAGCCCTGCTGACGCATCAGCTTCAGGCCTTGGGCACCGTCACGGCCCATGCCGGTGAGCAGCACGCCCACGGCATCACCATTCCAGTAACGTGCCACACTCTCGAAGAACACATCGATCGAGGGCCGGTAGATTTCATTGACAGGCTCGGCAGTGTAGGCCAGTTGGCCGTTCTGTAGCAGGCGAATGTGGTGGTTGGTCCCCGCCAGCAACACCTGCCCTGGCTGCGGCGGTTCACCTTCACGGGCCAGGCGCACCGGCAGGCCGGCTGCGCTGCTGAGCCATTCGGCCATGCCTGCGGCAAACACCTGGTCCACATGCTGGACCAGCACGACGGCCGCCGGAAACGCTGCCGGCAAGCTCTTGAGCAACACTTCGAGCGCCGCCGGGCCGCCCGCCGACGAGCCAATTGCCACCAGCCCGCGACGCTGCGAAGCCTCGCGCAGCGGAGCGGCTACCGGCCTTGCGGCTGGGGCACGCTGCTGACCGACCAGCCAGCCGATATCGAGGATTTTGCGCAGCAGGGGGGCCGCCGCTTCGCGGGCATCGCCAGCACCCAACGCCGGGGTGTCGACCACATCGAGAGCGCCATGGCCCATCGCCTCGAACACCCGGTGCACGTTTTGCTTGCGGTCGACCGTGACGATGACGATGGCGCACGGGGTTTCGGCCATGATCCGCCGGGTCGCCTCGACACCGTCCATCACCGGCATGATCAGGTCCATGAGAATCAGGTCGGGCAGTTGTTCGCAGCAGCGCTGCACCGCCTCGGCACCATTGCTGGCCACCCACACCACCTGGTGCGCGGGCTCGAAGGCCACTGCCCGGCGTAACGCCTCCACGGCCATGGGCATGTCATTGACGATGGCGATCTTCATCCCTGAGCACCTCCGATCAGCTCGACTACAGCATCCAGCAACGCATCGTCGTGGAAACTGGCTTTCGCCAAATAGTAGTCCGCGCCAGCATCCAGACCACGCCGTCGGTCTTCCTCACGGTCTTTGTAGGACACCACCATCACCGGCAACGACTGCAGCCGCTGGTCGCGACGCACCAGGGTGACCAGCTCGATGCCGTCCATGCGCGGCATGTCGATGTCGGTGATCAGCAAATCGAAGTCCTCACCGCGCAGGGCGTTCCAGCCGTCCATGCCATCGACTGCCACTGCCACGTCGTAGCCACGGTTACCCAACAGCTTGCGCTGCAGTTCGCGCACGGTCAGCGAATCGTCGACCACCAGGATGCGCTTGCGGGCCACCCCACGGGCACCGCTGCTGCCGCGCTCGATGCGCTCCAGGCTACCGGTGCTGAGCAGTTTTTCCACCGACCGCAGCAAGTCTTCGACATCGACGATCAGCACCACCGAGCCATCATCGAGCAAGGCACCGGAGGAAATGTCCTGTACCTTGCCCAGCCGTGGGTCGAGGGGCATCACCACCAGCACCCGTTCGCCCACCAGCCGCTCCACGGCCACGCCGTACAGCTGCTCGCGCTCACGGATCACCACCACCCGCAGGCTGGCTTCGTCGCTTTGCCCGGCCGGGCGGTTGAGCAACTGGCTGGCGGCCACCAGGCCAATATGCCGGCCTTCGTGCCAGAAGTGCTGACGCCCTTCGATCTGCACGATCTGTTCGGCGGTCACTTCCAGCGTGCGTTCGATATGGGCCAGCGGGAAAGCGTAAGCCTCACCGCCCACCTCGACCACCAGGCTGCGCACCACCGACAGGGTCAGTGGCACCTGCAGATGGAAGCGACACCCCTGCCCCGCCACCTGAGTCAGCTCGATCGAGCCGCGCAGCTCGCGGATCATGTGCTGCACCGCATCCAGCCCCACGCCGCGCCCGGACACTTCGGTAACCTTGTCGCGCAGGCTGAAACCGGGCAGGAACAGGAACGTCAGCAGCTCCGCTTCACTCATCCGCGCCACCGTGTCGGCCGGCGACAGGGCACGCTCGACGATGTTGCTGCGCAAGCGCTCCAGGTCGATGCCGGCGCCATCGTCGATCAGCTCCAGGCTGAGCATGCCGGCCTGGTGCGACGCCCTCAGGCGGATCTCCCCCTCGTCCGGCTTGGCCGCCAGCAGGCGCCGCTCGGGCAGTTCGATGCCGTGGTCGACGGCATTGCGCAACAAGTGGGTCAGCGGTGCTTCGAGTTTTTCCAGCACATCGCGGTCGACCTGGGTTTTCTCCCCTTCCACCACCAAGCGCACCGGTTTGCCCAGCGAGCGGCCCAGGTCACGGACCATGCGGCTCTGCCCAGTCAGCACGTCGGCAAACGGCCGCATTCGGCAAGCCAGAGCCGTGTCATACAGTAATTGTGCACGCTGGCTGGCCTGCCAGCCGAATTCGTCCAGGTCCGCAGCCTGTTGCTGCAGGATCTGCTGGGTTTCCGCCAGCAGGCGCTGGGTTTGCGCCAGGGCTTCGAGCACCTCGCTGCGCTGGCCACTGTCTTCCAGCTGCATACGCAAGCCATCGAGCGCCTGCATGCCTTGGCCGTGCATGCGTTTGAGGCGCTGCAGGGTGGCCAGGTAAGGCTTGAGCCGCTGGGTTTCCACCAGCGACTTGCTGGACAGGTCGAGCAGGCTATTGAGGCGGTCGGCGGTAACACGCAGTACCCGCTCGGCACCTTCCCCGGCGCGCTTGCCGGCCTTGCGCCGCAGGGCCGGCTGGGGCTCGGGCTCTGGTTCCGGCGGTTCGGCTGGCACCACCAACGGGGCCGACGTCGGGGTTGCCGGGGGTGGCTCCGGCAGCACGGGTGCCACCAACGGCGCCGCAGGAATGGCAGCAGCGCCTGGGTCAAGCAGGTTGGCCATTTGCGCAAGAAACACCGGCAAGGTCGCCTGCGCGCCGGCATCGCCTGGCGTGGCGATGCGCATCAGCAGGTCGGTGCCTTGCAAGAGTGCATCGATATGCTCGGCGGTCAGCCGCAGACGGCCTTCCTGGGCCGCTACCAGGCAATCCTCCATGACATGGGCGACACTGACGCCCGCATCCACCCCGACGATGCGCGCGGCCCCCTTGAGCGAGTGGGCGGCGCGCATGCAGGCCTCGAGCTGGTCGGCCTGGGTGGGATTGCGCTCCAATGCCATCAGGCCGGCACTGAGCACCTGGGTCTGCGCCTCGGCCTCTAGGCTGAACAGTTCGAGCAACGATGCGTCGCGCATTTGCTCTGGGGTCATGACAAGCTCCGCTGCACGGCAGACAGTAAGTGTTGATCGTCCAGCACCCGCACACTGCGGCCGCGCCACTGCAGGACTGCGGCGGTGAAGCGTGTGGCGTCCTGGCCGCTGCCAAGCAACAGTGGGTCGAGCCGGTGAATACCGTCGATTTCCTCGACGGCCATCACCACCGGCCCACCTTCGGCGGCCAGAATCAGCATGCGTGGCATCGCCCGGCCGCCACGCTGCTCGGCGGTACCGGCTTGCACACCCAGCAAGTCAGCCAGTGACAGGCACGGCACCAACGCACCGCGCACATTGGCAACCCCCTGCAGCAGCCGCGAGCGCTGATGCGGCAGCGAATGCACCGCCTGCAACGGGGCGATCTCGGCCAGGCAGGCGGTAGCCAGCGCCAGCCACTCTTCGCCCAGGCGGAACAGCAGCATGGAGCGGCCGGTGTTTTCTTCGACCGGCTGCGCTACTGCAGCCTGGTGGTCCTGCATCAGCGCATAGCGGTCGAGCAAACGCGTGGCCGCGGCGGCATACACCTCGCAATTGCGGCAATGAACATGCTGCTCCAGCAGCGGGCACTGCTTGTCGCCATGCACGCCAATGCGGTTCCAGCAGTCGTCGATGTGCGCGTCATCCTCGGCCAGCAACTGCATCGCGGATTCACTGTTCATCGTTCAGACTCCCGGCCAGCCCGCGCCGCCCGTTCCTGCAGGCGCCGGGCACCGGCCAGGTCACCCTGGGCCGCCAGCAAGGCCGCCAGGTGCACCAGCGCCTCGGGGTGCTGTGGTTCCAGGTACAGGGCCTTGCGGTAGTGGGTCAGCGCCTGCTGCGCATCGCCTTCGGTATCACTGAGCAGCCCCAGCCAGTAGTACACCTGCGCCGACGGCGGGTACTGGCCCAGGTAGCGCTGGCACTCGCCCCGGGCCTGCTCGCTGGCACCGGCATTGGCCAGGCGGGCAATGCTGGCCAGCAACTCACTGGCCCCCTCGTGCTTGTGCTCGCGGGCCGGCGCCGGCCTGGCCGCCACAGGCAACACTCGCAGCGGCGGTGGCAACGGCGCGCTGGGCGGTGGATACCCCGCTGTGGGCAACGTCGCCAACGTTCGCTTCACCGGTTGGGCGGGTACCACGTCCATCGGGGCGCTGTCGCCTTCCTGACGCACATAGGCAAACGACTGGGGGATCCCCAGCGGACGCATGCCCAGGCGTGCCAGCAAGCTGCCCTCGGCCGGGCCGATGAACAGCACACCCTGCAGATGCAGCAGGCGTTTGAGCACCTCGAACACACGCTGCTGGGTCGGCACGTCGAAATAAATCAACAGGTTGCGACAGAACACGAAGTCATACAGGCCATCGCGGCTGGCCAACGCCGGGTCAAGCACGTTGCCCACCTGCAGGCTGACTTGCTGGCGTACCCGTTCATGCAGGCGATGGCCTTCGTCGAGGGCATCGAAGTAGCGCTCACGAAAGCCCAGTTCGCTGCCACGAAAGGCATTGCGCCCATACACGGCCAGCCTTGCCTTGGCTACCGAACTGGGGCTGATGTCCATAGCATCAATCAGCAATGCCCCTGGCGCGATGCCAGCGTCGAGCAAGGCCATGGCCAGCGAATACGGCTCCTCGCCGGTCGAGCACGGCAGGCTGAGCAGGCGCAATGGGCGTGCACCCGCCAGCTGGGCCAGGCGTTTATGGGCCAGGCTGGCCAGCGCAGTGAAGGATTCGGGGTAACGGAAAAACCAGGTTTCCGGGACGATCACCGCTTCGATCAGCGCCTGTTGCTCATCCGCCGACTGCTGCAGGCGCAGCCAGTAATCGTCCAGGTCCATCGCGCCTGCAGCCACGCAGCGCTGGCGCAGTGCGCGCTCGACCATGGGCGCGCCCACCGACTCCACGTCCAGGCCAATGCGCTCGCGCAAGAAGCGGAAGAAACGCTGTTCGTTCATGTAGGCATCCCTGTCGGGTCTTGCGTGTACAGCAATTCGTGCACAGCGTCGGGCAGCAGGTCATTGACTTCGATGCGCTGCAGCATGCCCTGGGCATCCTGGCGCACCGGGCCCAGATAAGGCGCATCGCCGGTGTCCACCCCATAGGGCTGAAACTCGTCGGGTTGGCAACGCAGGGTTTCGGTGGCCTGCTCCAGAATCAAACCAAGCTGCAGGCTGCCACGGTAGTGCACCAACACCAGGCGGGTGCTGGTGCGCTGCGCCGCTGGCTGGCCAAAGCTCAGCGCGGCAAGGTCGATCACCGGCACCAGCTGGCCACGATGAGCGAGGATACCGGCGACCCAGGCAGGTGCCTGGGCAATCGGCTTGAGCGGCTGACGCGGCAACACCTCGATCACCTCGTGCACGCTCAGGGCAAAACGCTGCGCCCTGATGCGAAACTGCAGGTACAACGCCCCCTTGGCGTTTTTCGCCCGCGCGGGGCGCGGTTGCAAGTCGTTCATCGCGGTCAGACTTTGAAGCGCGACACGCCGCCACGCAGGCCCGCGGCCACCTGGCTTAGCTCATCGATGGCAAAACTGGCCTGGCGCAGCGACTCGACGGTCTGGGTGCTGGCATCGCTGAGCTGGGCCAGCGCCTGGTTGATCTGCTCGGCACCGGTGGCCTGGGCCTGCATGCCTTCGTTGACCATCAGCACGCGCGGTGCCAGGGCCTGCACCTGGTGGATGATCTGGCTGAGCTGCTCGCCCACCTGTTGTACTTCGAACATGCCGCGGCGCACTTCTTCGGAGAACTTGTCCATGCCCATGACCCCAGCCGACACGGCCGACTGGATCTCGCGCACCATCTGCTCGATGTCGTAGGTGGCGACGGCGGTCTGGTCGGCCAGGCGGCGCACTTCGGTGGCGACCACGGCAAAGCCGCGACCATATTCGCCGGCCTTTTCTGCCTCGATGGCGGCGTTGAGCGACAGCAGGTTGGTCTGGTCGGCAACCTTGACGATGGTGACCACCATCTGGGTGATGTTGCTGGCTTTCTCGTTGAGGATGCCAAGCTTGGCGTTGACCAGATCGGCTGCGCCCATCACCTGGTGCATGGTCTCTTCCATGCGCGCCAGGCCCTGCTGCCCGGAGCCTGCCAGGCTGGAAGCCTGGTCAGCGGCGGTCGTCACTTCGGTCATGGTGCGCACCAGGTCGCGCGAAGTGGCGGCGATTTCTCGCGAGGTGGCGCCGATTTCGGTGGTGGTGGCGGCCGTTTCGGTGGCGGTGGCCTGCTGTTGCTTGGACGTGGCGGCAATTTCGGTAACCGAGGTGGTCACCTGCACCGACGAACGTTGCGCCTGGGCTACCAGGTTGGCCAGTGCTTCGGCCATCTCGTTGAAACCGCTTTCGATGGCACCGAACTCGTCCTTGCGGTCCAGGCTCAGGCGCATGCTCAGGTCGCCCGAGCGCAGCTTGTCGAGGGCATGCACGATACGTTGCATGGGCGCGGTGATGGCGCGCATCAGCAGCAAGCCGCAGATGCCAGCGGCAACGATTGCCAGCAGCAGCGAAACGACCATGCTGCCCTTGGCCGTGCTCACGGCGCTGACGATCTCGTTGGTGGCGGCGTCGGCTGATGCCCGGTTGTTCTCGATCACTTCATTCAAGTGCTTGCGCCCATCTACCCAGGCCGGGGTCAGCACTTCGATGATCAGCCGTTCGGCTTCGGCGTAGTTGTGCTGGCGGTAAGTATCCAGCACCTGGTTGACGATCTTCAGGTAGCCCTCTTCCAACTGCACGAAGTTGTCGAAGCGGGTTTGATCATCCTTGTCCTGGATGGTGGCCTGGTAGCTGGCCATGTGTTGCTTGAGCCGGTCTTCGAAGCTTTTGAACAGCTCCATGTCGGCCGAAGTGATTTCACGGTGGTTGGACAGGCCCACCAGTTGCTGGCTGGTGACGTAGCTATCGACCCAGGCGCTGCGGATCATCGAGCTGTAGTAGACCCCGGGAATGCTGTCGGTCCCTACCGCCTCTTCGGCGGTTTCGATGGTCACCAACCGCGAATAGGCGGCCACGATCATCAGCAGCATGATGGCGATGATCACGGCGAAACTTGCCAGGATCCGTTGGCGCAAGGTCCAGTTTTTCACATTCAGCCCTCAGGAATTCACAACGAGCGGGAAAAATCGCCGAAGTATAGCCTAGAGGCCTTACGGTTTTGCGGGTGAAGTGAAGGGTAAACAGGCAGCAGTGCTGATGGACACGCCATTTGGGCAAAGGCAATTGGGGCCGCTGCGCGGCCCCGATCACTAACCTGCGGCAAGCCGCGCCTGGCTATCCAGCGCCTGGCGCAAGCCTGGGTCCAGGCGCAACTGACGGGCCAGCTCGTCCAGGTAGGCCCGCTCCATGAAGTTTTCCTCGTCGACCATCATCACGCTGGCCAGGTACATCTCGGCAGCCATCTCCGGCGTTTGCGCGGCGCGGGCCACTTCAGCCGGGTCCAGCGGCTTGTTCAACTCGGCATGCAGCCAGTGCTGCAATTCGCGGTCGCTGTCCAGGCGGGTGAACTCGCCCTCGATCAACGCCCGCTCGCGCTCGTCGATATGGCCATCGGACTTGGCCGCTGCCACCAGCGCCCTCAGCACCGCCTGGCTGTGCTGCTCGACCTGGGCCGGCGGCAGGCGGTCGACGGTTTGCGGCTCGCTTGCAGCTACCCGCTGATTGGCCTGCCAGTTGCCGTAAGCTTTGTAGGCCAACACGCCCAGCGCGGCCAAGCCACCGTAAGTCAGAGCCTTGCCGCCGTACTTGCGCGCCTTCTTGTTCCCCAGCAACAAGCCCAGCGCCCCCCCACCCAACAGGCCGCCGCCTGCTCCAGACAACAGCCCGCCAAGCCCGCCTGACGCGCCGCCAGGCTTGTTGGCGCCGCCTTGTTTTTCAAGCAATTGCTGGCCGGACTTGAGGAGCTGATCAAGCAAACCCCGAGTATTCATGCGCGTGTCTCCACGTAAGAAGATTCAAGCGCCAGAGTAAGGCTTGGCGCAGCACACGCCATGCAGGGATTTGCTTCCGGATGTTGCGTTAGCTGGCAAAAAGCCAACTAGACTCGATATCGCCAATACCTCGCACCCGCGCACTACGCTTATAACGATTGCTTCACCGCTTGCTTGATGACTGCCCCGAACAAGATCGCCAAGAAGAGGGAACACCATGTCAGTGCACAAGACCGCATTGCTCGGCGCCATGACTGGCGCCGTGCTGGCCAGCGCCAGCCTGCAGGCCGCCGAACCGCCCAAGGCCCTGGGGGCCGGTGAGGGGCGCCTGGACATCGTCGCCTGGCCCGGCTACATCGAGCGCGGTGAAAGCGACAAGGCCTACGACTGGGTGACCGGTTTCGAGAAGGAAACCGGCTGCAAGGTCAGCGTGAAAACCGCCGCCACCTCGGACGAAATGGTCAGCCTGATGACCAAGGGCGGCTATGACCTGGTGACCGCCTCGGGCGACGCCTCGCTGCGGCTGATCGTCGGCAAGCGCGTACAGCCGATCAACACCGCCTTGATCCCCAACTGGAAAAACATCGACCCACGCCTGCAGAACGGCGGCTGGTACGTGGTCGACAAGCAAGTGTATGGCACCCCGTATCAATGGGGGCCGAACGTGCTGCTGTACAACACCAATACCTTCAAGCAGGCGCCAACCAGCTGGAGCGTTGTGTTCCAGCCGCAGGAGCTGCCTGACGGCAAACCGAACAAGGGGCGCGTGCAAGCCTATGACGGGCCGATCTACATCGCCGACGCCGCCCTGTACTTGAAGTCGGCCAAGCCCGAACTGGGTATCAAGGACCCGTACGAACTGAACGAGGAGCAATACAAGGCCGTGCTGGAACTGCTGCGCCAGCAGCAACCGCTGATCCACCGCTACTGGCATGACGCCACGGTGCAGATGAGCGACGTGAAGAACGAAGGCGTGGTCGCCTCCAGTTCATGGGGCTACATGGTCAATGGCCTGAAGGCCGAGAACCAGCCAGTGGCCTCGACCATTCCCAAGGAGGGTGCGACCGGCTGGGCCGACACCACCATGCTGCACGCCGAGGCCAAGCACCCCAACTGCGCCTACAAGTGGATGGACTGGTCGCTGCAGCCGAAGGTGCAGGGCGACGTGGCGGCCTGGTTCGGCTCGTTGCCGGCGGTGCCGGCTGCCTGTACAGGCAGCCAATTGCTGGGCGCCGAGGGCTGCAAGACCAATGGCTTCGACAATTTCGACAAGATTGCCTTCTGGAAAACCCCACAGGCCCAGGGCGGCAAGTTCGTGCCGTATAGCCGCTGGACCCAGGACTACATTGCAATCATGGGTGGGCGCTGAGGTTGCCTGAATGCCTGATCCTGCCTTTTCGCGGGTTTACCCGCGCAAAGGCAGGATCAGGAGCAAGCCCATTGCCCGGAGCCCACGCATGCCCCTAGCCGTCCAGTTCACCCAGGTTTCCCGCACCTTCGGCGAGGTCAAGGCCGTCGACCAGGTCAGCATCGATATCATCGATGGCGAGTTCTTCTCCATGCTTGGCCCTTCCGGCTCGGGCAAGACCACTTGCCTGCGCCTGATCGCCGGCTTCGAACAACCCTCCAGCGGTTCAATCCGCATCCACGGGGTGGAGGCCGCTGGCATGCCGCCCTACCAACGTGACGTCAACACCGTGTTCCAGGACTACGCACTGTTCCCGCACATGAACGTGTTGGACAACATCGCCTATGGCCTGAAGGTAAAGGGCGTGGCCAAGGCCGAACGCCATAGTCGCGCCGAAGAAGCCCTGGCCATGGTGGCCCTGGCCGGCTACGGCACGCGCAAACCAGCGCAACTGTCTGGCGGCCAGCGCCAGCGTGTGGCCCTGGCCCGTGCACTGGTCAACCGGCCGCGCGTGCTGCTGCTGGACGAGCCGCTGGGCGCACTGGACCTGAAGTTGCGCGAACAGATGCAAGGGGAGCTGAAAAAGCTGCAACGCCAGCTGGGCATCACCTTCATCTTCGTCACCCACGACCAGACCGAAGCGCTGTCGATGTCCGACCGGGTCGCGGTGTTCAACCGTGGCCGCATCGAACAGGTCGACACCCCGCGCAATCTGTACATGAAGCCCGCCACCACCTTCGTCGCCGAATTCGTCGGCACCTCCAACGTGGTACGTGGCGAGCTGGCCATGCAGCTCAACGGCAGCCCGGCCCCCTTCTCCATCCGTCCCGAGCACATCCGCCTGGGCGACCTTGTGGTCACCAGCCACGAAGTGCAGGTAAGCGGCCTGTTGCGCGATATCCAGTACCAGGGCAGCGCCACCCGCTACGAGCTGCAATTGGACAACGGCCAACTGCTGGCGGTAAGCCAGGCCAACGACCGCTGGCAGGCACAGGCACAGGCCTGGCAGACCGGGCAGCGGCTGCAGGCGCACTGGCCCCGCGAGGCAATGACGGTGCTGCAGGAAACCGAGGGCCGCTGACATGAGCACACTGCGCGGCCTGTCCAACCTGCTGTACCGGCGCCCCAACCTGTACCTGGCACTGCTATTGATACCGCCGCTGACCTGGTTCGGCGCAATCTACCTGGGCTCGCTGCTGAACCTGCTGTGGCAGGGTTTCTATACCTTCGACGATTTCACCATGGCGGTGACCCCGGACCTGACCCTGGGCAACTTCGCCGCGCTGTTCAACCCGTCGAACTTCGACATCATCCTGCGCACCCTGGGCATGGCAGTGGCGGTGTCGCTGGCCAGTGCGGTGCTGGCCTTCCCCATCGCCTACTACATGGCGCGCTATACCAGCGGCAAGACCAAGGCATTTTTCTACATCGCGGTGATGATGCCGATGTGGGCCAGCTATATCGTCAAAACCTATGCCTGGACCCTGCTGTTGGCCAAGGGCGGCGTGGCCCAGTGGTTCGTCCAGTTGTTGCACCTGGATGCCCTGCTGCAGGCGGTGTTGGCGGTGCCGGGCGTGGGCGGCAGCACGCTGTCGACCTCGCACCTGGGGCGCTTTCTGGTGTTCGTGTACATCTGGCTGCCGTTCATGATCCTGCCCATCCAGGCCTCGCTGGAGCGCTTGCCACCGTCGCTGCTGCAAGCTTCGGCCGACCTCGGCGCACGGCCGGGGCAAACGTTCGTGCAGGTGATCCTGCCGTTATCTATCCCCGGCATCGCCGCCGGCTCGATCTTTACCTTCTCGCTCACCCTGGGCGACTTCATCGTGCCGCAACTGGTCGGCCCACCCGGTTACTTCATCGGCAGCATGGTCTATGCCCAGCAGGGGGCGATTGGCAACATGCCGATGGCTGCCGCGTTCACCTTGGTGCCCATCGTGCTAATCGCGGTGTACCTGTCCATCGTCAAGCGCCTGGGGGCCTTCGATGCACTCTGAAAAAGCATCACCGGGGCTGCGCCTGGCGGCCTGGGGCGGGTTGCTGTTCCTGCACTTCCCGATCCTGATCATCTTTCTGTACGCCTTCAACACCGAAGACGCGGCGTTCAGCTTCCCGCCCAAGGGCTTCACCCTGAAGTGGATTGGCGTGGCCTTCGCCCGGCCCGATGTGCTGGAGGCAATCAAGCTGTCACTGCAGGTGGCCTGCCTCGCCACGCTGATCGCGCTGGTACTGGGCACACTAGCCTCGGCTGCGCTGTACCGGCGCAGCTTTTTCGGCAAGGAGAGCATTTCGCTGATGCTGATCCTGCCCATCGCCCTGCCCGGCATCATCACCGGCATCGCCCTGCTCTCGGCGTTCAAGACCTTGGGGATCGAGCCTGGTGTGTTCACCATCGTGGTCGGCCACGCCACGTTCTGCGTGGTGATCGTCTACAACAACGTGATCGCCCGCCTGCGGCGCACCTCGCAGAGCCTGATCGAAGCGTCGATGGACCTGGGCGCCGATGGCTGGCAGACCTTCCGCTACATCATCCTGCCCAACCTCGGTTCGGCGCTGCTGGCCGGCGGCATGCTGGCCTTTGCCCTGTCGTTCGATGAAATCATCGTCACCACCTTCACCGCCGGCCACGAACGCACGCTGCCGATCTGGCTGCTCAACCAACTCAGCCGCCCGCGTGACGTACCGGTGACCAACGTGGTCGCCATGCTGGTGATGCTGGTGACCATGCTGCCAATCCTTGGCGCCTATTACCTGACCCGTGGCGGCGAAAGCGTCGCGGGCAGTGGCAAATGACCCTGGAGGAGTCCCCGATGCAAACGCAGATGCTGATCAATGGCCAACTGGTCGCGGGCCAAGGCCCCGCCTGGACCGTGCTCGACCCGGCGCAGGGCACCGCCCTGGCGCAGATCAACGAAGCCACCGAGGCCCAGGTGGACAGCGCCGTGCGCGCCGCCGACCAGGCTTTCGACAGCTGGTCGCAAACCAGCCCCAAAGACCGCTCGCAAACCTTGCTGGCGCTGGCGGACGCCATCGAAGCCCACGGCGATGAACTGGCCCGGCTGGAATCTCAGAACTGCGGCAAGCCCCTGAGCGCCGCGCTGAACGACGAAATCCCGGCGATTGCCGATGTGTTCCGCTACTTCGCCGGTGCGGCGCGTTGCCTGGGCGGCTTGGCGGCCGGCGAATACCTGCCAGGCCACACCTCGATGATCCGTCGCGACCCGCTGGGTGTGGTGGCCTCGATTGCCCCGTGGAACTACCCATTGATGATGCTGGCCTGGAAGATCGCCCCGGCCCTGGCAGCCGGCAATACCGTGGTGATCAAACCCTCCGAAATGACCCCGCTGACGGCCCTGCGCCTGGGCGAGCTGGCCCAGGACCTGCTGCCACCGGGTGTACTGAACATTCTGTTTGGCCGCGGCCAGACCGTCGGCAACCCGCTGGTCAACCATCCAAAGGTGCGCATGGTGTCGCTGACCGGCTCGATCCCCACGGGTGCACACATCATCAGTGCCACCGCCGACAGTGTGAAGCGCATGCACATGGAGCTGGGCGGCAAGGCCCCTGTACTGGTGTTCGACGACGCCGACATCGACGCCGCTATCGATGGCATCCGCACCTTCGGCTTCTACAACGCCGGCCAGGACTGCACCGCTGCCTGCCGCCTGTATGTGCAGGACGGCATCTACGAACGCTTCGTCGAGCGCCTGGGTGAAGCCGTCGCCAGCCTCAAGCCCGGCCTGCAGGAGGCCGAGGACACCGAGCTGGGGCCGCTGATCAGTGCCCAGCACCGCGACAAGGTCGCAGGCTTGGTGCAGCGGGCCATCGCCCAGCCGCACATTCGCCTGGTAACCGGTGGCAAGGCGATTGACGGCGACGGCTTCTTCTTCGAGCCGACCGTGCTGGCGGATGCCCAGCAGGACGACGAGATCGTGCGCAACGAAGTGTTCGGCCCAGTGGTATCGGTCACCCGCTTTACCGATGAAGCGCAGGCGCTGGAATGGGCCAACGACTCCAACTACGGCCTGGCCTCATCGGTATGGACCCGCGACACAGGCCGCGCCCACCGCCTGGCGGCGCGCTTGCAGTACGGCTGCACTTGGGTGAATACCCACTTCATGCTGGTCAGTGAAATGCCCCATGGCGGGCAGAAGCACTCAGGGTATGGGAAGGACATGTCGATGTATGGGCTTGAGGATTACACCTGCGTGCGGCATGTGATGATCAAGCACTAGCCCGCTGAACATACGCGGTTGTTGTAGGTGCGCGCATGCGTTCCTACAACAACCGCGTAAAGGCCTGGATCAGTCCCGCAGATCCGACTCGTGAATCGGGTTGGCCCGGCTGGTCGCGCGCTGGTACTGCGCAGGCCAGGTCGCCTTGTTGCCGCCCAGGTCGTCATCGGCATGCAACGGCCAGTACGGGTCGCGCAGCAGTTCACGGGCGAGGAAGATGATATCGGCCTGGCCGGTGCGCAAAATATGCTCGGCCTGGGCCGGTTCGGTGATCATGCCCACGGTGCCGGTGGCGATTTCCGATTCCTTGCGCACGCGCTCGGCGAAGCGGGTCTGATAGCCAGGGCCAGTGGGGATTTCAGCGTTTACCGAGGTCCCGCCAGAGGACACATCGATCAGGTCTACGCCCAACCCTCGCAGACGTCGGGCCAGTTCAACGGTTTCATCGGGGTTCCAGCCATCTTCGACCCAATCGGTTGCCGATACCCGCACGAACAATGGCAACTCGGCCGGCCAGACCTTGCGCACGGCCTCCACCACTTGCAAGGTCAGGCGGATGCGGTTTTCGAAGCAGCTGCCGTACTCGTCGCTGCGTTGGTTACTCAGCGGCGAGAGGAACTGGTGCAACAGGTAGCCATGGGCAGCATGAATTTCCACCACCTTGAAACCGGCCTTCAAGGCGCGCTCAGTCGAGGCAACGAAGGCGTCGATAACACCCTGGATCTCGTTCTCGGTCAGCTCGCGTGGCGCTGTGTGCTGCGGGTCGAAGGCGATCTTCGAAGGGCCCACCGGCTGCCACCCGCCGTCTTCGAGCTTCACACTACCCTGCTTGCCCAGCCATGGGCGATAGGTGCTGGCCTTGCGCCCGGCGTGTGCCAGCTGGATACCGGGCACGGCGCCTTGGGCGGTGATGAAGCGAGTGATGCGTTGCAACGGGGCGATCTGCGTGTCGTCCCACAGGCCGAGGTCTTCGGCGGTGATGCGGCCATCGGCGGTGACCGCCACGGCTTCGGTGATCACCAGGCCCGCACCACCGACGGCGCGGCTGCCTAAATGGACAAGGTGCCAATCGTTGGCCAGGCCATCGATAGCGGAATACTGGCACATCGGCGAGACGGCGATGCGGTTGGGCAGGGTCAGCTGACGCAGGGTGTAAGGCTCAAGCAGCAGGCTCATGAGGGCACCTCCCAAGGACTCCAATGGTGATCCGGCCCGGACACTCAATTGCACGTCCCTGGCCCAGGTCCGGTCATAACTTCAGACTAGACCAGAATGGGTGGGGGGATGTTCCGTGGGATTTTGGGGTGGCTGGCGGTCGGTCAAAGGCAGATTTTAGCGGGCCCATACCTGATAGGAATTTCAGATGTTCCCTACGACTCAGATCTGGTGTATGTGATCGAGACGTACAACCGGGAAGCAGTGGAAGGCATTGTGTTCTTCTCACTGCTTGGTTTGGCCTCGTTTGTCGCAGCAGGCGTAATGCACTGGCAAAACCGGCAGCGGAAAAAACAATCCGAGATCAGTCAATAGCCGTTGCACCTGACACCGGGGGCGGGTTTACCCGTGAAGAATGTGACGCGGTGAATGGCACCGGCTTTGCCGGTGTTCGCGGGTAAACCCGCTCCCACAGGTACTGCGCAAGCCCTGAACCAGCCGCCGGCCCTCTGGGAGCGTTGGGCTCAGCGTGGCTCCATGTGGGCAATCATCAACTGCACACTTTCATTGCCACGAAACTCGTTCACATCCAGCTTGTACGCCAGTTCGACCCAGCGCACGGTCGGGTTCGGCCACACTTCGCGGTCAACGCCGAAGGCGATGCCATCCAGTCGCACCGAACCACACTCGCTCTTGAGCACCACCTTCAGGTGCCGCTCGCCCACCACGCGCTGCTCCACCAGTTGGAACACGCCGTGAAACAGCGGCTCGGGGAAATGCTGGCCCCACGGCCCGGCATGGCGCAAGGCCTTGGCCAGGTCGAGGTGGAATTCCTCCACGGCCAGGCTGCCATCAGACAACAGCCGGCCTGTCAGGTCTTCCTCGCGCAGCTGGCGCCGCACTTCTTCGTCGAACGCCTCGGCAAACGCCTGGAAATTGCCTTCAGACAACGACAACCCCGCCGCCATGGCGTGGCCGCCGAATTTGCTGATCAGTTGCGGGTGGCGGGCCGCTACGGCATCCAGCGCGTCGCGGATATGGAACCCTGGTACCGAACGCGCCGAGCCTTTCAGCATGCCTTCGCCGGCATCGGCAAAGGCAATGGTTGGACGGTGATAACGCTCTTTAAGGCGCGACGCCAAAATACCGATTACACCCTGGTGCCAGTCGGCATCGAACAAACACAGACCATACGGCATCGACTCGACCGGCAGGTCCTTGAGCTGGGCCAGGGCTTCGCGTTGCATCCCCTGCTCGATGGACTTGCGGTCCTGGTTCAGGTCGTCTAGCTGCTGGGCCATGTCCTGGGCCAGTGCCGCGTCTTCGCACAGCAGGCATTCAATGCCCAGGCTCATGTCGTCCAGGCGACCGGCGGCGTTCAGCCGTGGGCCGAGGATGAAACCCAGGTCAGTCGAGGTGATACGCCGGTGATCGCGGCGGGCCACTTCGAGAATCGCCTTCAGCCCTGGCCGGGCACGACCGGCGCGGATGCGCTCGAGGCCCTGGTGCACCAGGATGCGGTTGTTGGCATCCAGCGGCACCACGTCGGCAACGCTGCCCAACGCGACCAGGTCGAGCAGTTCGCCTATGTTCGGCTGTGCTTGCGTCTCGTAACGGCCCAGGCTGCGCAGTCGCGCGCGCAGGGCCATCAGCACGTAGAAGATCACCCCTACCCCGGCCAACGACTTGCTGGGGAACGTACAGCCCGGCTGATTGGGGTTGATGATGGCGTCTGCGTCGGGCAACTGCTGGCCTGGCAGGTGATGGTCGGTGACCAGCACCTTGAGCCCAGCGGCCTTGGCCGCCGCCACACCCTCGACGCTGGAAATGCCATTGTCCACGGTAATCAGCAGTTGCGGCTGGCGTTGCAGCGCCACTTCGACGATTTCCGGGGTCAGGCCATAGCCATACTCGAAGCGGTTGGGTACCAGGTAATCGACATGGGCCGCACCCAGTAGGCGCAGGCCCAGCACCCCTACGGTGCTTGCGGTGGCACCGTCGGCATCGAAATCGCCAACAATGAGGATACGCTGGCGCTGGTCGAGCGCCTCGACCAGCAGGTCGACACCGGCCTCGATGCCCTTTAGCTGCTGGTACGGCAGCAGGCGCGCCAGGCTTTTGTCCAGCTCGGCCTCGCTCTGCACGCCGCGCGCGGCGTACAGACGGGTGAGCAAAGGTGGCAGATTACCCAGAAATGGCAGGGTCGGCGGCAGAGGGCGAGGTTCGATGCGCATGGGTTGCTTCAGCCACGCTCACCAAGCAGCCACTGCAGTTGTACCTCATGCTGGCCACGGTCGTCGGTGACGAATACCGTGCCTTCGCTGATCATCACGTCCCACTTGATGCTGCGCGGCATGTCGGTCGCCAAGGTTTCCAGCACCTCTTGCGGTACAGCGGCAATGCTCAGGTTCTTCAGGTTCTTGACCGCGCTCACCACTTTGCCCTCCCACACCCGCAGGCTGCCGTAGGCCAGCAGGCTGGTGCGTTCGGTACGGCGCGAGCACCAGGTCAGGCGGTCGGCGTCTGGCTGGCCCACTTCGATCCAATGCAACACGCGATCGTCCAGGCTCTTTTCCCAAAGCGCCGGCTCATCGACATCCGACAGGCCACGGCCAAACGACAAGTTCTCGTTGTACCAGAGCGCATACGCCAACAGACGAACCGCCATACGCTCTTCGGTTTCCGAAGGGTGGCGAGCGATGGTCTGCTTGACGCTTTCGTAGACGTTGCGGTCAAGGTCGGTGAGATTCAATTCGAACTTGTAGGTGGTGGACGGCTGGGCCATGGTCGACGGGCTTCGTGCAAAAGAAAAGTGGCACAGTCTACCCCATCCGCACCTTCCATGCGCCGCAGCAGTACCCGGCGAAACCGACGTGTGATAAAACCACGGCACTGCCCAACTGCCACGGATGCCCCATGTCGACGCCCAGCAAACCCCTCGCCGGCCTTAAAGTTGTCGAACTCGGCACCTTGATCGCCGGGCCGTTCGCCTCGCGTATCTGTGCCGAATTCGGCGCCGAGGTGGTCAAGGTCGAATCGCCCGATGGCGGCGACCCGTTGCGCAAGTGGCGCAAGCTGTACGAGGGCACGTCGCTATGGTGGTTCGTGCAGGCCCGCAACAAACAGTCGCTCACCCTCAACCTCAAGCACCCCGAGGGGCGCGAGATTCTCAAGCGCCTGCTGGCCGAGGCCGACATCCTGATCGAAAACTTTCGCCCAGGCGTGCTGGAAAAGCTTGGCCTGGGCTGGGATGTACTGCATGCGCTGAACCCGCGCCTGGTAATGGTGCGCCTGTCAGGCTTTGGCCAAACCGGGCCGATGAAAGACCAGCCGGGCTTCGGCGCGGTGGGCGAGTCGATGGGCGGCCTGCGCTACATCACCGGTTTCGACGACCGCCCGCCGGTGCGCACGGGCATTTCCATCGGTGATTCGATTGCCGCCCTGTGGGGGGTGATCGGCGCACTAATGGCGTTGCGCCACCGGGAAGTCAATGGCGGCCAGGGCCAGGTGGTGGACGTGGCGCTGTACGAAGCGATCTTTGCCATGATGGAAAGCATGGTCCCGGAATTCGATGTGTTCGGTTTTATCCGCGAACGCACCGGCAACATCATGCCAGGCATTACGCCCTCCTCCATCCACACCAGCGCCGACGGCAAGCATGTGCAGATCGGCGCCAACGGCGATGCGATCTTCAAGCGCTTCATGCAAGCGATCGGCCGCGACGACCTGGCCGACGACCCGACCCTGGCCAGCAACGACGGCCGCGACCTGCGTCGTGACGAGTTGTACGGGGTGATCGATCGCTGGGCCAACAGCCTGCCGCTGGAGCAATTGATGCAGGTGCTTACCACCGCCGAAGTACCGGCCAGCCGTATCTATTCAGCCGAAGACATGTTCAACGACCCGCAGTACCTGGCACGCGAGATGTTCCTGCAGGCCAAGCTGCCGGATGGCAAGCCATTTCGCATGCCCGGCATTGTGCCCAAGTTGTCGGAGACCCCCGGTTCCAGCGAATGGGTCGGCCCGGCCCTTGGCGAGCACACCGAGGCACTGCTCGCCAGCCTGGGCTATGACGCGGCGGCCATCGCCAGCCTGCGCGTAGCAGGCACGGTCTGACTCTGGCGCTGCCCGGTTTCATGCGCGCGGCCCGCTGCCTACGTCACCTGGTCCTGCTGTGCGGGCTATTGCCCGCACTGCTGCTACAGCCTGTCAGTGCCAAGGAACACATCTTCTGGCTGGTGCGCGACCTGCCGCCGTTCACCATTTTCGAAGGCCCGGAAAAAGGCCAGGGGGTGATCGACCAGTTGTTGCCACTGCTGATCGGGCAGATGCCCGAGTACGACCACACCATTTTGCGGGTCAACCGCGCCCGCGGCCTTCAGATGCTGCAAGACCGCAACAGCTTCACCTGCGACCCGACCCTGCTATGGACCCCGGAACGGGCCGAATACGTGCGTTTTTCCATGCCGTCGCTGGGTGTGGTCAGCGGCGGGCTGGTGCTGCGCAAGGAAAACCAGGCGCTGATGGCGCCCTACCTCGACGGCCAGCAGGTAGACCTGCATGGTTTGCTGAGCAACAACGCGCTGAAGCTGGGGATTGTTGCAGAACGCAGTTACGGCACGCAGATCGACGCCATTCTGCGTCAGTTGCCCGACACCGCGCTCAGCCGCCATTATGGCAACGACGCCACTGCCAACCTGCTGCAGATGCAACAACTGGGGCGTTTGCGCCTGGTGCTCGGCTACTGGCCTGAGGTGCGCTATCTCATCCAGCAACAAGGTGGTTCACTGGCTGATTACCAGTTTCATCCTGTGCAGGGGGTAGAACGCTATCAGTTTCTGCATGTGGGTTGCTCGGACAACCCTCTGGGGCGCGAAGCGATTGCGCATATCGATCAGCTGTTACCCAGGCTGCGCCAGGATGTATTGCCGGCGCTGTATGCGCGCTGGCTGGACCCTGCGTTGCAGGAAGACTACCTGGAAGAGAGCAAGCGTTTCTTCGAAGCGCAGTAGTTGCAGCCCATCGCGCCAAAAAAAGCCGCGCCTACAGGCGACTGCGCAGAACCCAAAAAGAAACCCCGGACGCTGGGGAAGACGCCGGGGCCAAGCGAAAGTCCTTGGAGACTTCCCGTGACAGCCCTGCCAGCGCCGGAGCAAAGCGCTGGCCGGCTGCCCCTACTGTGTCTGATAAGCCACTCAGGCAAAGGTTCCCTGGGGTTGCTGACGCTGCTGCAATGCGGCAATCACACACGGCTGCAAACGCCCTTCTGCTATTTGCAAGTCACGGTGCAAGCCATCCACCAAATCGATCAGCAGGCGTTGCTCCTGCAACTGTCGCTCGCTGACCATGCGCCGCAAGGTAATACCGGCAAGGTGGTCATGAACGGTCAATTGGCGATTGCCACTGGCATCGGCGCTGCCGAGGTGTGCCTGATAGGGGGCTAGGGCGTCGTTGAGCAGGCTGCAGATTCTTTCCATCCGGATCACTCGCTGCGTGGTGGGATCTAAAGGAACTGACCAACAGGCACAGCAGAAAGTTCGTCACACTGCGGCTGTCTCAGTGAGCATGCGGGGCCGACATGACAGCTTTACTACACCGCCCTGGGCGCACCTGCAGTGTTTGCAGGGCGTGCTGCAGGCCCGGCATCGACAGCGGCCAGGGCAGCTCGGCGAGCACCCACAGGCCGCGTTTTCTGGCCTCTTGGGCAAGGTTTTGACGATTGGGCGCGGGCTGGCCGACGAACAGCAATGCGCGCGCATTGTGTTGCTGGGCGAGCAAGGCAAGACCGGCCCGCGTTGGCATGGCGTGGTCGAGGATCAGCAAATCGGGGCGATGCTCAGCGCTGAGGCAGGCATCCAGGTCACCGGTGCTCGCGCTGATGCGCACGTTGAAGACACCCTGGCTATTGAGCGCCTGGTGCAGCAGGATCTGGTGGGATGGGCGTGCCTGGTGGATCAACACGTAGGTCTGGTGCATGAGCCGCTCCGGATGGGAGGACCGGCTAATCTAGGCGTTGCGCCCAGCAGGCTGAATAGGGTTTTTCAGAGGCGATCGTGGGAAAAGTCCGAGAAGCTGGGGCCGCGTAGCGGCCCCCCAAACCCACTCAGTTACAGCGGCTTGCCGCGGTTGCCGTGCTGGCTGACAAAGCCCTGTACAGCTTTCAGGTCATTGGCCAGCACCGTGCAACGCTCTTCACGGCTGAACAGGTCGCTGAGGTGCGCCGGCAGTTCCAGCGCCTTGCCCACACCGGCCTTCTCCACCGCTTCCGGGAACTTGACCGGGTGCGCGGTGCCCAGCACCACCATCGGCGTATCCAGGCTACGGCGGCACTCGCGGGCAGCCTTGACGCCGATCGCGGTATGCGGGTCGAGCACTTCACCGGTGGCGGCGAATACTTCGGCAATGGTCTCGCAGGTTTGCTCGTCGCTCACAGCCAGCGAGTCGAACAGCTTGCGCGCTTCGGTCCAGCGGTCTTGCTCGACGCTGAAGCCGCCACCTTGCTTGAAGTTGGCCATCAGCTCGGCAATCGCCCCCCCGTTGCGGCCGTGCAGGTCGAACAGCAGGCGCTCGAAGTTGGACGAGACCATGATGTCCATCGACGGCGACAAGGTCGCGTGCAGGGTGTCCTTGACGTACTGGTTGCCGCTCATGAAGCGGTGCAGGATGTCGTTGCGGTTGGTGGCGACGATCAGCTGGCTGACCGGCAGGCCCATGTTGCGCGCCAGGTAGCCGGCGAAAATGTCGCCGAAGTTGCCAGTCGGTACCGAGAACGCCACCGAGCGCGCCGGGCCGCCCAACTGCAGCGCTGCGTGGAAGTAGTAGACGATCTGGGCCATGATCCGCGCCCAGTTGATCGAGTTGACGGCTACCAGGCGGGTGCCCTTGAGGAACGACTGGTCGGCGAAGCTGGCCTTGACCATTTCCTGGCAGTCGTCGAAGTTGCCTTCGATGGCGATGTTGTGGATGTTGTCGCCGAAGATGGTGGTCATCTGCCGACGCTGCACTTCCGACACGCGCTGGTGCGGGTGCAGGATGAAGATGTCGACGTTGTCGCAACGGCGGCAGCCTTCGATGGCGGCAGAACCGGTGTCACCACTGGTGGCGCCGACGATCACCACGCGCTCGTTGCGCTTGGCCAGCACGTGGTCGAGCAGACGGCCGAGCAACTGCAGGGCAAAGTCCTTGAACGCCAGGGTCGGGCCGTGGAACAGCTCCAGCACCCATTCGTTGCTGTTCAGCTGGCGCAGCGGTGCGACCGCCGCGTGGGCGAACTCGCCGTAGGTTTCTTCGAGGATCTTCTTGAAGTCGGCGTCGGCGATGCTGCCTTCGACGAACGGGCGCATCACTCGGAAAGCCAGCTCGTGGTACGGCAGACCGGCCCACGAGGCGATTTCTTCCTGGGTGAAGCGTGGCAGGTTTTCCGGCACGTACAAGCCGCCGTCACTGGCCAGGCCAGCCAGCAGCACGTCTTCGAAATTCAGGGCCGGTGCCTGGCCGCGGGTACTGATATAGCGCATGGGTGCAAACCTTCGATGCTGGGGCCGGGGCCGCGCTGGCGGCCCGACGGCACTAATTTTGTTAGTTGAGCTGTTCGACGCGAATGCGCACAACCTTGCCGACCACGTCCTGCAGGGCTTCCAGGGCGATGATGGCATCGTTGATACGCTGCTCGACCACACCATGGGTCAGCAGGATCATCGGCACCAGGCCGTCCTGCTCCTCGGCTTCCTTCTGCATGATCGACTCGATGTTGATGCCACGCTCCGAGAGAATGCTGGCCACCTGGGCCAGTACGCCCGGGTGATCCTTGGCCTGAATGCGCAGGTAGTAGGCGCTTTCGCAGGCTTCAATCGGCAGGATCGGGTGGGCCGACAACGAGTCTGGCTGGAAGGCCAGGTGCGGCACGCGGTTTTCCGGGTCGGAGGTCATGGCACGGACCACGTCGACCAGGTCGCCGACCACCGACGAAGCGGTGGGCTCCATACCAGCGCCCGCGCCGTAGTACAGGGTAGACCCGGCCGCGTCACCGTTGACCATGACGGCGTTCATCACGCCGTTGACGTTGGCGATCAGGCGGTCGGCTGGGATCAGCGTCGGGTGCACGCGCAGCTCGATACCTTCGGCGGTGCGACGGGCAACACCCAGGTGCTTGATGCGGTAGCCCAGGGCCTCGGCGTAGTTCACGTCCGCCGTGGTCAGCTGGGTGATGCCTTCGGTGTAGGCCTTGTCGAATTGCAGCGGAATGCCGAACGCGATGGACGCCAGGATGGTCAGCTTGTGCGCGGCGTCGATGCCTTCGACGTCGAACGTCGGGTCGGCTTCGGCGTAACCCAGCGCCTGCGCTTCGGCGAGCACGTCCGGGAAGGCGCGGCCCTTCTCACGCATTTCGGTGAGGATGAAGTTGCCGGTGCCGTTGATGATGCCGGCCAGCCAGTTGATGCGGTTGGCCGACAGGCCTTCGCGGATAGCCTTGATGACCGGGATGCCACCGGCCACAGCCGCTTCGAAGGCGACAATGACGCCCTTCTCGCGGGCTTTAGCGAAAATTTCGTTGCCGTGCACGGCAATCAGCGCCTTGTTGGCGGTGACCACGTGCTTGCCGTTTTCGATGGCCTTGAGCACCAGGTCGCGGGCGATGGTATAGCCACCGATCAGCTCGATGACAATGTCGATCTCCGGGTTGCTCGCAACTTCGAACACGTCAGCGGTAATGGGGGTACCGGTAATCTGGCAGTTCGGGTTCTGCGAGCGCATGGCGATCTGTGCCACTTCAATACCGCGCCCGGCACGGCGGGCAATCTCCTCGGCGTTGCGCTGAAGTACATTGAAGGTTCCGCCACCGACGGTCCCCAACCCACAGATGCCTACTTTGACCGGTTTCACTGTGAACTCCCCATTGAACGGTCGACACGCTTGCCGACCGTGAAACATGCCGTCACCCCATGACGACGGCGTACTTGATTGAATTACTTGGCAAGTGCCAGCTTGGCAACTTGCGGTGCCGGCTGGTAGCCCGGAATGACCTGGCCGCTTTCAAGGACGATGGCCGGCGTGCCATTGACACCGATCGACTGGCCCAGCTGGAACTGCTTGCTGACAGGATTGGTGCACTTGGCGGCCTTGATTTCTTCACCTTCGACCATTTTGTCCATCGCCCCACGGCGGTCGCTGGAGCACCACACCGCCTGCAACTGCTGGTCACCCGGCGAGCCGAGGCCCTGACGCGGGAACGCGACATAGCGCACTTCGATACCGCGACGGTTCAGCTCGGGCACTTCGGCATGCAGCTTGTGGCAGTACGGGCAGGTGGTGTCGGTGAACACGGTGATATGCGACTTGGTCTCGCCCTTGGCAGGATAAACCACCATCTCGGCGGCTGGAATGCCGTTGATGAGCTTGGCGATGCCTTGACGTTCGGTCTTCTCGGTGAGGTTGACCGGCTTGCCGTCCTGGATCTGGAACAGGTAACCCTGCATCACGAACTGGCCGTCGGCGCTGGCGTAGAGCACGCGACCGCCCTGCAGCTTGACTTCATACAGGCCGTTGAGGGGGCTGCTGGCCACGCTTTCCACGGGCACTTCCAGCTCTAGGTTCTGCAACGATTTACGGATGGCCTGCTCGGCACCGGCGTTGCTATCGGTTGCCGCAGCGACGGCAAAGGTACTGGCCAGCGCCAAAGCGGCGGCGGCGAAAAACTGGGTCACGCGCATGGGAACTCCTGAAGGCGGACAGGGGCCGGAGGGCGCCACCTGCGGAAAATACGCGGTGACCGTGCGGCCCTTGGTGCAAACCGCCCAAGCCTACCACATCACGCTGCCGGTGAAGGGGCTGGCAAGGACCGGCCGGCGGAACATGAAAAACATTCATCCACGCGGGTGGTGCTGGGCGTGCAACTGCTGCAGGCGGGCCTTGGCGACGTGGGTATAGATCTGCGTGGTCGACAGGTCGCTGTGGCCCAGCAGCATCTGCACCACACGCAAGTCGGCACCGTGGTTGAGCAGGTGGGTGGCGAAGGCATGCCGCAAGGTGTGCGGCGACAGCGGCTTGTCGATGCCAGCAACCCGGGCATGATGCTTGATGCGGTGCCAGAAGGTCTGGCGAGTCATCTGCTCGCCTCTCAGGCTGGGGAACAGCACGTCGCTGGGGCGGCCGTTGAGCAGTTCGGCGCGGCCATCGCGCTGGTAGCGTTCCAGCCACACCACCGCCTCTTCACCCATGGGCACCAGGCGCTCCTTGCTGCCCTTGCCCATTACCCGCAGCACACCCTGGCGCAGGTTGACCTGGTCGAGGGTCAGGCTGACCAGCTCGGTGACGCGCAGGCCGCAGGCATAGAGCACTTCGAGCATGGCACGGTCGCGCTGGCCGATGGCTTCGCCCAGGTCCGGTGCCTGCAGCAGGGCTTCGACATCGGCTTCGGAGAGTGACTTGGGCAGTGGTTTGCCCAGTTGTGGCATGTCGACCTGCAAGGTCGGGTCGATGGCCACCAGCCTTTCCCGCAGCAGGTAGCGGAAAAAACCACGCAGGCCGGACAGGAAGCGCGCCGTGGAGCGCGGCTTGTAGCCTTGGTCGAGGCGCCAGGCCAGGTGATCGAGGATAAGCTCGCGGCCGGCATCCGGCAGCGACACTGCCTGCTCCTGCAGCCAGCCATTGAACAAGGCCAGGTCACTGCGGTAGGACACTCGGGTGTTGTCGGACAGGCCTTTTTCAAGCCACAGGGCGTCGAGAAACTGGTCTATCAGGGGGTGATCGAGGGCGGGCATGAAGACTCGGTGGCAAACGGCGAATTGACGCTTAGTCTTTCATAACACTGCAGGCATAGGGAGCCCGTATGAGCGAACAGCAGATTCTTCTCAGCGTCGGCGGTATCGGTGCCGCCGCGCTTGCCTGCCAATGGCTGGCCTGGCGCCTGAAACTGCCGGCGATTCTGTTTCTGCTGCTGGCCGGGATCATCGCCGGCCCGGCACTGGGCTGGCTCGATCCCGAAGCACTGTTCGGCCCGTTGCTGATGCCGCTGGTGTCGCTGGCAGTGGCACTGATCCTGTTCGAAGGCAGCCTGACCCTGCACCTGTCGCAGTGGCGCGAGATCGGCAGCGTGGTGCATCGCCTGGTCACCGTGGGTGCCCTGCTCACCTGGCTGGTGATCGCCCTGGCGACCCACTGGCTACTCGGGTTCGACTGGCCGCTGTCGATTCTGTTCGGCACCCTGACCCTAGTGACCGGGCCCACGGTGATCGTACCCATGCTTCGCGTGGTGCGGCCAAAGTCGACGATCGCCAACATCCTGCGCTGGGAGGGGATCATGATCGACCCCATCGGCGCGCTACTCGCCGTGGTGGTGTACAGCTTCATCATCGCCAGCGCCGATGGCAACGGGCTGAGCCAGAGCCTGACCACTTTTGCCGGGGTGATTTTTTGCGGCACAGCCTTGGGCGCGGCCGGCGGGTGGCTGCTGGGCAGATCATGCGCGAGCAGTGGCTACCGGAGTACCTGCACAACCTCGCATCGCTGGCGGCGGTACTGGGCATTTTCATCGCCGCCAACCAGATCATGCATGAATCCGGGCTGCTGGCGGTGACTGTGATGGGCATGTGGCTGGCCAACATGCGCGGGGTCGATGTGCGACAAATCCTGCACTTCAAGGAAAACCTCAGCGTACTGCTGATTTCCGGCCTGTTCATCCTGCTCGCCGCGCGCCTTGACCTGCATGCCCTGCTAGGCCTCGGCCCTGCGGTGCTGGCCTTGTTGCTGGTGATCCAGCTGGTGGCACGCCCGCTCAACGTGTGGCTGTCCACGCTGGGCTCGACACTCAGCTGGCGCGAGCGCGCACTGCTGGCCTGGATTGCGCCCCGCGGCATCGTCGCAGCCGCTGTTTCCGCTATCTTTGCCATCCGCCTGCACCAGGCCGGCCACCAGGACGCCCTGCTGCTGGTGCCGCTGACCTTCGCGGTGATCATCGGCACGGTGGTACTGCAAAGCGCCACGGCCAGGCCGCTGGCACGCCTGCTCAAGGTCGCCGAACCAGCACCCAGCGGGTTTCTCATCGTCGGTGCCAACGAACCAGCCCGCGCCATCGCCAAAGCCCTGCAGCAGCTGGGCTGCCGGGTGTTGCTGACGGACTCCAGCTGGGAAAACATCCGCGCTGCGCGCATGGACGGTCTTCCGACCTATTTTGGCAACCCCGCCTCGCAGCATGCCGATGCCCACCTGGACCTGGTCGGCCTCGGGCACTTGCTGGGCCTTTCTCCCGCTGGCGAAATCAATGCCCTGGCCTGCGCAAGGTTTCGCCATGATTTCGGGCACGGGCGGCTGTTCGTGCTGGCCAGCGGCCTGGAGAAACAACGTAGCGACAAGCACCGGGCGGCCGAGGAGCATCGTGGCCATCTGCTGGGGGCCAACCCGATGACCTACCTGCAACTGGCCAACCGCCTGCATCAAGGCGCCGAGTTGTACAGCACCAACCTCACCGAAGGCTTTGGCTGGGATGCCTACCAGGCACTGCATGGCGAACGTGCACTCCTGCTGTTCGCCCGCGATGGCCATGGCTGGGTGCATGTAGCCAGCCCCGACAACCCGCTGCAGCCGCAACCGGGCTGGACCCTGGTGGCGTTGATCGAGCCAGCGCCAGAACCCTGATCTTCAGGCGCTTGGCAGCACGGGCACCGGGCGCTTGTCCTCGTCGATGGCGACGAAGCTGAACACCCCATGGATCGCCCGCTCACGGCCGTCCAGGTACATGTTCTCGACAAACACATCCACCTGCACCTGCAAGCTGGTATTGCCGACCTTGATCACCGTCCCCACCAGCTCGACGATCGAGCCCGCCGGGATCGGGTGCTTGAAGTCGATGCGGTCGGTAGAAACGGTCACCAGCGGCAGGCGGCAGAAGCGCGTGGCGGCGATGAACGACACTTCGTCCATCCAGGCCAGTGCGGTGCCGCCGAACAGGGTGTTGTGGTGGTTGGTGGTGTTGGGGAACACCGCCTTGGTCACGCGGGTCACCGACAGCTCGGTGCGGCGCTGGATTTCCTGGTCTCGGGTAGTCATGGCAATCACATCTTCGGGGTTTCAAAACGCAAAAAAGCAGCCCGAAGGCTGCTTTTTTCTCGCTAGGCGGCCTCGGCCACCGGGCAAACTGTACTCAGGACAGTTTTTCCTTGATGCGAGCGGCTTTGCCGGACAGGTCGCGCAGGTAGTACAGCTTGGCTTTACGCACGTCACCACGACGTTTCACGGCCAGGCTGTCGATTTGCGGGCTGTAGGTCTGGAAGGTACGCTCTACGCCAACGCCGCTGGAGATCTTGCGCACGGTGAAGGCGCTGTTCAGACCGCGGTTACGCTTGGCGATAACGACGCCTTCGAACGCCTGCAGACGGGAACGCTCACCTTCCTTCACTTTAACCTGAACGACAACGGTGTCGCCTGGTGCGAAGGTCGGGATTTCCTTGCTCATCTGCTCGGCTTCGAGCTGCTGGATGATCTTGTTGGTCATGCTGTGCTCCTAAGATGGATACGTGATCCACCATCGATACGTTTAACTATCGTCCCGCTCGCGGAGATATTCCTCGAGCAGCTTCTTCTCTTCTCCAGAAAGCGAGCGACTTTCCAGAAGATCGGCGCGTCGTTCGAAGGTCCTACCAAGGGACTGCTTCATCCTCCAACGCCGGATATGTGCATGGTTGCCACTTAGCAACACGTCGGGAACACGCTGATCCGCATACACCTCAGGTCGGGTGTAGTGCGGGCAATCGAGCAGACCGTCGGTGAAGGAATCTTCTTCCGCCGAGTCCACATGCCCTAAAGCTCCGGGCAGCAGCCGCGTAACCGCATCGATCAGTACCATGGCCGGCAGCTCGCCACCGGAAAGCACATAGTCGCCAATCGACCACTCCTCATCGACATGAGCCTCGATAAAGCGCTCGTCGATGCCTTCATAACGACCGGCGATCAGGATCAACGATTCCTGTTCGGCCAGGCCTTTGACCGCCTGCTGAGTCAGCTTGCGGCCTTGTGGCGAAAGGTAGATCACCTTTGCCGCAGCTCCGGTCGCTTGCCTGGCGCTAACCAGGGCATCTTCCAGAGGCTTGATTTTCATCACCATGCCCGGACCACCGCCAAACGGCCGATCATCTACCGTGTGGTGACGATCTGTGGTGTAGTCCCGCGGGTTCCAGCAAGTTACCTGAAGCAACCCCTGTTTCACCGCGCGGCTGGTAATGCCGTACTCCGTGATGGCCGAGAACATCTCGGGGAACAACGTGATGACGTCTACGCGAAGGTTACCCATCGTTTAGAAGTCCGCGTCCCACTCAACCCGCATCACGCCTGCTTCCAGGTCGATTGCCAGCACGCATTGCGCCGTATAGGGCAACAGACGCTCGCGATCATCCAGGCTGCCTGCGCAGGGTTTGACCACCATTACATCGTTCGCACCGGTCTCCAACAGGTGATCGACCTTGCCGAACAGGTGTTCGTCCTGGTTGATGACCTTCAGACCGACCAACTGGTACCAGTAGTACTCGTCGGCAGCCAGGTTGGGCAAAAGGCTCCGCGCAATGCAGATTTCGTAACCGCTCAGAAGACGGGCTTCATCGCGATCTTCGAGGCCTTTGAGCTTCACGACCAGGCCCTTTTGGGAGCCACGACCGCTGACCAGCTCGACCTGCTTTACCTTGCCTTCGTGCCGAAGCGTCCAGCGCGGATAATCCAACAGGTTTTCAATCGGATCGGTAAAGGAATACACCTTCACCTCGCCGCGAACGCCGTGAACCGAAAAAATCTTGCCAACGACGATCAGGTCGTCAGCCTTTTCTGGCGTCGCGTTCATACTGTTCAGGCAGCGGCCTTGGCAGCTTCCTTCAGCAGCTGAGCAACACGCTCAGACGGCTGTGCACCCTGGCTCAGCCAGTAGGTGACGCGCTCTTGGTTGACCGACAGTTTAACTTCGGCGCCAGCAGCGATCGGGTTGAAGAAACCTACGCGCTCAACGAAACGGCCATCACGGGCGTTACGCGAGTTGGTCACGGTCAGGTGGTAGAATGGGCGCTTTTTCGAGCCGCCACGGGCCAGACGGATGGTTACCATGTGAACATCGTTCCTATAGTCGGTGCTGCAGTTGATACAGCAGCTGGTACTGCAAATCTGAATGCCAAATAGGCACACGGGTGCCCAAAAGGCCGCATATTCTCGGGGAATACACGGACATTTGCAAATGACTTTTTCGGCAAGGCCATGCCCTACCGTCCAGATTTGCCGGTTGTGCCGCGAAATCCGCGGCCGTTACCCCACTACAGCGGGGGTTCTGGGCGCCAGCCCGACGAAAGGCAGGCACCCGGAATAAGTTACAGCTTCGGCATACCGCCGCCTGGCAGCATCCCGCCCAGGCCGCGCATCATCTTGGCCATGCCGCCTTTGGCAGAGAATTTTTTCATCATCTTCTGCATCTGCTTGTGCTGCTTGATCAAGCGGCCGATGTCCTGCACCTGGGTACCGGAACCCAGGGCGATACGGCGCTTGCGCGAACCGCTGATCAGGTCAGGGTCACGGCGCTCGGCCGGGGTCATGGAGTTGATGATCGCTTCCATCTGTTTGAACTGCTTCTCGGCGGCGCCCTGGGCGTTGCCCATCTGCGACAGGTTGACCCCGCCGATGCTCGGCAGCTTGTCCATCAGGCCACCGAGGCCGCCCATGTTCTTCATTTGTTGCAGCTGGTCGCGGAAGTCTTCGAGGTCAAAGCCCTTGCCCTTCTTCAGCTTCTTGGCCAGCTTGTCGGCCTTGGCCTTGTCGATGGTCTGCTCGGCCTGCTCGATCAGGCTGAGCACGTCACCCATGCCGAGAATGCGCGAAGCGACGCGATCGGGGTGGAACGGCTCGAGAGCCTCGGTCTTCTCACCCATACCGATGAACTTGATCGGCTTGCCGGTGATGGCACGCACCGACAGCGCAGCACCACCACGGGCGTCACCGTCGACCTTGGTCAGTACCACACCGGTCAGCGGCAGCGCCTCGCCAAAGGCCTTGGCGGTGTTGGCGGCGTCCTGGCCGGTCATGGCGTCGACCACGAACAGCGTCTCGATTGGCTTGACCGCGGCGTGCAGCGCCTTGATCTCGTCCATCATGTCGGCGTCGATGTGCAAACGGCCGGCGGTGTCGACGATGACCACGTCGATGAACTTCAGCTTGGCTTCACGGATGGCCGCTTCGGCAATGGCCACCGGCTTCTGGCTGATATCGGACGGGAAGAAGGTGACACCGATGTCGTTGGCCAGGGTTTCCAGCTGTTTGATCGCCGCCGGGCGATAAACGTCGGCGGACACCACCATCACGCTCTTTTTCTTGCGCTCTTTAAGGAAGCGCGCCAGCTTGCCGGCGGTGGTGGTCTTACCGGCGCCTTGCAGGCCGGCCATCAGCACCACGGCAGGCGGGGCGGCGTTCAGTGCGAGGTCTTCGTTGGCCGCGCCCATCAGGCTTTCCAGCTCGGCCTGGACGATCTTCACGAATGCCTGGCCCGGGGTCAGGCTACGCGAGACTTCGGTGCCGACCGCACGTTCCTTGACGCTGTTGACGAAATCCTTGACCACCGGCAGGGCAACGTCGGCCTCGAGCAGGGCCATGCGCACTTCGCGCAGCGTGTCCTTGATGTTGTCTTCGGTCAGCTTGGCCTTGCCGGTGACATGGCGCAGCGTCTGTGACAGGCGGTCGGTCAGGTTTTCGAACATGGTGATCCTTTCAGGCCCAGTAAAAGCCGAGGTTTGTCAGGCGCCCAGGGAAATACACACCCGCCGGGCACAGCAAGGCGGCGATTATAGCGAAGTGCGGCGGCGGCGCACACCTTGGGAGATATTCGGTGGCTTTACCCGCGAATGCCGCGACGCGGCCTACCAGTCTTCCTAGAGCAGCGGAATCTATGCCAAACTCCGTCTCTTTAAGGCTCGCCAACCAGGACTTATGGTCTCCTCTCCCAGCCTCATCCCCAACCTGATCGCTGCCGGCCTATATATAGCTGCGGCCATCTACCAGGGCTCGTACCTGGCCCAGGGCCGCAAGGCCGACAAGCGCCTGCTTGGCCTGCTGGGCGCCGTCGCGGTGCTGGCCCAGGCCGGCGCGCTGTTCTTCCAGTTGATCACCCCGCTGGGCCTGAGCCTGGACTTCTTCAGCGCCGCCAGCCTGATCGCCGTGGCCGTCATCACCCTGACCCTGCTGGCCTGCCTGCGCATACCGGTAGAAAACCTGCTGTTGTTGCTGTTCCCGCTGGGCGCGGTGACAGCGTTGCTGGCGCAGTTCGCACCACCCGGCACGGTGCCACTGATAAACGAAGAACCGGGCATTCTCGCCCATATCCTGTTGTCGATCCTGGCCTATGGGCTGTTCACCATCGCGGTTTTCCAGTCACTGCTGTTGCTGCTGCAGGACCGCCAGTTGAAGAACAAGCACCCGTCCGGGCTTATCCGCAACTTCCCACCGCTGCAAAC
Organism: Pseudomonas putida; assembly: GCA_041071465.1. Taxonomy (NCBI): domain Bacteria; kingdom Pseudomonadati; phylum Pseudomonadota; class Gammaproteobacteria; order Pseudomonadales; family Pseudomonadaceae; genus Pseudomonas; species Pseudomonas putida. Next base: position 3,377,980 of record CP163498.1, on the reverse strand, counting down.
CATGGAAAGCCTGCTGTTCGGCTTTCTCTGGGCCGGCTGGTGCCTGCTGTCGCTTTCGTTGATCTCCGGCTGGCTGTTCCTCGACAACCTGTTCGCCCAGCACCTGGTGCACAAGACGTTGCTGGCCTGTGTCGCCTGGGTGGTGTTCAGCGTGCTGCTGTGGGGCCGTACCCGCCTGGGCTGGCGGGGCCACAAGGCCATCCGCTGGACGCTGGCCGGTTTCTGCCTGCTGATGCTGGCCTATTTCGGCAGCAAGCTGGTTCGCGAATTCATCTTGCATATCTGACGGCCGCCCATGGACACCCTGCCGTACGCACCGCTATTCGGCACACTGGCACTGGCCCTGTTGTGGTCAGCACTGTTCACCGCCGTGGATGCCGCCCGCTTGCAACTCAATGGCACGCAACGCGCTGGCGAAGATGGCCAGCCCATGCTGCCAGCCCAGGCCCTGGTGCTGTGTGCCAGCCTGGGCAAACTGCTGGTACTGGGCCTGGCCTGCCTGGTGGGCCAGCGCTACAGTGGCGAGCACGGCTTCTGGCTGGCCGGTCTGGCCGCCACCCTCAGCTTGCTGGTGTTCGCCGAATACCTGCCGCGGCGCCTGGCCCGGCGCAACCCGCAGGCGTTCGTCAGCCTGGGCACCAGCCTGCTGAAAGTCCCCCTCGCCCTGCTGCAGCCGCTGGCCTACCTGCTGGACGGCTTCGCCAAGCTGCTGCTGCGCCCGTTCCGCGTACAGCCCACAGCCGTGGCCTTGCATGCTCAGGAATCGGATGACTTCGACGACGACGAGGAACACGAACCACCTCGCCACGGCCTGCTCGACGGCCTGCAGTCGCTGGACAAGGTCACCGTCAACGACATCCTGGTGCCACGTAACGAAGTGGACGGCATCAACCTCGACGAGCCGATCGGGCGCATCATCGAGCAGTTGATCGTCAGCCGCCACACCCGCCTGCCGGTCTACCACAACGACATCAACCAAGTCGAAGCCATCCTCAACACCAAGCTGATCAGCCACCTGCTGCCCAAGGCCGAGCTGACCCTGGATGCGCTGCACAGCGCCTGCTACGAACCCTATTTCGTACCCGAAAGCACGCCCCTGCAAATGCAACTGCTGAACTTCCACAAACAACAACGCCGCTTGGGCGTGGTGGTGGACGAGTACGGCGAGGTACTGGGCATCGTCACCCTGGAAGACATCCTCGAAGAGATCGTCGGCGAGTTCGAGGACGAGCAAAGCCTGGAAAACCCTCACGTGCACCCGCAGCCCGATGGCACCTTCGTCATCGACGGCACGGCTTCGTTACGTGAAATCAACCGCACCTTGGGCTGGCACCTGCCCTGCGACGGTGGGCCGAAAACCCTCAACGGGCTGGTTACCGAAGCGCTGGAAAGCATCCCGGAGAGCGCTGTTTGCCTGAAGATCGGCCGCTATCGCCTGGAAATCCTCGAAACAGAGGACAATTGTGCCAGCAAGGTACTGGTGTGGACCGTGACCCGATAGCTATACTCGGGTCACGCTTACCCAGCCCCGCCGTCACGCCTGCTACCCGCACCCGGCGCTCCACGGCCAGTCCGCTCCACTGACACGCCCCGCGGTCCTGCTTCAACACCCCGAACAGTGCCCGCCCCGCCCCTATCCCCCTTGGGCTATCGTCAGTCGGGCGCGCACAACAACAAAACGCTCCGGCGCCCGCGCAACCGTGCCTGCCCTTTGCATTGCACGCCGACGCTGGCCAAGCCCATGGAGCCGGACCAGACTGTTAGGGACCTACTTAATGACAAGCAGCACCTATGCCCAAGCGCCTGCCGCGCCGGTCAACTCGCCTGCGCGGGTCGCCACCGCCAGCTTCATCGGCACCGCTATCGAGTTCTACGATTTCTACGTCTACGCCACTGCCGCAGCCCTGGTGATCGGCCCGGTGTTCTTCCCGTCCGAGTCGGGCACCGCGCAAATGCTGGCTGCCTTCCTCACCTTCGGTATCGCCTTCCTCGCCCGCCCGCTGGGCTCGGCGTTGTTCGGTCACTTTGGCGACCGCATTGGCCGCAAGTCGACGCTGGTCGCTTCGCTGCTGCTGATGGGCGTTTGCACCACGGCCATCGGCGTACTGCCGGGCTACGACAGCATTGGCATGTGGGCACCGATCATCCTTTGCCTGCTGCGTTTTGGCCAAGGCCTGGGCCTGGGCGGGGAATGGGGCGGCGCGGCCCTGCTGGCTACCGAGAATGCCCCTGAAGGCAAGCGGGCCTGGTTCGGCATGTTCCCGCAGCTAGGCCCTTCGATCGGCTTCTTGGCTGCCAACGGGCTGTTCCTGACCCTGGCCTTGGTGCTCAGTGACGAGCAGTTCCGTGAGTGGGGCTGGCGTATTCCGTTCCTGCTCAGCGCCGCGCTGGTGCTGGTGGGCCTGTATGTACGCCTGAAGCTCGAAGAAAGCCCAGTGTTCGCCAAGGCCGTTGCCCGCCATGAGCGGGTGAAAATGCCGGTGGTCGACCTGTTCTCCAAATACTGGCTGCCAACCTTGCTGGGCGCTGCGGCCATGGTGGTGTGCTACGCGCTGTTCTACATTTCCACGGTGTTCTCGCTGAGCTATGGCGTGACCACGCTGGGCTACAGCCGCGAGACGTTCCTTGGCCTGCTGTGCTTCGCAGTGGTGTTCATGGCCCTGGCCACACCGTTGTCGGCGTGGCTCAGCGACCGCTACGGGCGCAAGCCGGTGCTGATCGTGGGCGGCCTGCTGGCGATCGCTTCGGGCTTTACCATGGAACCACTGCTGACGTCGGGGTCGACCACGGGCGTGGCGCTGTTCCTGGCCATCGAGCTGTTCCTGATGGGCGTGACCTTCGCACCGATGGGGGCACTGCTGCCTGAACTGTTCCCGACTCATGTGCGTTATACCGGGGCTTCGGCGGCGTATAACCTGGGCGGCATCGTCGGCGCCTCGGCGGCACCGTTCTTTGCCCAGAAGCTGGTGAGCATGGGCGGCTTGAGTTGGGTGGGGGGTTATGTGTCGGCAGCGGCGGTGATCAGCCTGATTGCTGTGCTGTGCCTGAAAGAGACTCGCAATACCGAACTGTAAGCAATTGGGGCCGCGTTGCGGCCCCAGTCGAATCAGAACTCTACCTTGACCGCCTGCGAAGCGCGGGTCGCCTTGGCCCGCGCCAGCTCCACCGACTCGTCACGCGCCAGGCACACGCCCATACGGCGGGTACCATTGATTTCCGGCTTGCCAAACAAGCGAATGGCGGTATCGGGCTCGCTCAGCGCCGCCCCCAGGTTGGCGAAGCTGGTCTGCTGCGACTGCCCTTCCGGCAAGATCACTGCCGAGGCCGACGGACCAAACTGACGCACCACTGGAATCGGCAGGCCAAGAATGGCGCGGGCATGCAGGGCGAATTGCGACAGGTCCTGGGAAATCAGGGTTACCAGCCCGGTGTCATGCGGGCGCGGCGACACTTCGCTGAACCACACCTGGTCACCCTTCACGAACAGCTCTACGCCAAACAGGCCGCGACCACCCAAGGCATCGGTGACCGCCTTGGCCACGCGCTGCGACTCAGCCAGCGCCTTGGGGCTCATGGCCTGTGGCTGCCAGGATTCCTGATAGTCGCCCTTCTCCTGACGGTGGCCGACAGGTTCGAGGAAGGTGGTGCCCCCCACGTGGCGCACGGTCAGCAGGGTGATCTCGTATTCGAAGTCGATGAAGCCCTCGACGATCACCCGGCCTTTGCCAGCGCGGCCGCCTTCCTGGGCGTAGTCCCACGACTTCTGCAGGTCGGCATCGCTGCGCAGCAGGCTCTGGCCCTTACCCGACGAGCTCATCACCGGCTTGACCACGCACGGGTAGCCCACGTCGGCAACGGCCTTGGCGTAGTCCTCGAAGGTGTCGGCGAAGTGGTACGGCGAGGTTGGCAGGTCCAGCTCTTCGGCAGCCAGGCGGCGGATGCCTTCGCGGTTCATGGTCAGTTGGGTGGCACGCGCGGTCGGTACTACGTTGAAGCCTTCGTTTTCCAGCTCGACCAGGGTGGCGGTGGCGATGGCTTCGATTTCCGGAACGATGTAGTGCGGTTTCTCGGCCTCGATCACCGCGCGCAGGGCAACGCCATCGAGCATGTTGACCACATGGCTGCGGTGCGCCACCTGCATGGCCGGGGCATTGGCGTAACGGTCGACGGCGATTACTTCGACGCCCAGGCGCTGCAGCTCGATCACCACTTCCTTGCCCAGCTCGCCACAGCCGCAGAGCAGTACACGGGTCGCGGTGGGCGACAATGGGGTTCCGATACGGGTCATTTCAGGTCCTCGAAGGCATCCGGGGCCGCACCAGGCTTGGTGTGGCCCGCTGAAAAAGGACCGCTATTCTACACCATCAACCCGCGACGGCAGCCCGCCGGGCGCGAAATGCCATGGCCAGCCACACGGCGGTGACACCGGCGAACTTCGAGGCCATGGCCGTGCCGACCACCGCCGGGGTCAAGGCCCCGATCATGCCGAAGAAGATGAAGGTGTCCACCGGAATACTCAGCGCCGAGCTCAGCCACAGGCGATCGCGCAGCGGCCGACGGGTGATGCTGAACACCAGCCAGTCGATCAGCTCGGAGATGAAGAACGCAGTGGCACTGGCCAGCGCGATGGCCGGCTCGGAAGTGACATACGACAGCACCAGCGCCACCAGCATGGCGACCAGGGCACCGTGACCGAAGCGGGTCTGCACCATGTCGCGCAGGATGAATACCAGGCCGCCCCAGGCAGACCAGATGATGTCCAGGTGCGGGGCACTGGAGAAGGCGTAGTTGATCAGCACTACGCTGCTGATATAGGCAATCAGATAGAACATGGCGGGTCATCTGTGGGCAAGCCCTACAGAGTACCGCTAGCCCCCTCGACAGGCAACGCCGCGCCTAGAGGACGAGCCCGGCTTGTACTGCGCGCTCATGGCACAACTTCAGCACCGCCCGGCGCTCGTCATTGTCCATCCGCCCCCAGCGGCCGATTTCGGCCACGGTACGCTGGCACCCGGTGCAGATATCCTGCTCATCCAGCGCGCAAATGCTGACGCACGGCGAGGCCACCGGCCGCTCTACCCTTTCACTCATCATCAACCACCAACTCACGTGCATAACGCTGGGCATTGTGCACGTAATGCGCGGCGCTGGCTTCCAGCATGCGCTTCTGCTGCTCGGTCAATTCGCGCACGACCTTGCCCGGCGAGCCCATCACCAGCGAACCGTCTGGAATTTCCTTGCCCTCGGGGATCAGTGCATTGGCGCCGATGATGCAGTGCTTGCCAATGCGCGCACCATTAAGGATGACGGCATTGATACCCACCAGGCTGTAGTCGCCTACCGTGCAGCCATGCAACATGGCGTTGTGACCAACGGTCACCCCCTTGCCCAAGGTCAGCGGTGAGCCCATGTCGGTGTGCATTACCGTGCCATCTTGCACGTTGCTGCCCTCGCCGATGTCGATCAGCTCGTTATCGCCGCGCAGCACCGCGCCGAACCACACGCTGGCATCGGCTTGCAGGCGCACGTTGCCAATCAGCGTGGCATTGGGGGCAGCCCAACTGGTGGGGTGGGTTTCGACGCGCAGGTTACCCAGGCGGTATTTCATGAACGCTCCTCAGGCTGCAACGCAGACGACGGGGTAGGCCCCGTTCAGTTTTTGATGTAACGCTCAGGGGGCTGGTGCAAGCTGATGCCGGCATCGAACAGCACGTTGACCAGCTCGACGATCATGATCGCCGACAACCCCCAGATCTTGTATTCACCGTAGCGATAGCTTGGCACATACCAGCTACGTCCCTGGTAATCGATACGGTGGGTATGGTCACGCGGGTCCTGCCGGAAGAACTCCAGCGGTACGGTGAATACTGCCGCGATTTCGGCGTCGTTGGCGCGGTATTCGACGAAGTCGGGGATAAGCCCGACGAATGGTGTCACTTTCAGGCCATGCAGTGAAATAAGCGGGCTGAGCGGGCCGATCACCTCTACCAGGCCAGGCGGCAGGCCGATCTCTTCCTCGGCTTCACGCAGGGCGGTAAATACCAGGTCTGGGTCTTCCGGGTCACGCCGACCACCGGGAAAGGCGACTTCACCGCCGTGGGTAGACAGCCCCTTGGCGCGCAGGGTCAATACCAGTTCGGGCGCTTCGCTGCGGGTAATGGGCAAGAGAACCGCCGCTTCGGGAAACCGTCGGTCGGTTTCCAGTGATGCGGGGTGATGGTTGCTCATTCGGCGAAGTAGCTCGTCCAGCATTGCGCACGCTCATGTCCAAGGCCTGTCTTGCATGATGCACGAAAGCCGCGAAGCACCCAAGCCCCAGCGCTTGCGGCGGCACGGTGGCCGCGCCAAGATAGCCGTGAACATAAGGATCTACACATGAAATTCTGCAGCGCGTGCGGCCAACCGGTCACTCAACAGATCCCCCAGGGCGACAGCCGCCTGCGGTATGTCTGCGAGTCTTGCCAGACCATCCACTACCAAAACCCCAATATCGTTGCCGGTGTATTGCCGACCTGGGGCAGCCAGGTGCTGCTGTGCCGGCGCGCCATCGAGCCGCGTCGGGGCTTCTGGACCCTGCCCGCCGGTTTCATGGAAAACGGCGAAACCCTCGACCAGGCCGCCCGTCGCGAAACCGTCGAGGAAGCCTGCGCCAGGGTCGGGCCAACGTCGCTGTATCAACTGTTCGATTTGCCGCACATCAACCAGGTGCATGTGTTCTTCCGCGCCGAATTGACGGACCTGGACTTCGCCGTCGGTGTCGAAAGCCTGGAGGTGCGCTTGTTCGAAGAACATGAGATACCGTGGGGCGAGCTGGCTTTCCGCACCGTCACGCGCACACTAGAATGCTACTATCGCGACCGCCTCGGGCAGCATTACCCCATAGGTCATGAATACCTGCCGCCGATGAGCGTCACGACCACCACCTCTACATAGAAGAAGCCTTCAGGGATACCGTTACATGCGCTGGTTGCTTGCCCTTTTCTGCCTTTGCGTTACCTCGGTGTCCCAAGCGGCCTTCACCGAGACCATCATCCGCAAGCCCGTGCCGGCAGCGCAAACGCCCTCGCCTTCGCAGCAGGCCATGCAGCCGTTGATCGACAAGGTGCTGGTAATCAAGTCCGAGCGCCGCCTGCAGTTGATCAGCCGTGGCGAGCCGCTGAAAACCTACCGTATCTCGCTTGGCAAGCAGCCCAAGGGCGCCAAGGAGCGCGAGGGCGACAAGAAAACCCCCGAGGGTTTGTACTGGCTGGACTGGCGCAAGCAGAGCGACCGCTTCAACCTGGCCATGCACATCAACTACCCGAACATCAGCGATGCCGCCCGCGCTACCCGTGAAGGGGTGAGTGCCGGCAGCATGATCATGATCCATGGCACGCCGATCAACGATGAATACCCGGAATGGTACTTCCATACCCTGGACTGGACCGATGGCTGCATTGCCATGCGTAACCGCGACATGCAGGAAGTATGGGAACTGGTACGCGATGGGACGCTGATCGAGATCCGGCCCTGATATAGGGCCTTCCAGCAAAGGTTGTAGGAATCTTCCCGCGACTTTGCGAGAACTTGCCTGACAAGCGCTTAGGCAGGGTACTGCATCCAGGCGAATGACTTAATTCTTAGCATCCACGCAGACGAGTACGAAAACCGTACATCATTTGCGGGGTGCTTCAATGCCGTGCCTGATTCACCGCATCGCCCGTTGGCTGCCAGCCTTTTGCCTGTCAGGCGTGCTGTCCATCACCCAGGCGCTGGCCGACGACCCAGCCAGCCAGCAGTTGCGCGACCAACAGCATGGGCTGCGACAGCTGGAGCAACAGCAGCGTCTTGAGCGCTGGCAGCGTATACCCGCCCCAACCGCCCCCAGCGACACCACTGCCGCCCTCCCGCACCACGCTCGCTGCTGGGCCGTCGATGGCGTGCGCGTGGCCGGCAACCAGCAGCTTTCGAACCCAGCGCTGGCGCCAACCATCCGTGCCCTCACCCCTGCCTGCATGGGCATCGCCGACATCAACCGGCTACTGAAAGCCATCACCCTGCGCTACGTGCAGGCCGGCTACCCGACCAGCCGGCCTTACCTGCGGCAACTGCCAGAAGACGGTGCACCGTTGGATATCGTCATTGTCGAAGGCTTTGTCGAGTCCATTGAACTGGCAGGCCCCGACCTACCCTTGTCCCTCGCCAATGCATTCCCCGGCCTGCTTGGGCAGCCCCTGTACCTGCCGGACCTTGAGCAAGGCCTGGACCAACTCAACCGCCTGCGCGCCTACGAGCTGGGTGCCGCTCTGCTGCCCGGCGAACTGCAGGGCGGTACCCGCGTTGTCGTGCAGCCACACAAAGTGGCTTCACGCTGGCACCTGGACAGCCGCTTCGACAACCGTGGCAGCGAATTGACCGGCCGCCACCGCATCAACCTCGGCATTGGCCTGGACAGCCCTTTGGGCATCAATGACGACCTGCGCCTGTCGATGACCACAACGGTGCTCGAAGCGCCTGGGCAAAGCCAGGGTGTGTCGCTGTACTACAGCATCCCCTACGGCGCCTGGACCGTTGCGCTCAGCGCCAGCCAGCTACGCTACCGGGCGCCACTTCCCCACAGCGACAAGGCGGCCGACGGCAGCAGCAGTTACCAGGGCCTGAGTGTCGAGCGGGTGTTGTGGCGCAACCAGCAAGGCATGCTCAGCGCCAGCATCCGCCTGGACCGCAAGCAACTGATCAACCGCAGCGCTGGCGCGGTCATCGTCCAGCAGAGCCCGACACTGGCCTCGGTAGAGGCCGGTATCAACCTGTTGTGGCTCGAAGAGGGCTTGTGGAATGGCTACTTCGGGGTTGCTCAAGGCATCGACGCCCTGGGCGCTGACCGCTCGCCGCTGGGTGCGCAACGCCTGCGCCCGAACTTTCGCAAGTACCGCGCCAACCTGCTGCATTTGCGTCAGGGCCCGGCCCCTGCCCCGTGGCGCTGGCAGAGCGAGCTGGGTGTGCAGTACAGCCATGACCCCTTGCCTGCCGTCGAACAGTTGCTGGTCAGTGACGACTCGGCTGTGCGCGGCTTTCGCCAGCGCACCTACTCCGGCGCCAGCAGCGCGGTTTGGCGCAACACGCTCAGCCAACCGCTGCCCCTGACCTGGGCCTATCCCATCGAGGTACGCCCCTACATCGGCCTGGACCTGGGCTGGGCCCGCACGGCCGAAGGCAAACCGTCACAGCGCCTGGCCGGGGCCGCCGCTGGGCTGGAACTGAGCCTGCCCGGCAGTCGCCTGCGCCTGGACTATCAACGCGCCTTGTACACCAGCGACCTGCCCCGCCCACTGCTGGAGCCCGGCTTCTGGGTAATGGACTGGACCCTGAACATCTGATTCACCCACAACAAAGAGAACGAGAAAATGCAAACACTCTCGCAGTTACCACCTATCCGCCCAAATATCTTGCGCTGGTCCATCTTCCTCACGTTGCTGGGCCCCAGCGCCGCTCTGGCCCAGAACGGCCTGGATGCAACAGCCGGCCCGGCAGGCACCCCGATCATCCACAACGGCCATGGGGTACCGGTCATCGACATCGTGCCGCCCAACGCCAGCGGGCTGTCGCACAACCAGTTCATCGACTACAACGTTGGCACCCCTGGCTTGGTGTTGAACAACGCCACCGAGGCCGGGCGGTCGCAGCTGGCCGGTGCCCTGGCGGCCAACCCGCAGTTTCAGGGCCAGGCCGCCTCGACCATCCTCAACGAAGTGGTCAGCCGCAACGCCTCCTTGATCGAAGGGCCACAGGAAATCTTCGGGCGCCCGGCCGACTACATCCTGGCCAACCCCAATGGCATCACCCTCAATGGCGGCAGCTTCATCAACACCACCCGTGCTGGCTTCGTGGTGGGAACCCCGGCTTTCGAAGAGCAGCAGCTCAAATACCTGGACACACTCACGGCCAGCAGCACCCTCCAGGTACTGGAAAATGGCCAGAGCAATGCCAGTGGCGCGCTCGAGCTGATTGCACCGCGCGTGGACAGCAAAGGCCTGCTCACGGCCGGCGAAGCGCTCAACATCACGGTTGGTCGCAACCGTGTGGACAGTCGCAGTGGCGACGTTGTGGAACACCTGCCCAGCCCCTCTTCGAGCATTGATGCCAGCCTGTTCGGTGCAATGCGCGCTGGGCGTATCCGTGTGGTGAGCACTGCCGAAGGCGCGGGAGTGCGCATGGGGGCATCACAGGTCATGGGCACCGAGGGCGTCGACATCCAATCGGCAGGCGGTTTGCATATCAGCGGCAACGTCGACAACCCCACCGAGCTACGTAGCGAGCGCGGTACACTGAAACTCACCGCTGCCGATGACCTGATACTTGATGCGGTCAACGGCCAGGCCGCAAGCATCGAAGCCCGCGCCGGCAAGAAGCTCACACTGGACGCCCAGACCCGCAAGCACATCGAGCACAACAACGACAGCTGGAACAAGAAGTTCTTGTTCATCACCCGCGAAACCTACAGCCGCAAAACCACCACCACTCACCAACAGCAGCAGGGCAGTCAATTGCAGGGCAGCGACAGCGTGCTGTTGCAGTCTGGCGAGGACATGCGCCTGGCTGCAGCAAAGGTGGACGCAGGCAACGAGCTGATCGTCGACAGTGGCGCCGGCCTGGACATCGTGGCCGGCATCGATAGCCAGCGCACTGAAGAGCAGGTGCGCCACCGCAAGGATTTATGGCGCGGTGACAGCGATACCGACCAGCTCAAGGAAACCGCAAAGGGCAGTACGCTCGGCGCCAAGCACATGGCGATCAAGGCAAGCGGCAAGCTCGATGTGCAAGGCAGCAGCCTGCACAGCCGCGGCGATTTGGCCATCCAGGCAAAACAGGCAGACATCGGCACCACCACATTGCAGGAACGCGGAACCAAACGCGACTATCGCGGCGACCTGGTATCGGGCACCTTCTTTGGTGATCGCCAAGGCAAGGACACCGAGGGCAAGGCCGTTGCAGGCAGCACGGTCGCCAGCGAGGGCAAGCTCACCGTGGCTGCCGAGCAGGTCGCTATCACCGGCAGCAGCGTGCACGGCAAGCAGGACGCCGTGCTCTACAGCGAAAAAGGTTCGCTGGCCATCGAGGCAGACCACGCCAGCAGCACCTCCACCAACCGCTCCAGCGACAGCAAACTGTTCGGCCTGATTGGCAGCGAACACGAAGGTACAGACCGCAAACAGCAGGTGCTGGTCAGCGACGTCAGCTCGGCCAGCAACCTGCGCCTGGCCAGTGCCGAAGAATTGCGCATTCAGGGCGCCAAGGTCGAAGCGGGCAAACACCTGCAAGTGGAGGCCAAAGGCGACCTGCTGATTGGCAGTGCACAATCGGTCGATGAACGCGAAACCCGCGACCAGCAACGCGGCTTCACGGCCAGCGCCAGGCAAACCCAGGAAGCCGAGGATGGCAAGCCAGAATCCCGCCAGTACGCGGCTGGCGTGGCATATGAGGTCGCCAACAGCACCAGCAAGCAGCGCACCACCCACCAGGTTGCCAGTGAGCTTAAGGGCGCCTCGGTGGGCATGAACAGTGGCGCGCACCTGCAGGTCAAGGGCAGCAAGGTCCAGGCCACTGCCGGCGACCTCGACGTACAGGCTCAGGAAGTGACGCTGGGTGCGGCCCGTAATGAGCGTGACGCGACCACCACTACCACCCATAGCGGTGGCGGGTTGACGGTAACCGGCGGCATCGACCGCTTGGGCAGTTTGTTCGAAGGCCATCACAACCGTGAGGTGCAGACCGAGCGCGAGAGCAAGGTGCAGCGCAGCGCGTTGCAGGCCAGCGGCGATCTGAAATTGCGCAGTGATGCACTGCTCACCGAGACCGCGCACGTCGAGGCCGGCAACTCCCTGCAGGTGACCGCCGAACGCATCGATAACCGCGCGCTGCAGGATACCCAGGAACATGAGCAAAGCCGTGACAACTGGTCTGCCAGCCTGGGCGCCAGTGTCGAGTACCGCGACCTTACCCGCCCCATCGAACGCCTGGTGCTGGGTGAGGAAGCCGCACGCTTCCAGCAAGCCTCGCCCGAAGATGCCATGGCGCCACCCAGCATCGGTGCCGACATGACCGTCGAACACCTCAAGCGCCTGGAAAACCAGCGTCGCAGCTTGGCTCGGGTGAGCGAGTTTTCCGGGGCCAAGGTCGAGGTCAAGGCCGACACCCTCGCAGACCAGGGAACAGCTTGGCAGGCCAACGCCGGCGCGCTGCAGATCGAGGCGCAGCAGCACCAGATGCACGCGGCCGAGAACACCCAGGAAGTGACCGTGCAACGCCTGGCCTATGGCGGCGACGTGCGCCTGGACACCAGCACCGGCGAGGACCTGAACGTACGCGCCGCTGGCCAGGGAGGGTCGCTGGAAAGCAAGGATATCGCCTGCACCGCCGTGCCCGGCAGCCTGTACGGGCAACAGGGTATCCAGGTACAGCTGGGCAGCGATGGCCGCTACGAAGGGGCCCGCATCGATGGCGGCGAAGGTAGCGTGGTCATGCACAGTGCTGGCTCTCTAACCTTGTCACAGGCGACCGACCAGGCCGAACAACAGTCACGCCAGCTCGATGGCAATGCCTGGGCCAAAGTTGGCAACCGTCCGGGCAGCACCGGCGTCAATGGCCGTGGCTATCTCGACCACAGTCAAACGCTGAGCACGCAGAGCACGGCTCAAGTGGCACAAGTCGACGCCAAGGGCGAGGTGCGACTGACCAGCGGTGCCGACCTGCTGCTCGAAGGTACCCGCATTGGCAGCCGCGAGGCCAAGGTTGGCGACATCCTGGTGCAGAGCGGCGGCCAACTGCGGGTCAAGGCCGCCAGCAATACCCAGCAAGCCACAGGCGCCAAGCTGGGCGGCGGCCTGGAGCTGGCGGTCAAGGCAGGCACGACCAAGGGGGAGCATTGGGTGGCCACTTCAGCCACGGCAAACAGGAAGAAAATGCACACCAGGCGATTGATGCCCAGTTTGCCAGCAACGGCGCACTGACCCTGAGCAGCAACGCCCGCGAGGATATCGCCCTGCACCTGCAAGGCCTTCAGGCCTCGACCGAACGAATGACCCTCGACGCTTCGAACGGCGGCATGCTGGTGGAAGCCTCTTCCAACCAGGAGCGACGCGACAACCTCGACATCACCGCCGGCGCCGGTTTCGACATGGCCAAGGGCGCGCTGGATACCCGCGGCCTGCATGGCCGCCTCAAGGTAGAGTTCGACAAGCGCGACAACCTCACCTGGAATGCCAATGACCTGCGCGCCGAGCGCATCGACCTGCAAAGCCGCGGCGATACCCGCATCGAAGGCGCCACCCTGGTAGCGGGGCATATTGGTGGCGTGATCGACGGTGACCTGCGTATCGCCAGCCGCAAGGACCGCGTCGACACCCTGAGCGTCAAAGGGGATGCCAGGCTGAGCCAGGAGAAAAACCCGCAGGGCTATGTCAACGCGGCCACTTCGGTGGCCGGGCCTCTGGGGGGCAAGGTCGAGAAAAAAGCCGGCTCCGCCTTGAGCAAGGCAGACCCAGGGCTCTCGCCGACCCTAAGCCTCGACGTTTCGCACGTGCAGCGTGACAGCGTGGCCCATCAGGCCACGCTCAAAGGCAGCGATGGTATCGACCTGCAGGTGGGTGGCAACGCTCATCTGGTGGGGGCACGTTTGCAGTCGGCCAGGGGCGCCGTGGGGCTCGACGCCGACTCGATCACTCAAGAAACGCTGAGCGGTAATGACTATCGCCGGGACGTATCGATCGATGCGTCCAACTCACCGGTGGACCTGGGCACGGCAATCGCCGATATGGCCAAGGGCAAAGGGGCAGCGGATGGCGAGAATGCGCTGGACCTTGGGTTGTTGAGAACCAGTGGGCATAGCCGCAGCGAGCAATGGGCTTCGAGTGTGCAGGGCAAGAAGCAATAGCCACAAGCGCGACCCAACGCAAGGTTGCTTCCGCATCGACAGTGTCGCCATGCAGTAGCAACCTTGTCGCCTACCAGCGAAGGTCTCGCTGCCCCACCAGTGCCTGTGGCCCAAGCCATTGGGCGCCCCGCAACAATGGGGTCAACGCCGCCTCTGGCTGCAGCTCGAACAGCACCTGTGCCCGGCCCCCGGGCAGGTCGGCATCCACGCTCAATTGATGCTGCCCCGGCTGCGCCAACTGCCCGCGCAGGTGCCAGCCGCTGCGGCAATCCATTTCCAGCCAACCCTGCCCCAAGCCCAGCGACCATGGCTCGCTCAGGGCAAGATCAGCCACTGTCAGCCGGCCTTCGCTGGCTTGACACTCGCTGCCCGCCCCCTGCATACGCAGCGTGCCCTGCCACTGCCCGGCCAACCGATAATCCATGTGTACAGTTGCCTGGGGGCCCATGGCTGCTGCTTCCAGCCGCCAACGCCACGGCCAACCTTCGCCGCGCAGGTGCCAGCCTTGGCCCTGCAAGCCCAACTGTGCGCTTGCCTGCAGGCGCCAAGGCTGTACTGTCCAGCGCAACGGCCCGAGTGGCCCCAACTGCTGCGCCTGGCCTTGCCACAGGCTGCCACTGACATCACGCGCGGGCAGGCCAAGCCCGCGCGCCAACCAATCGGCAGGCAGTTCCACGAGCAATGTCAGTGCGAAAACCAAACACATCCACACCACGCTGCCGCGCCTCATGGCTGCACCACCACGTCGAACTGCAACCCCTTGCCATGCTGCTCCAGCCCCCATTGCAAGGTCTGAACGCCTTCTGCACGCAAGCTCTGCAACCACCCTTGCAGCGCTTGCTCATCGGCCACCTCGCCGCGCAACTGCCAGGCGTTGCCTTGGGCATCGACGTCGGCCAGCTCGATCTGCCGCGCATGGGCCGACTGGCGCAACCGCTCCAGGCTCAACCCCGGCCCGCCGTGCAGGCCGGCGGCCTGTTCGGCCAGCCCGCGCCACAGGCTGAGCTCGCGCCACTGCTCGACGCCTGCGCGCAGGGCCAGGAAGGCCAGCAACAGGGCAATCAATGCCCAGGCAAACGTCAAGCGATGACGCTGCAGCCAGTCCCGGTTCATGAGGCCGCTCCCAGGTCGAAGATCACTTGGTCGCCTTGAATCTGCACCGTGGCGCCAGCGGCAGCGGCCATGTCGCTCCATGGCGGCGTACTGCCCTCGCCTGCCAGACTCAGGTGCCAGCGTTGTCCATCGAAACGCACCGCCTGCAGGCGCCAACCGGGGTTTTCACGCATCCAGGCCTGCAAACGTACTTGCAGGTCGTCCAGCTGACGGGTGCGCAGTTGCTGTTGCAGCGCACGCTCGCGCAGGCCCTTGAGTGCCTGTGCGGCATGCCGGGGGCTGGCTTGCTCGCCAGTCACGGCAATGACCTGGCTGCGCCAGAGTTGCGCCTGGCGCCATTGCTGGCTCAACCAAAGCCCCGCCCAAACCGCTGCCAGCACCAGGCAAGCCGCAAGCAGCCGCTGTTGCTGGCGGGACGGCACCGGCAAAGCGCGCGCCTTGCGGTCGCGATCGAACAGGCCAGGCAGTGAGTCGAGCGATGCAAACGCAGTTGGCCAGTTACCGCTCAGCGATGTCTTGTGCAACTCGTCCCACGGGTGCGACGGCGCGTTACCCAAGGCATCTGGCCAAGCCAGCCAGTGTTCCTGCCCGTCTTCGCTCAGCCCTTTGTACAAGGACATGCCGGGGGTGCGTTGCCATAACCAGGCGCCCCCTGCCTCGGGCAATGGCAGTAACTGCAACTCGGCCCAGCAACGCTCCACCTGCAAACCCCATTCAGCACATTGCCCGCGCCAGTCGTCCAATTGCTGACGCGCCACGACCAACAGGCGAAGGTGCCCGGGCTCACGGGCCAGGCAGGCACAGGCCACCTCATCCGTGGCCTGTAGCAGGCGGTCTTCGAGCAGCAACGGCCATTCTTCGCGCTTGAGGCCGGGCGGGGCCGGCACGCGGAAATGGCTGCAGGCCTCGGCAGGCAGGACCAACGCAATACGCGCCTGCAGGTTTGCCGGCGGCTCACCCTGCCCATCACATTGCACGATACCGCCCTTGACCAGTGCCCACTGCCAGACCCCGCCCGGCCGCAGCAATAGCCATGGCTGGGCCGACGGCCGCCGCCATTCACGTTTCATGAGCGCCCCCATGGGAGGGCGAAGGTGCAGACATAAGGGGCTCCATCACGCTGCAGTTCCAGGCGCACACCACGGCCGGGGTGCGCCGGTTGATCGGAAGGCCAGGCCAGCCAGCGGCCGCCCTGGTAGTACAGAACATTCATTGCACTGACCCGGTCGAGCCGTTCACGCTGTATCCATCGAGGGGCAGCGGCGGCGTAAAGGTCGGCCGAACTTTCCAGCAGCAGGCGCTGCTCACGGGCCTCGAAGCGCAGGCGCTGGCGTTGCAGGCGCGATCCGCCTTCGGCTGCGGGTAGGCCGGTGCTGGCGACCCACAGCAACTGGTGGCTGGCGGGCTGCCAGTCCAGCCAGCGGCTGGCCAGGGGTAGGCGCTGGTCGTAGACCCGGCGCAGTACCGGGCTGTCGAACCGCCGCTCCAGGGCCAGGCAGAACTCCAGCACCGAGCTTTCCTGCGTGGTCACCAGCAGGCGTTCGCGCACCTTGAGCCAGCCATTGACCAAGGCGGCGAGCATGATGCCAAGCAAGGCGGTCAGGGCCAGGGCGACCATCAGTTCGATCAGGGTCAGGCCCGCCTGGTAGCGTTTCATGGGCGCTCCAGAAACACGGTGTACTGGCCCAACGGCAGGCGCTGGTCGCGGTCGGCGAAAAGCCGCAGTTCACCACGGCGTAAGTCGCGCACCCCGGTACGGCGCAGTTGCAGTTGCCAATGACATGGCAAGCCGCCCTGGCTCAGCTCGCCATTCACCTGATTGGCAGCAGGCCAATACTGTTCGACGGCAAAGCGGGTTTGCAGCTCGCGCGCGCACAGCAGGCCAAGGCGGTGCTGCTGCAGGTTTTCCTGCACCGCCAGGCGCTGGCGCAGAACCTGGCTGGTGATGACGGCCAGCACGGCAGCAATCGCCAAGGCCACGGTCACTTCCAGCAAGGTGAAGCCGCACTGACGCGGCTTCATGGCGCCACCTGCAAACGACCATCGCGGTCCCACGCCCAGCGCTGGCCGCCATCAGCCCAGCGCCAACGCACGCTGCCCGGCTGAGCCCAGCCATGGGGGGTGAACATCAGGCGGGGCTGTGGGCTGACGGGCCAGTCCGGTGCAGGCCCTTGGGCCAGTCGCCGAGCGCGACCGCTTCAACCACCCAGGCATTGCCCTCGCGCCGGACGAACTCCGGGCGCTGGCCATTCCAGCGCAGCCCGCGCAATTGCCCGGCATGCCTGGCCAGCGCGGCCTGGCTGCGGGTCTCAGCCACCAGCCGTTGCAGAGCCTGCTCGACACCGACCTGGCCACTGCCGAACCCGGCTACTGCCAGCCCGGTCATCAGCCCGGCGATGGCCAACACCACCAGCAACTCGATCAGGCTGAAACCCCGCTGACCACGCACCGGTTACAGCGCCCAGTTGCCCAGGTCGGCGTCCTGACCTTCGCCGCCCGGTTGGCCATCGGCGCCCAGCGAGTACACATCGACCCGGCCATGCTCGCCCGGCATACGGTACTGGTAAGGGGTGCCCCACGGGTCTTGCGGCAGGCGGCGTACATAGCCGTCACTGCGCCAGGCCCGTGGCAGCGGCTCCTGGGCCGGCTTTTTCACCAGCGCGGCCAGGCCCTGTTCACTGCTGGGAAAGCGCAGGTTGTCCAGCCGATACATGTCCAGCGCTTGCTCCAGGGTAGCCAGGTCGGCCATCACCTTCTGCTTCATGGCCTTGTCCTGGTTGCCCAGCACGCTGGGGGCAACCACGGCAATCAGCAGGCCGATGATGAAGATCACCACCATGATCTCCATGAGGGTAAAACCGCGTTGGCGATTACGTCGATGCTGCATGGCAATACTCCTTGTCGTCACAGTTGCAGGCCCTGGTTGAGTTGCATGATCGGCAGCAGCACCGCCAGCACGATGAACAGCACCACGGCGCCCATCACCAGAATCATCAGGGGTTCGAACAGCGCCATGGCGGTATCCACCTGGCGGGCAAAGCCGCGCTCCTGGTCGTCGGCCACACGCTCGAGCATGTCGGCCAGGGTGCCGCTGGCCTCGCCGCTGCCGACCATGTTCACCAGCAGCGGCGGGAATTGCTGGCAGGCATCCAGCGCACGGTGCAGGCTGGTGCCGCCCTGCACTTGCTGGCGTACCTGCTCCATGGCCAGGCGGATACGCCGGTTGCCGATGGTGTCGGTGGCCACGTGCAAGGCTTCGAGCAGGGCCACGCCGCTGCCACTGAGAATCGCCAGGCTGCGTGCCAGGCGTGCGCTTTCCAGCACCTGCACCAGGCCGCCGATGCGCGGCAGGCGCAACAGCAGTTGGTCGCGGCGCAGACACCAATGCGGCTTGCGCAGCAACCAGCCACCCAGCACGGCGAGCATCAGCGCCAGCCCTACCATCCACGGCCCTGCCAGCACCAAGCCCTGGCTCAGGCCAATCAGCAACGAGGTGATCAGTGGCAGGCTCTGCCCGGCATGGGCAAATTGTTCGGTGAGTTTGGGCACGACGAATGTCATCAGGCCGATGACCACGGCAAGCGACACCCCCATCAGTACCGTGGGGTAGATCAGCGCAGTGCGGGCCTTGTGCTGCTGCCGTTGCACCTGTTCCAAATGATCGGCCAAGCGGGTCAGCACCTGGGCCAGGCGCCCGGAACGTTCGCCAGCCTCGACCAGCGCGCAGTACAGGCCAGTGAAAGGTGCGCCCTGCCGGGCCAGGCTGCGAGCCAGGCCCAGGCCTTCGGCAAGCGAGCCGCGCAGGGCCACCAGCACACTGTGCAAGGCGGGCTGGCGCAGTTGCCGTTCCAGGGTGGCCAGGGCATCGACCAAGGGGATGCCGGCCCCGATCAAGGTGGCCAGTTGACGGGTCAATTCACACAGCTGGGCGCGGCTAAGCCGCTGGCGCCGGGGTCGCTGGACACCGGCTTCGTGGCGCTGCAACTGGCGGGCAAACAGGCCCTGCTCGCGCAACAGCTGGCGGGCGTGGCGCTCATTGTCAGCCTGCAGGCTGGCCTTGTGCGATTTGCCCGCGAGGTCCACGGCCTGGTAGCGATAGGTCGGCATGCCTTAGCCCTGCACCGCGCGCAGCACTTCGGCCAGGCTGGTCTCGCCACGGGCCAGGCACTCGCTGGCCATCGCCACCAGGCTTTGCCGGCGCTCACCGAGGTAGGCCTGCATGGCCAGTTCGCTGGCGCCGTCATACAACAGGCCGATCAGCCCGGCGTCCAGTTCGATGAATTCGTACAGGCCCAGGCGGCCGATGTATCCGCTGCCCTGGCACTGCTCGCAGCCGACCGCGTGGTAACTGCTGCCCAGTGCAGCCAGCTCTGGCCACAGGTCACGCTCGGCCGGTTGCAATGGGTGCGCCACGGCACAACTGCACAAGCGCCGCACCAGGCGCTGGGCCAGTACACCGCGCAGACACGAGGCAATCAGGAACGGCTCGATACCCATGTCACGTAGCCGGGTCACCGCGCCCACGGCACTGTTGGTGTGCAGGGTAGAGAGCACCAGATGGCCGGTGAGGCTGGCCTGCACGGCGATCTGTGCGGTCTCCTGGTCGCGGATTTCGCCGAGCATGATCACGTCCGGGTCCTGACGCAGGATGGCGCGCAGGCCACTGGCGAACGTCAGCCCGGCACGCGGGTTGATGGCGGTCTGGCCAATGCCTGCGATGGCATACTCCACCGGGTCCTCAACGGTGAGGATGTTGCGGCTGCCGTCGTTGAGGCTGTTGAGGCTGGCGTACAGGGTGGTGGTCTTGCCCGAACCGGTTGGCCCAGTGGACAACACGATACCGTTGGGCCGCGCCAGGCAGCTGCGCAGGCCCTGCAACACCGCCGCCGGCATGCCCAGGTTTTCCAGCGCCAACAGGCTGGCCTGCTTGTCGAGTACCCGCATCACCACCCGCTCGCCATGGATGCCGGGCAAGGTCGAGACCCGCACGTCCACTTCGCGTCCCGCCGCGCGCAAAGTGATGCGCCCATCCTGGGGCTGGCGTTTTTCTGCGATGTCCAGGCGGGCCATGACCTTGATCCGTGACACCAGCATCGCCGACAACGCTCGCGGCGGGCGCAGCACTTCGCGCAGGTGGCCATCGACCCTCAGGCGCACCACCAGGCTTTGTTCGAACGTCTCGATATGAATGTCCGAGGCACGCAGGCGCAGCGCCTGGCCGAACAGGCCGTTGATCAAGCGGATTACCGGGGCTTCGTCGTCGCTTTCCAGCAAGTCTTCGATGCGCGGCATCTCGCTCATCAGGCTGTCCAGGTCGACCTGGTCGCCAATCCCTTCGATCAGCGCTGCAGTGGCCGCATCGCCGGCCTGGTACAGCTGGCCCAAGCGCTCATCGAATACTGCGGGCTCCAGGTATTCAAGCGCGCAGGGTTGGCCATGCACGCGCAACAGCTCCTGCAACTGCGCGCTGTCGGCGTCGGGCCTTAGCCACAACTGCCAACCCTGCTCCGTCGCAGCCATGGCCACCCCGCTCAGCCGTGCCTGGCGATAGGGCAGCATCACCAGTCACCGCCTTCCAGGCGCGCGCGGCTGGAGGGAAATACCTGCAACAGTGGCGTGCCCTGTGCAAGGTCTGGCAATTGCAGCGGTGTGGTCTGCTGCAAGGTGCGGTATTTGTCTTCGCTGAGCCCCGCCAGGCTGGGCCCATCGCGCAGGATGCGCGGGCGGATGAACACCATCAGGTTCTGCTTGGTGTTCTTGCTGGCATCGGAGCGGAACAACCGGCCCAGATAAGGGATGTCGCCAAGCAGCGGCACACGCTGGTTGCTGGTGCTCAATTCGTCGCTGATCAGGCCGCCGAGAATCACCAGGCCGTTGTCCTCGACCATGACCTTGGTCTTGATCTCGCGCTTGTTGGTGATCACGTCACTGGCCGCGCTGGAGTCGGCAATCGACGACACTTCCTGGACGATGTCCAGGCGCACGCTGTTGTCGATGTTGATCTGCGGCTTGATGCGCAGCTTCACCCCGACTTCCTTGCGTTCGATGGTCTGGTACGGGTTGGCGTTGTTCTGCGTCACCGAGCCGGTGACGAAAGGCACTTCCTGGCCGACCAGGATCGACGCTTCGGCGTTGTCCAGGGTCAGCAAGGTGGGCGTGGACAGCAGGTTGAAGCCGCTTTTGCCCTTCAGCGCGTTGACCAGCATGGCGAAGTTGAAGCCGCCGCCGAAATGGCCGATGCCCGCCGTGGCACCCGCCGTGGTGGACAGCAAGTCGCCGAGGGCCTCGTTGTCACCACTGGCGGCGGCCCCGGCGATGTTGGCGATATTCACGCCATTGCTGCCGAAGTTGACGATACCGGCACCGAACTTTTCGTCGGCGAACAGCCATTGCACACCCAGCTCCTGAGCGCTGCTGTCCGATACCTCGGCGATGATCGCCTCGACCACCACCTGGGCGCGACGAATGTCCAGTTGCTCGACAATGGCACGATACGCCGCCAGCTCGCTGTCGGGGCCGACCATGACCACGGCGTTAGTGCCCTCTTCGTACTCCAAGCGGATACTTGGGCCTGCGGAGGCGGCCATCACCGGCCTGTCCTTGCTTTCTCCTTCTCCGGGCGCTTCAGCTGGCACCGCACCTTCCTGGCTGAGCCCGCGCAGCACCTTGACCACTTCACCGGCATTGGCATGGCGCAGGTAGATCACCTGGGTACTGCCGCTGCCTTGTGCCTCCTCTGGGCGGTCGAGCTGGCGCAGCAGGCTGGCGATGCGTTCCAGGTTGCTGCGCCAGTCGGTCACCACCAGCTGATGCGCCGCCGGATACGGTGTAATCACCCCAACCCGTGGGTCGATCAGCGGCTTGAGAATGCCCAGGACTTGTTCACTGGCGGCGTTACGCACGTTGAATACCCGAGTGGCCACGCTGTCGCTGCCCTCGCCCTGCTGCCCGCCCGCCTCCACCGGCACCGGTTCCAGGCGTGCGGCCTGGTCGGGGACGATCTTCACGCTGCCGTTGGGCAGGTCGACGGTGGCATAACCCTGGGCGCGCAGTTGGGCCAGGAAGATGTCATAGATGGCATCGGCGTCGTGCAGGTCGACGGTGCGCACGGTGACCTTGCCCTTGACCCTGGGGTCGACGATGAAGGTGGTGCCGGTGATGCGCGACACACTGTCGATGAACTCGCCAAGCTCGGTATCGACGAAGTTCACTTCGTACATCGGCGTGCCGTTGTCATCGAACACCGGTTCTTCAGCGCAGGCCATGGACAAGGCCACGCTCAGCGCGGCCGCCACGCAGTATCTAACAGGCATCGTTCATCCTTGCCGCTTGAAGCCGGTCACGGCAGGGCGTGGCGGCCAGGGCAGGCGTTCGCGCCGCCCCTGGTTGTTGAAAATCAGGCCATCGCTGTCGATGTCCTGCAGCACGATCCCAGGTGCCAGGCGCTGGCCACGGGCTAGAGTGCGTACTTGCTCGCCGTAGCGCAGCACCACCACACTGGATGCCAATGGCTGCGCCTTGAGGCCGCCGAGGTATTGCAGTGGCAAGCGAGTAAGGGCAATGGCACCGTCGTCGATGGGCGCTTGCCAGTGGCCAACCATCAGCCCGGGCAGCGGGCTGTCGACCGCCGCAGGCGCCGTGGCGGGTTGCGGCTGACGGCTCAGTTGCAGCACACACTGTGCAGCGAGCCAGCCGGCCAAGGTCAGGCCAGCGCCCGTGAACACGCGCGAGGCGAGGGTCACGAGGCCAACTGCCGTGGATGCCAGCCCGGGTGCCCCTGCACGTAACGCACTTCGGGCAGTTGCAGCGGCACCAGTTGCCAGTCGGCACCTTGCCGGGCCAGCCAGGCTTCGACCCGCTGCCACAGGGGCTCGCCGGCTTGACTGTCGAATTGCAGGCCAAAGGTGCGGCACAGGCCCTGCACGGGCTCCAGGCCAGTGATGCGCTTGCCTTGCGGGCTGTAGCTGACGCGCCAGGCCTGGCCCTGCCAGCGCGGCAGGTCCTGGCTGTTGTCCAGCAGCAGCGGGTCGCCGAACAATTGTTCTGCAGCGTTCTCCAGCACTTGCTCGACCTGCCGAGCCGGCGCTTCGACCACCGGCGCCGGGTAACCGCCGGTAAGGCTGATCAAGTGTTCGCGGGTGATGGACGCTCCCGCCGGCAGCGGGTAGTCATAACGCAGGCCCGGCAACAGCACGGGCATGCTGCTGTCGTCAGCCAGGGCTTGATGCAGCAGGCGGTCCCAGCTGCCGCCTCGGGTATCGCGGCGCCACAAGGCCTGGGGTGCGCGGGCCAACGGCTGATCGAGCCAGGCCGCGTGGCCGGCACGTTGCTGGCGTAGTTGTGCCTGAAACTGCGCGACGCGCAGCTGCGCGGCAGGCGCCAGTTGTTGTTCAAAGGCCGGGAAGAAGCGCCCGTCGAACTGCCACAGCCCGGCCACACGTTGGCAGCGCAGGCGGAACGCACCGCTGCCCCGGCAGCCGGCGAACAACACCGGCACGCGGCGGCCGCTGGCCTGGGTTACTTCGACCGGCGCCGGCCACAAGTCCTGGCCACGGGCGCACAGCAGCACATCGATTTGCGGCAACCGTTCAGCCAGCCACAGGCCGGGGCCTGTGCCCACATCGGCCATGGCCACCACCAGGTCCGCCTCGCGCCGGGCCTGCTCGAATACCGGCTGCAGTGACTGGTACCACTGTTTGAGCGAAGCTTTCTGGTCCTGGGCATAAGGGTCGGTCACGCCAACCACCGCAATGCGCGCACCGCCGCGCTCGAAGACGTGCAAGGCTTCCAGGCCGAATGCCTGGCGTTGCGCGTCTGCCAGCCCGGCAGCCAAGGTAAGGGGGCTTGCCTGGCGATAGAGCCCTGGGCTGCGTTGTGGCCACAGTACCCGCTCGTCGCTGCTGACCCGCGCTTCGACGCCCAGCAGTTGGCTGCCTTGCACTCCACTTTCGCCCTGGGTCAGGTAAGCCAGGCCACTGCCATTCCAGCCTTGGCCGTTTTCCAGGGTGAGGCTGTTGCCGGCACCGGCCTCGCCGCGCAGCTGCTCCAGCAACGCCGCCAGCACCGCATAGCCGCCCAACTGGGCAGCCCCAGCCTGATTCGCATCGAGCAGCGGCGCCAGTTGCGGGTAGGCGATGCTGGCGCTGCTGCCTGTCATCCATGGCGCGCGGCCCAGGTGGCTGACCGGTCCCAGCCGGGTAGCCGGCACCACGGCCAGGCCAGGTTGGCGGGCATCGAGGGTATCGGCTACATAGAGCAAGTCGAGGTGGGCGTTACCGCCCTGCTGCCCTGGGAAGGCAGTGCAGGCGCCGAGCAGCGGTGCCAAGGCACCGATACCCATCCAGCCGATCACTTCGCGCCTGTGCACACTGCTCGCCATCGCACCCGCCATCCTTTTCCGCGTTCATTCAGGGCCCCGGATGTTGCGGCGTTGGCATTACAGTTTGATGGCAGAAATCCGACAGACATTCCAAATTGATCTGTCAGAAGCTTTTCTAAGAGCGAGTCGTTTTAAAAACCCCTTAACATTTCTGCCAATGAATCATCATATTTTCCCCCTAAAGTCGCGGGTTCTTCTAACTCAGCCAATATAAGGACACCCTGATGAGTCGAGATACCGGCGACAACCTGAACCGGAACCAAAGCGGCAACCTGCCGATGGCCAACGTCATGGACGCCTACCTGAGCCGTCGCAGCGTGATGCGCGGTAGCCTGGGCGCCGCCATCGCAATGATCGCCGGTACCGGCCTGACAGGCTGCTTCGACGGTGGCGGCTCCGATCACGATGACCCCGTCACCGAGCCACCGGTGACCGAGCCGCCAGTCACCGAACCGGAAGTACCGAAACTGGCGTTGGGCTTCCAGTCCATCCCAGGTTCGCGCACCGACGCCTGTGTCGTCGCCGCTGGCTATAGCGCCTACGTGCTGGCGCCCTGGGGTACGCCGCTGAACAGCAACGGCAACCCGTGGAAGTCCGACGGCAGCAACACCTCGACCGACCAGGCCAACGCCATGGGCATGCACCATGACGGCATGCACTTCTTCCCCATCAACGGCAGCTCGGAAGACGGCCTGCTGGCGATCAACTTCGAATACATCGACACCGCGGCCCTGCACCCGGCCGGCCCGACCACCGATGTGAACGGCAAGCGCCCGGCCGAAGAAGTGCGCAAGGAAATCAACGCCCACGGTGCCGGCGTGGTACGCCTGCAGAAAATCAACGGCCGTTGGCAGGTGGTCGACAACGACCCGCTGAACCGCCGCTTCACCACTGCCTCGCGCATGGAAATCACCGGGCCGCTGCGCGGCACCGACCACGTCAAGACCAAGTACTCCACCGCCGGCACTCACTGCCGTGGCACCAACAACAACTGCGGCAACGGCTATACCCCGTGGGGCACCTACCTGACCTGCGAAGAGAACTGGCCGGGCATCTTCGTCAACAAAGGCACCCGCCCCGAGGACCAGCGCCGTATTGGCGTGGGCACCTCCAGTGGCCAGTACAAGTGGGAAAGCGCTGCCGGTGACAGCACCGAGGTGGCCGACGAATTCGCCCGCTTCGACGTGACCATCAAGGGCGCCAGCGCCAGCGACGACTACCGCAACGAAGCCAGCACCTACGGCTACATCGTCGAGATCGACCCCTACAACAGCAGTACCCTGGCCACCAAGCGTACCGCGCTGGGCCGTTTCCGCCACGAGGGCTGCGCCCAGGCCTTCCCGTCGCGGGCAAGCCGCTGGTGTGGTACATGGGTGACGACTCGAACAACGAGTACCTGTACAAGTGGGTGTCCACCGCCGTGTGGGACGCCGCCGACGCCAACCCGGCCGACCGCCTGGCCACCGGCGCCAAGTACCTCGACCAGGGCAAGCTCTACGTGGCCCGCTTCAATGCCGATGGCACCGGCGTATGGCTGCTGCTGGACGTGGGCACCGCCACCAAGGCCGGCAGCACCCTGGGTGCACTGTATGGTGACCTGCCAGGCATCATCCTCAACACCCGTGGTGCCGGCGATGCCGTGGGCGCAACGCCGATGGACCGCCCGGAATGGACCACGGTCAACCCACTGAACGGCGACGTGTACCTGACCCTGACCAACAACAGCGCACGCACCCCGGAAAAGGTCGATGCAGCCAACCCACGTGGCCCGAACCGTCACGGCCACATCATTCGCTGGCACGACAGTGACGACCAGCTGAGCTTTACCTGGGACATCTTCGTGTTCGGCGCCAACGCTGCCGGCACTGCCGACATCAATCGTTCCGGCCTGACCGAGCTCAACCAGTTCGCCAGCCCCGACGGCATGAGTTTCGATAGCCGTGGCATTCTGTGGTTCGAAACCGACAACGGCGAAACCACCTTGACCGACTACACCAACGACCAACTGCTGGCGGTGATCCCCACCGACCTGGTGGATGCCAGCGGCAAGCAGGTACCGGTGAACGCACAGAACCAGGTGGCCCTGCGCCGCTTCTTTGTCGGGCCGAATGATTGCGAGGTGACCGGGATTTCCTTTACCCCGGACAACAAGACCTTGTTCGTCAACATTCAGCATCCGGGGAACTGGCCTTATACCGACAAGGCCACCGATGCTACGCCGGCTGGGGCGACTGTAAGGCCACGGGCTTCGACGGTGGTGATTCAGCGCAATGATGGCGGGGAGATCGGCACCGCCTGATCGATCTGGGGCCGCTCTGCGGCCCCAGTACTCTCAAGCTTTACCAGGCCATGGGCTCCCGGCTACGCACCCGCACCTGCTGTGCTGGCACCCGCGCATGCCATTGCACCACCCCAAGCGCCTCTACCTGAAACTCGCTGCGCATCATCCTGCCCTCCTCTTCGAACGACAGCTGCAACAGGAAGTACCCACTGTTGAGCAGCAAGCCTTCACTCAGTCGTTCGAACGTCTCGTCATCCACCGCCCCCAGCGCCTGGCGCAACGCGGCCGCATCCGCATACCCCGACGCCGGTCGCCCGGTGATGATGCGGCTGAGCAAAGAGCGCGAATAGCGCCCTTCGTACAGCGCTTCCAGCAACGGTAGGTGCTCCAGCCCCAGCGCATTGGCATTCAGGCGCCAGCCGGTGACCTGGGGCAAGGCGCACAGCATCGGATAACGAGCCTGGCGAGCGGCATCCGGCTCCAGCAACAGGTTCAGCTCGCTGGTGTCGAGCATCGGCTGATTGGCCGCCAGCCGTGCGGGTTGCTGACGCAGGTACTGGGCACTCTCGGCGCCCTGCAGACGGGTATCACTGTCGGCGTCGAGCCAGTCGGCCAGTGCATCGACCAGGCGCTCGGCAGCCATGTCGTCGCCCAGCAGATAACGCAATTGGTGCTCGGCACGTTCGCCATCGGCACCCAGCAACGCATTGACGTTGAAGCATGTGTGCTGGTCGTGCACCCGCAATTGCGCCTGGCCCGTGCCAAAATCGTAGTTCAGTGGCTGCCCGCGCAAGGCTTGCCAGAACAATGGGCTAAGCCGCCAGGCGGGGTCCCGCAGAGCCTGCTCGGCATAGGCAAGGCCCGCCTGCTCCATGGCGCGCACCTGCACCCGCTGCTGCAACAGACGCACCTCATCCACCTGGCGCCGACCATCTTCCACCAACCAAGCCATGCCCGCCGCCAGCATCGCCAGCACCACCATCACCATCAACAGGGCCGCCCCCTGCTGTTGCCTGCCACCCATCCGTGCGTGCCTCGCTCGCGAAGTAAAAACGCCAGTCAACACGCCGCTTGTTGCAGGTAGATGGCAATGCCCGTTCGTCATGCGCATGTCATCTAGGCGATGCAGGATTGCCCTTCCTTTTCATGGCCTTACAGGAGTGGTCGCAATGGGTGGCATTGGAATCTGGCAACTGGTGATCGTACTGCTGATCGTATTTCTGCTGTTTGGGACCAAGCGCCTCAAGGGCCTGGGCAGCGATGTGGGCGAGGCGATCCAGGGTTTTCGCAAGTCCATGGGCGGTGACAATGACGCCAGCACACCCGGCCAGGCGCAGATGCAGCAACAGGCCCCGCTGACCGGCCAGGCCACGCAGCAACCGCAAGCGGACCGTCAGGCCTGATGTTCGAGGTAGGCTTCAGCGAGTTGCTGCTGGTCGGCGTCGTCGCCCTGCTGGTGCTGGGCCCGGAGCGCCTGCCAGTGGCGGCACGCACCCTTGGGCGTGGCCTGGGCCAGGCGCGCCGGGCCATGCACGCCTTGCGTACGCAGGTGGAGCGCGAAATCGAGCTGCCCCACCTCGACAGCGCACCCTTGCAGCGCCTGGAACAGGAGATCCGTCAGGGCATCAGCCTGAATACAGAGCCGGCCAATGATGCGGCTACAGTCACGCTACCCAAGGAAAACGCCTCATGAGCAGTGCCATGGACCCGACGGCCAGCATGCCGTTGATTGAACACCTGCGCGACCTGCGCAAACGCCTGGTGCGTTGTCTGGGGTTGGTGGCATTGGTGTTCGCCGGCCTGTTCCCCTTCGCCCAAACGCTGTACACGCTCATCTCCGAGCCGCTTCGGCGCTTTTTGCCGGAAGGCGCGAGCATGATCGCCACCAGCGTCACCTCGCCTTTTCTGACGCCGTTCAAGCTGACCGCGATGTGCGCACTGTTCGTGGCCATGCCGCTGCTGCTGCACCAGGCCTGGGGCTTTCTGGCACCGGGGTTGTACCGCCGTGAACGGCGCATTGCCCTGCCGCTGCTGGTGTCGAGCATCGTGCTGTTCTATGCCGGCATGGCGTTCGCGTTCTTCCTGGTGTTTCCGATGATGTTCGGCTTTTTTGCCAGCGTGACACCGGACGGTGTGGCGATGATGACTGACATCAGCCAGTACCTGGACTTTATCCTGGCGCTGTTTTTGGCATTCGGGCTGGCATTCGAGATCCCGGTGGCGACCTTCATCGTGGTCTGGGTGGGGTTGGCCGATGTGGCCACATTGCGGCGCAGCAGGCCCTACGTGATCGTCGGGTGCTTTGTGGTGGGGATGATCCTGACTCCGCCGGATGTGTTTTCGCAGACGATGCTAGCGGTGCCGATGTGGATACTGTTCGAGGTGGGATTGCTGGCTTGTGCCTGGTTGAAGCGGCCTGAGCCCGGCAAGGAGATTGTGGCCGGCTTATAGAGCCCTTTCGCGGGCTTGCCCGCGAAGGCCTTGATGCAGTCTAGAACTGGGCGAGCTGCCAGACTTCGTAGGCTGGCGTCTCGTAGGGGTGGTTCTGCTTCAGGGCAGCGACGACCTGGGCTACCAGACCGTCAGCCACCACAAGCTCCACCTTCCACTCTTCCACCACCTCGACCTGGCCGGTTTGCCCGAGGAACGGCTGGCTGCCGTCCAACGGGCGGAACTGGCCCTGGCCCAGGGTTTGCCAGGCGCAGTGGTCATAGTCACCGATGCGCCCGCCACCAGCAGCGAACACAGCGGCCTTGACCACTTCGACGTGGCTGGCGGGGACGAAGAAGGCGAGCTTGTACACGCCTTAGTTCACCCACACCCGCGCGTTGCGGAACATACGCATCAGCGCAGCATCTTCCTGCCACTCGTCTGGGCGCCAGGAGTTCTGCACGGCGCGGAATACGCGCTCCGGGTGCGGCATCATGATGGTCACACGGCCATCGCGGCTGGTCAGGCCGGTGATACCACGCGGCGAGCCGTTCGGGTTGGCCGGGTAGGCTTCGGTGACCTTGCCGTGGTTGTCGACGTAGCGCAGGGCCACGCAACCGGACAGATCGGCTTCCAGCAATGCCGCTTCGTTGGCGAATTCGGCATGGCCTTCACCGTGGGCGATGGCGATCGGCATGCGCGAACCGGCCATGCCCTGCAGGAAGATCGAGTTGGACTTCTGCACCTCGACCATGGCCACGCGTGCCTCGAACTGCTCCGAGCGGTTACGCACGAAATGCGGCCAGTACTCGGTGCCCGGGATCAGCTCGTGCAGGTTGGACATCATCTGGCAACCGTTGCACACGCCCAGGGCGAAGCTGTCGGTACGCTCGAAGAAGGCCTGGAAGGCATCACGGGCACGGGCGTTGAACAGCGCCGACTTGGCCCAGCCTTCACCCGCGCCCAGCACGTCGCCGTAGGAGAAGCCACCGCAGGCGACCAGGCCCTTGAAGGCCTCGAAGTCGACACGGCCAGCGAGGATGTCGCTCATGTGCACGTCGATGGCAGCGAAGCCTGCGCGGTCGAAGGCAGCGGCCATCTCGACCTGGCCGTTGACGCCCTGCTCGCGCAGGATGGCCACTTGCGGGCGCACGCCCTTCTTGATGTACGGTGCGGCGATGTCATCGTTGACGTCGAAGCCCAGCTTGACCGACAGGCCCGGGTTGTCTTCCTCGAGCAGCAGGTCGAATTCCTGGTCGGCGCAGTCGGCGTTGTCGCGCAGGCGCTGGATTTGGTAGCTGGTCTCGGCCCACTGGCGCTGCAGCATGCGACGGTCATCGTCGAACAGCACCTCACCGTTCAGGCTGATGGACACTTCACCGTTGTTGACCGGCTTGCCGATCACTGCCACGCAACCTTCACCCAGGCCGGCTGCGCTGAACTGTGCCAGCACGTCCGGGGTGGCATCCTGGCGAACCTGGATGACCGCACCCAGCTCTTCGTTGAAGAGGATGGCTGGCACGTCGCCTTTGCTGTCGGTCAGCGGGTCGAGCTGCAGGTCGAGGCCGCAGTGGCCGGCGAAGGCCATTTCCAGCACGGTGGTGAGCAGGCCGCCGTCGGAGCGGTCGTGGTAGGCCAGCAGATGGCCGTCGGCGTTCAGGCCCTGGATCACGGCGAAGAAGGCCTTGAGGTCTTCGGCGTCGTCGACGTCCGGTGCCTGGGCCGCGATCTTGCCGTAGGTCTGGGCCAGGATCGAGGCGCCCATGCGGTTCTTGCCACGGCCCAGGTCGATCAGGATCAGGTCGGTCTCGCCCTTGTCCATGCGCAGTTGCGGGGTGAGGGTCTTGCGGATGTCGGTGACCGGGGCGAAGCCGGTGATGATCAGCGACATTGGCGAGGTGACGCTCTTCTCCACGCCCTCCTCGCTCCACTTGGTCTTCATCGACATCGAGTCTTTGCCGACCGGAATGGTAATGCCCAGTTCCGGGCACAGCTCCATGCCGACGGCCTTGACGGTGTCGTACAGGCGGGCGTCTTCACCTGGGTGGCCAGCGGCGGACATCCAGTTGGCCGACAGCTTGATGTCAGACAGCTTCTCGATACGCGAAGCGGCCAGGTTGGTGATGGTCTCGCCGATGGCCATGCGGCCGGAAGCCGGGGCATCCAGCAGCGCCAGCGGGGTACGCTCGCCCATGGCCATGGCTTCACCGGTGTACACATCGAAGCTGGTGGCGGTGACGGCGCAGTCGGCTACCGGAACCTGCCACGGGCCGACCATCTGGTCGCGGGCAACCAGGCCAGTGATGGTGCGGTCGCCGATGGTGATCAGGAAGCTCTTGCTGGCCACGGCCGGGTGGTTCAGCACGCGCTGCACGGCGTTGTCCAGGTCCAACTTGCTCGGGTCGAAGTCATCGCCCAGCTCGGCTTCGCGGGTAACCGAACGGTGCATGCGCGGTGGCTTGCCCAGCAGCACGTCCAGCGGCATGTCCACCGGGGTGTTGCCGAAGTGGCTGTCGCTCACGGTCAGGTGCGGCTCTTCAGTCGCTTCGCCGACCACGGCAAACGGGCAACGCTCACGCTCGCAGATGGCCTGGAAACGCTCGAAGTCGACCGCGCTGACAGCCAGCACGTAACGCTCTTGCGATTCGTTGCTCCAGATTTCGTGCGGGGCCATGCCCGGCTCGTCGTTGGGCACGTTGCGCAGCTCGAAGCGGCCGCCACGGCCACCGTCGTTGACCAGCTCCGGGAAGGCGTTGGAGATACCCCCGCGCCCACGTCGTGGATGAAGGCGATCGGGTTGTCGTCGCCCAGCTGCCAGCAGCGGTCGATAACTTCCTGGCAGCGGCGCTCCATTTCCGGGTTTTCGCGCTGTACCGAAGCGAAGTCCAGGTCAGCCGAGCTGGCACCGGTAGCCACCGACGAAGCCGCGCCGCCGCCCAGGCCGATCAGCATGGCCGGGCCGCCGAGCACGATCAGTTTGGCGCCGACGGTGATCTCGCCCTTCTGCACGTGGTCTTCACGGATGTTGCCCATGCCACCGGCGAGCATGATTGGCTTGTGGTAACCGCGCACCTCTTCACCGTGCGGGGTGTTGATGGCCTGCTCGAAGGTACGGAAGTAACCGGTCAGGGCCGGGCGACCGAATTCGTTGTTGAACGCCGCGCCACCCAGAGGGCCTTCGATCATGATGTCGAGGGCGTCGACGATACGCTCAGGCTTGCCGTAGGCCTGCTCCCAAGGCTGTTCGAAGCCTGGGATGCGCAGGTTGGACACGGTGAAGCCGGTCAGGCCCGCTTTGGGCTTGGCGCCACGGCCGGTTGCACCTTCGTCGCGGATTTCACCGCCGGAGCCAGTCGATGCACCGGAGAACGGGGCGATGGCGGTCGGGTGGTTGTGGGTTTCCACCTTCATCAGGATGTGCACCGGCTCCTGCACCGCGCCGTACTGGCGGGTTTCAGGGTTCGGGAAGAAACGGCCAGCCACGTTACCGACGATGACCGAGGCGTTGTCCTTGTATGCGGACAGCACGCCTTCGTTGTGCATCTGGTAGGTGTTCTTGATCATGCCGAACAGGCTTTTTTCCTGAGCCTGGCCGTCGATGTCCCAACTGGCGTTGAAGATCTTGTGGCGGCAGTGCTCGGAGTTGGCCTGGGCGAACATCATCAGTTCGATGTCGTTCGGGTTGCGCTTGAGCCCCTGGAAGGCAGCGACCAGGTAGTCGATCTCGTCTTCGGCCAGGGCCAGGCCCAGGTCGATGTTGGCCTGGGCCAGGGCGTCACGGCCACCGGCCAGGATGTCCACCGAGGTCATCGGCTTGGGCTGGGCGTGGCTGAACAGGTCGGCCGCCTGCTCCAGCTGAGCCAGCACACGCTGGGTCATGCGGTCGTGCAGTTCGGCGGCGATCAGTGCAGCGTCAGCGTCGCTCAGGGTGCCGGCAACGTAGTAGGCGATGCCGCGCTCCAGGCGCTGGATCGACTGCAGGCCGCAGTTGTGGGCGATGTCGCTGGCCTTGCTGGCCCACGGCGAAATGGTGCCCAGGCGCGGCACGACCAGGAACAGGCGGCCGGTCGGCTCCTGTACCGGCACGCTCGGGCCGTACTTGAGCAGACGGCCCAGCACCTGCTGCTGGTCGGCGGTCAGCTCGCCGTCAACATCGGCGAAGTGGGCGAATTCGGCATACAAACCAGTAACAGCGGGGACTTTCTGGCTCAGTTGCTCGAGTAATTTACCGTGGCGAAAGGCAGAAAGGGCAGGAGCGCCGCGCAGGATCAACATCGTCGGGACAGCCTCAGGAAGGGGTGTGCTTAGAGGCCGTGCATTCTAGCCTAATTCGATGGCTTTCGGCACCTGCTCTAAGCCACGGCTGCCGGGCGGCGGAACCGGACTTTCGGGTCAAAAAAAAGCAGTACGCATGCAATCAATGCGGGAACAGCACATAACGCGCTACCAGACAACCTAACCGTTGTCGAGATATGGTTGGGCCAGTCCTTTGCGTATACTGCAACCTATGTTCGCCCACACTGCTTTGCGCCAGCGTTGCGCCAAATGGCTTTTCGCAACCGGACTCTTTCTGCTGCTCGGTGCCTGCGTTGAAAAACCCAGCACCCTCGAGCGCGTGAAGGAGGATGGCGTGCTGCGCGTGATCACCCGCAACAGCCCGGCCACCTACTTCCAGGACCGCAACGGCGAAACCGGCTTCGAATACGAGCTAGTCCAGCATTTCGCCGAAGATCTCGGCGTAAAGCTGCAGATCGAGACCGCCGACAACCTCGACGAGCTGTACGACGCCCTAGGCAAACCCTCTGGCCCGGTACTGGCCGCAGCCGGCCTGGTCAGCAGCGAGCGGCGCAAGGCCCAGGTGAAATACTCGCACCCGTACCTGGAAGTGACGCCACAGGTCATCTACCGCAACGGCCGCCCACGCCCGACCAACGCCAAGGGTCTGGTCGGCAAGAAAATCATGGTGCTCAAGGGCAGCAGCCATGCCGACCTGCTGGCTGAGCTGAAAAAGCAGAACCCTGGCCTGGAATATGAAGAGTCCGACGCCGTCGAGGTGGTCGACCTGCTGCGCATGGTCGATGAAGGGCAGATCGACCTGACCCTGGTCGACTCCAACGAACTGGCGATGAACCAGGTGTACTTCCCTAACGTGCGAGTCGCCTTCGACGTGGGTGATACCCGCGACCAGCGCTGGGCCGTGGCGGCAGGCGAAGACAACAGCCTGCTCAACGAGATCAACGAGTTTCTCGACAAGGCGCAAAAGAACGGCACGCTGCAGCGCCTGAAAGACCGCTACTACGGCCATGTCGATGTATTGGGCTATGTCGGTGCCTACACCTTCGCCCAGCACCTGCAACAACGCCTGCCCAAGTACGAAAAACACTTCAAGAGCTACGCCAAGGTCGAGCAGGTCGACTGGCGCCTGCTGGCCGCGATCGGCTACCAGGAGTCGATGTGGCAGCCGGAAGTCACCTCCAAAACCGGCGTGCGCGGCCTGATGATGCTGACCCAACGCACCGCCCAGGCGATGGGTGTGTCCAACCGACTGGACCCCAAGCAGAGCATTCAGGGCGGCGCCAAGTATTTCATGAAGATCAAGGAAGAGCTCGACGACAGCATTCAGGAGCCGGACCGCACCTGGTTCGCCCTGGCGGCCTATAACGTGGGTACCGGCCATCTGGAAGACGCCCGGACCCTGGCCAAGCGCGAAAAGCTCAACCCGAACAAGTGGCTGGACGTCAAGAAGATGCTGCCACGCCTGTCACAGAAGCAGTGGTACCGGCAGACCAAGTACGGTTATGCCCGTGGCGGCGAGCCGGTGCACTTCGTGGCCAACATCCGTCGTTACTACGACATCCTTACCTGGGTGACCCAACCGCAGCTCGAAGGCCAGGTGGCCGAGGGCAACCTGCATGTGCCTGGGGTGAACAAGGACAAGCCGGCGGATCAGTCGCCGCCGATGTAAGCCAATACAGGTCAGCCTTTGGCCCGGCGGGCCTTGAAGAACTCGCTGAGGATCTGCCCGCACGCCTCCGCCAGCACTCCACCCTCCACCATCACCCGGTGGTTCAGAAACCCTTGGCCGAAGAACTGCCCCTGGCTCTGTACGATCCCCGCCTTGGGCTCCAGCGCGCCAAACACCACCCGCATCACCCGCGAATGCACGATCAGCCCTGCACACATGCTGCACGGCTCCAGGGTCACGTACAGGGTGCTGCCGGGCAGCCGGTAGTTGCTGGCCGCTTTCGCCGCTGCGCGGATGGCCACCATTTCAGCATGCGCACTCGGGTCGCTGTCGATGATCGGCCGGTTGAAGCCCTGGCCAATCACCTGCCCATGCTGCACCAATACCGCACCCACCGGCACCTCGCCCAACGCCGCGCCCTCGGCAGCCAGCGCCAGGGCCAGGCGCATGAACTCCTGATCGCGGCTGCGATCGATGATCTGCGGACGCATCAGACCACCGCGATCGCGGCCATCAGGCCGGTTTCCATGTGGTCGATGACGTGGCAATGGAACATCCAGGTACCTGGGTTATCCGCCACCAGTGCAACCTGGGCGCGCTCGTTCTTGCCCAGCAGGTAGGTGTCGGTAAACCACGGCTCCTTGATGTCGTGGCGATTGGAGCCGATCACCTTGAAGCTCATGCCATGCAGGTGGATCGGGTGCTGGTACTGGGTCATGTTCTTCAGCTCGAAAATGTAGCTCTTGCCCTTCTGCAACGTGGCGATGGGGCGGTCGGCGCAGGTCTTGTCGGTGATGTCCCAGGCCTGGCCGTTGATCTGCCACATGCTGGACGGTTTGTCGGGGTCAGGGGTAACCGTGACGCTCGCCGCCCACTCGAAATTGAAGTTGAGCTTTTCGGCATTCTCCAGGTCTGGCTCGGCGATCGGGTTGGGTGGCAGCGCTGGCGGCCAGTCGCTTGGCGCGTCATTGCTGGCCACTGAACGCAGGGTGCCCAGGCGCACGAAACCGTCGCGCAGGGAGATTTCCTCACCCGCTTGGGGAATGCGGATAGCCAGGCAGATACGCATGCCGGGGCCAAGCCAGTAGTCGTCTTCCAATGGCCGTGGGGTCACTGGGTTGCCGTCCAGGGCATAGATTTTCGCTTCGCAGTTGCCCTTGAGATTGAGGCGGTAGGTCCAGGTGTTGTCCAGGTTCAGCAGACGCACCCGCACCACCTGGCCGGCTGGCAGCTCGGTGACCGAGTCGGCCTGGCCATTGATGGTGATCAAGCGCCCGGCGGTGCCGTTGCGCGCGGCCTCACGCGGGATGCTGAAGGGCAGCCAGGCGCCTTGCTCGTCTACATGCCAGTTCTTCAGGCTCAGCGTGCGCTCATGAAGGAAGCCAGTCGGTTCGCGCTCTTCGACGATCAGCGGCCCAACCAGGCCACGGCCCAGCTCTTCGGAGCTGCTGACATGCGGGTGATACCAGTAGCTGCCGGCGTCTGGTACGCGGAACTTGTAATCGAAATACTCGCCCGGCTTGACTGGCAGTTGCGAGACATACGGCACGCCGTCCATTTCCAGCGGCAGGCGGATGCCGTGCCAATGGATGGTGGTCTCGACCGGCAGGTGGTTGATGAAGCGTACCCGCAACCAGGTGCCC
Source organism: Pseudomonas putida (assembly GCA_041071465.1). Taxonomy (NCBI): domain Bacteria; kingdom Pseudomonadati; phylum Pseudomonadota; class Gammaproteobacteria; order Pseudomonadales; family Pseudomonadaceae; genus Pseudomonas; species Pseudomonas putida. The sequence continues at coordinate 3,341,260 of CP163498.1, read as the reverse complement.
TGGCGCACGCGCAGCTCGGTACCCGGTGCCGACGGGCCGAATGCCCAGGCCTCGGTCTTGAAGCCCGGCACCAATTCGACGTCCAGGGGCGCTGCAATCAGCTCATAATCGTGGCCGGCGTTGTCATCTTCGACCTTGCCCAGCCAGTAACGCGCCGCGCCACCGGCGCCCAGGCCAACCACAACCAGGCCAGTGAGGCCCTTGAGCATTTGTCGACGGGTGAAGGACATCGGTGCGGGTACCTCGTGTTCTGCGCAATCAAGCTGCCAGCATTGGCTGGCGATGAAGGGCGAATACGATACACCTGCAAATGGGAAAGATTAAGTGAAGTCTTGTATCGGCCTGTGCTGGCCCCTTCACGGTTTTACCCGCGAAGGGGCCAGCACAGGAAACAGATACGACAAGGGCGCCTTACGGCGCCCTTGTGGCTCAACTTATTCCCACTCGATAGTGGCAGGCGGCTTGCTCGACACGTCGTAAGTAACGCGCGAGATACCGTCGATTTCGTTGATGATACGGCCGCTGACGGTTTCCAGCAGCTCGTACGGCAGGTGCGCCCAACGCGCGGTCATGAAGTCCACGGTCTCGACGGCACGCAGGGCCACGACCCAGGCGTAGCGACGGCCGTCGCCAACGACGCCAACCGACTTGACCGGCTGGAACACCACGAACGCCTGGCTGGTCTTGTGGTACCAATCGGCCTTGCGCAGTTCTTCGATGAAGATGTGGTCGGCGCGACGCAGGATGTCGGCGTATTCCTTCTTCACTTCACCGAGGATACGCACGCCCAGGCCCGGGCCTGGGAACGGGTGGCGGTAGACCATGTCGTACGGCAGGCCCAGCTCCAGGCCGATCTTGCGCACTTCGTCCTTGAACAGTTCACGCAGCGGCTCGACCAGCTTGAGGTTCATTTCCTCTGGCAGGCCACCCACGTTGTGGTGCGACTTGATCACATGGGCCTTGCCGCTCTTGGCACCCGCCGACTCGATCACGTCCGGGTAGATGGTGCCTTGGGCGAGGAACTGGATGTTTTCCAGCTTGCTGGCTTCGGCATCGAAGATGTCGATGAAGGTGCGGCCGATGATCTTGCGCTTCTTCTCTGGGTCGGCTTCGCCTTCCAGGTTGTCGAGGAACTGCTTTTCAGCATCGGCACGGATCACCTTGACGCCCATGTTCTCTTTGAACATGGCCATCACCTGGTCACCTTCGTGCAGGCGCAGCAGGCCGTTGTCGACGAATACGCAGGTCAGCTGGTCGCCGATGGCACGGTGCAGCAGCGCGGCAACCACCGAGCTGTCAACACCGCCGGACAGGCCCAGCAGGACGTTGGCCGAACCTACTTGTGCACGCACCTGGGCGATGGCGTCTTCGACGATGTTGGACGCGGTCCACAGGGCTTCACAGCCGCAGATGTCCTGCACGAAGCGGGACAGGATGCGACCGCCCTGCTTGGTGTGGGTCACTTCCGGGTGGAATTGCACGCCGTAGTAGCCGCGGGCATCGTCGTACATGCCGGCGATCGGGCAGCTTGGGGTGCTGGCCAGGATGTTGAAGTTGCCCGGCATCTGGGTGACCTTGTCGCCGTGGCTCATCCACACGTCCAGGCCCAGCACGCCGTCGTCGTCAACGTGGTCTTCGATGCCGTCGAGCAGGCGGCTCTTGCCGACCACGTCCACGCGGGCATAACCGAACTCACGCAGGTCGGAACCTTCGACCTTGCCGCCCATTTGCTCGGCCATGGTCTGCATGCCGTAGCAGATGCCCAGCACGGGTACGTTCAGGTCGAACACGGCCTGCGGCGCGCGCGGGCTGTTGGCTTCGTGAACCGACTCGGGGCCGCCGGCGAGGATGATGCCGCGCGGGTTGAATTCGCGGATCGCTTCATCGTCCATGTCGAACGGGTGCAGTTCGCAGTACACGCCGATTTCGCGCACGCGGCGGGCGATCAGCTGGGTGTACTGGGAACCGAAATCGAGGATCAGGATGCGGTGAGCGTGAATGTCGAGGGCCATGACTCAATCTCGTCAGTGGAAATCGGAAACGACGCGGGGCTGTCGTGACAGCCCCGCTTTAGGTTGTAGCTGGAAGCCTCAGCCTACGCGGTAGTTAGGGGCTTCTTTGGTGATCTGCACGTCATGCACGTGCGACTCGGCCATGCCGGCACCGGTGATGCGCACGAATTCCGGCTTGGTGCGCATCTCTTCGATGGTTGCGCTGCCGGTGTAGCCCATGGACGAACGCAGGCCGCCCATCAGCTGGTGGATGATCGCGGCCAGGGCGCCTTTGTAAGGAACACGGCCTTCGATCCCCTCAGGAACAAGCTTCTCGGCGCCGGCCGAGGAGTCCTGGAAGTAACGGTCGGACGAGCCTTGCGCCTGTGCCATGGCACCCAGCGAGCCCATGCCGCGGTAGGCCTTGTAGGAACGGCCCTGGAACAGTTCGACTTCGCCTGGGGCCTCTTCGGTACCGGCGAACATCGAACCCATCATCACGCAGGAAGCACCGGCAACGATGGCCTTGGACAGGTCACCGGAGAAGCGGATGCCGCCGTCGGCGATCAATGGTACGCCAGTGCCTTCCAGTGCGGCTGCGACGTTGGCGATGGCGCTGATTTGCGGCACGCCGACACCGGCAACGATACGGGTGGTGCAGATGGAGCCCGGGCCGATACCGACCTTGACGGCATCAGCGCCCGCTTCGGCCAGGGCCTTGGCAGCAGCGCCAGTGGCGATGTTGCCGCCGATCACCTGCACTTGCGGGTAGGTTTCTTTCACCCAGCGCACGCGGTCGATCACGCCTTTGGAGTGGCCGTGGGCGGTGTCGACCACCACCACGTCAACGCCTGCGGCTACCAGGGCAGCAACACGCTCGCCGGTGTCCTTGCCGGTGCCGACGGCGGCGCCGACACGCAGGCGACCTTGGTCGTCCTTGCTGGCCAGCGGGTAGGCCTTGGCCTTTTCGATGTCCTTGACGGTCATCATGCCTTTGAGGTTGAACTTGTCGTCAACGATCAGGACTTTTTCCAGGCGGTGCTTGTGCAGCAGCTCACGGACTTCGTTCTTGTCGGCGCCTTCGCGGACAGTGACCAGACGCTCTTTGGGCGTCATCACGTCGCGGACCTTGGCGTCCAGGCGGGTTTCGAAGCGTACGTCACGGGAGGTGACGATGCCGACCAGGTCGCCATTCGCCAGTACCGGAACGCCGGAGATGTTGTTCAGGCGGGTCAGGTCGAACAGGTCGCGCACGGTGGCGTCGGCCTCGATGGTGATCGGGTCCTTGACCACGCCAGCCTCGAACTTCTTGACCTTGCGTACTTCGCCGGCCTGCTGTTCGATGGTCATGTTCTTGTGGATGATGCCGATGCCGCCTTCCTGGGCCATGGCAATGGCCAGACGCGCTTCGGTCACGGTATCCATGGCGGCGGAAACCAGCGGAATGTTCAGCTCGATGCCACGGGTCAAACGGGTCTTGAGACTGACTTCATTAGGCAGTACCTCGGAATAGCCAGGTACAAGGAGGATATCGTCGAAGGTCAGGGCTTCTTGGCTGATACGCAGCATCGCGGGGGCTCCCGGGCGGGAAAAATGGAAGCGCGCCATTATACTCATGCACGGCGCGCCGCTCAATGCAAAATAAGGGCCTTCGGTCAGCCTTGTGGCAGTTTTACCTGTACCACGGCCACCGGCTGGTCGAGCCAGTCGGCGAAGCTGTCGAGAAAGGCCTGGGTGAACCCGGCCTCGCCCCAGTTGTTGAAGATGAACCCCAGGTTGGAAAAGGCACATGGCTGCAGGTAAATGAAGCCATTGATGTCATCTTCGAAGCCGCACAGCGGGCACGTGAAGTTATCGCTCACTCCCGGCATCCACTCTTCCAGGCTTTCGAACAGCGGCTCGCCCACCTCGCGCCGGCACTCCGGGCAACCGGCTTCTTCGAGGAAGCCCTCGGTGGGGGTATAGATGCAGCGCTTGAGCATCACTTCCAGGCCGTTGGCCTGCGCGCCGAAAGGCAGTTTTTCCGGGTGCAGGGCCACCTTGCGCGCCCCTGCCGCCAGGGCATGGCCCATGCGGTTGCCGGTGCGGCCACAGGTGGTCAGCTGTTCCTCGACCACCTTTTCGCGCACCAGCCAACGCAGGATGGCGCGGGCACGGGCTTCGTGCACCGGGACGGTAGACAGTTTGGGAACGATGATGCTCTGGGTGTTCATGAACGGGTCAAGCCTGAAAGACTGCGGTAATGGCGCAATTCTACCGCTCAGGCGCTCAGGTAGCGACCGATCAACGCCAGGCCGCTGGCTAGCACCAACCAGGTGACCAGGCGCACGAAAGCTTCACGGGACAGCCGGTTGGTCAACCTGCGCCCCACCCAGAGCCCGACGAACATCACTGGCAGCAAGCAGGCGGCGAGCAGCAGCAGGCTTTGGTCAGCATAAACGCCGGCAATCAGGAACAGCGTCAGGCGCACTACCGTGCTGCAACTGATGAGCGCGCTTTGAGTGGCACGCACCTGCTCTTTGACTTCCAGCCGCGCGCTCAGGTAAAGGGCGTAAAGAAACCCACCGCTACCGAACAAGGCCCCGAACAACCCGCCTGCCGTCCCCATCGGCACCGCCCACAAGCCCGACAGACTGGCCGGCCGCACTTTGACTGCCAGCCCGTACAGCGCATAGGCGGTCACGAACACCCCCATCAACAGCAGCAAGAGGTCGGACTTCAACTGCAGCAGGAACACCACGCCCAACGTGCAACCCAGGGCCATGAACGGCAGCAGCCGCAGCAACTCGCCGCGCACTACATCCCGGCGCGACGGCAGCAGGTTGCCGAAGGCGGCGACAAAGTCCAGCAACACCAGCAGCGGGATGATGCGAGACAAAGGCATGAAGTGGATCAACACCGGGCCGGCCACCAGCGCGGTGCCAAAGCCGGCGATACCGAAGACGATGTAGGCAACGCCGACACCCAGCAGAATGGGTAGCCAATCAAGGCCGGAAAACGACAATTGAGCAAGCATGGCGGCAGTTCCTGGGAAGACAGGCAAAGGTTAGCCAGCGATGAGTCATGCCGACTAATATGCCTTTATCGCCACAGCCATCTCGAAAAGGCATGACATGACGTCGATCCGCCAGTTGCGTTACTTCGTGGAAATCGCCGAATGCGGCAGCTTCAGCGGTGCCGCCGAGCGGTTGTACATCGCCCAGTCGGCATTGAGCCGGCAGATCACGGCGTTGGAACAGCAACTGGGCACGCCGCTGTTCGAGCGCACCGCGCGCCTGCCACGCCTGACACTGGCCGGGCAGGCATTTCTGGAGCGGGCCCGCCGCTTGCTGGCCGACCTGGCACAGGCCGAGCGGGTTACCCGCGACATCGGCGACGGGCTGAAAGGCAGCCTGCGCCTGAACCATTCCAGCACCGTACCGGTGACAGGCCCGTTGCTGGGTCGCCTGGGCAACTACCTGAAGGACAACCCCGGGGTTTCACTGGAGATTGCACAGCAATCGTCGGAGGCACAGCTGGAAGATATTGCTGGCGGGCGGTTGGATATCGGCCTGCTGCGTTTGCCGGTGCTGCGCCAGCATGAAGGTGTGGTGCTGCATGAACTGTTCCGCGAGCCCTTGCTGCTGGCGGTCGCCGCTGGGCATCCCTTGGCCAACGCCCAGCAAGTTCAGTTGGAGCGACTGCGGGAAGAACGCTTCATTTCCATCCCGCACCGAGATCGCGGCGGCTTGAGCTATCTGTCGGCCTCGTTGTGCATGGACGCTGGCTTCTTCCCGCAGGCGGCGCAGGTGTTGTCACGCAAGACGACGCAGTTGCAGCTGATTCAAGCGGGGTTTGGGGTGGCGCTGTTGCCAGCGTGCATGCGCGAAATCGCGCCGGCGTCGGTCAGCTTCGTGGCGCTGGAGGGTGACTGCCAGAGCACAGTGGCGCTGGCCTGTCGACGCGATGCGGGGCAGATGGTGCGGCAGTTCGTAACGACGATGCAGGCTTGAAGCTGCGACCGCGACAGGTCCGACCACAGATGCGGTGACAGGGCCGGGACAGACAACCGGGGCTGATGTCCTTTATGATGCCTGCCATGATCAAAGACCCCTTCGAACGACTCGGCCTGGACCGCGAGGTCCTTACCGTCAGCCAACTCAATGGCCGCGCCCGCGTGCTGCTGGAAGACGTGTTCCGCAGCGTCTGGGTGGAAGGCGAAATCTCCAACCTCGCCCGCCCGGCGTCCGGCCACATGTACTTCACCCTCAAGGACAGTGGCGCCCAGGTGCGTTGTGCGTTGTTCCGACAGAACGCCACACGGGTGCGCCAGGCCCTGCGCGACGGCCTGGCGGTGCGGGTGCGCGGCAAGGTTTCGCTGTTCGAGGGGCGTGGCGACTACCAGCTGATTCTCGACACCGTCGAGCCGGCCGGCGATGGTGCCTTGCGGCTGGCCTTCGAGGCGCTGAAGGAAAAGCTCGGTGCCGAGGGGCTGTTCAACACCGAACGCAAGAAGCCGCTGCCAGCCCACCCGCAACGCATCGGCATCATCACCTCGCCCACGGGCGCTGTGATCCGCGACATCATCAGCGTGTTCGGCCGCCGCGCCCCGCAGGTGGAACTGAACTTGGTTCCTACGGCAGTACAAGGCCGCGAAGCCATCGCGCAGATCGTGCGCGCCATTCGCCTGGCCGACAGCCTTGGCTTCGATGCACTGATCCTGGCCCGTGGTGGCGGCTCGCTGGAGGACCTGTGGTGCTTCAACGAAGAAGCCGTGGCGCGTGCCGTGGCCGCCTGCGTCACCCCGATAGTCAGCGCCGTGGGCCATGAAACCGACGTATCGATCAGCGACTTCGTCGCCGACATGCGCGCGCCCACCCCGTCTGCCGCCGCCGAGCTGCTGGCCCCCGACAACAGCGGCCTGCAGCAACGCCTGGATGGCCTGCAGCGGCGCCTGCTGCTGCGCATGCAGAACCGCCTGACCCACGACCGCCTGCGCCTGGAGTCACTGACCCGGCGCCTGCGCCACCCAGGCGAGCGCTTGCGTCAGCAGGCACAGCGCCTGGACGACCTGGACATGCGCCTGCGTCGCGCCTTCATGCTCAACCTCAACCAGCGCCGCGAACGCCTGGCGCGCCTGGACACCCGCCTGGCCGCGCAGCACCCGGGGCGTAACCTGAAGCTGTTGAAACAACGCCTGGACAGCCTGGCCGAGCGCCTGCCACGGGCCATGCGCGATGTGTTGAAAGACCGTCGCCAACGCTTCCAGGCCCAACTGCAAACCCTGCAGGTGGTCAGCCCGCTGGCCACCCTCGCCCGCGGCTACAGCATCCTGCTGGACGACCAGGGCCAGGCCATTCGCAGCGCCGAACAAACCCGCAATGGCCAGCGCCTCACCGCCCGCCTGAACGAAGGCGAGCTGCTGGTGCGGGTCGAAGACAACCACCAGACCCCGGTCACCCTCTCACTACTGGACTGACACATGCCCCGCCTGTTCGCGCCCCTGCTTGCCCTTTCCCTGCTGCTGCTGGCTGGCGGCGCCCAGGCCAGCTACATCACCCGCACCCTGAACAAACCGGTCCCGGGCGGCGTGGCAGTGGTCGACCTGGGCCCCGCCGCCAGCGCGCCCAGTGCCCGTTTCGACGGCAAGCCAGTGCTGGTGGTGAAGGAACAGGACAACTGGCTGGCCATCGTCGGCATCCCGCTGACCCAGAAGCCCGGCACCGCAATGCTGAACCAAGGCGGGCGCTCCCTGCCTTTCAGCGTCGGCAGTAAAAAGTACCCTGAGCAGCGCATTACCCTGAAGAACACCCGCCAGGTCAACCCGAACCCGGCCGACCTCAAGCGCATCGACCGCGAGCTGGCCGAGCAGATCAAGGCCTACCGCAGCTTCAGCCCGAGCCTGCCGAGTAACCTGATCCTCGACAAGCCGGTCAACGGCCCGCTGTCGAGCAAGTTCGGCGTGCGCCGTTTCTTCAACGGTGAAGAACGCAACCCGCATGCCGGGCTGGACTTCGCGGTGCCTGCGGGCACGCCGATCAAGACCCCGGCCAATGGCAAGGTGATCCTGGTGGGGGATTACTTCTTCAATGGCCGCACGGTATTCGTCGACCATGGGCAGGGCTTTATCAGCATGTTCTGCCACATGTCGAAGATCGACGTGCAGGTGGGGCAGCAACTGCGCCGGGGCGAGGTGGTCGGGCGCGTAGGTTCGACCGGGCGGGCAACCGGGCCGCACATGCACTGGAACGTCAGCCTGAATGATGCGCGGGTGGACCCGGCGATTTTCATTGGCGCGTTCCAACCCTGAGACCTGTGCCAGCCCTATCGCGGGTTTACCCGCGATAGGGCTCACACGGCCTGCAGCAAAACCTCTGTGTTGCGCCTTCGAAAAATACTACGCAAGCATCCAGAAGCACCTAACAAAATCCAGCTATAAAATCTCGCCGAGCAGCTTTTTTTAAGCATTTCTCTCAATTTTCCCCGAACACTTGCCATCCCCCACCCCACTGGTTAAGTTTGAAGGCATGAAAACCTTCAGCACCCTCATCCTGCTCCGACAACATCGCAGCCTCTGCCTGGTCAGCGCCCGACTACCAGGCTGAATCGCGTCGCCTCGCCTCCTCATCTCGTTATTGCTCGGCAGGCCCGATCTCGGCCGCACACAAAAGGATTGCTTCCATGACCATGCTCAAAGACCCTTCGAAGAAGTACCGCGCTTTCCCGACCATCGACCTGCCTGACCGCACCTGGCCGTCGAAGACCATCACCGAAGCACCTATCTGGTGCAGCTCCGACCTGCGTGATGGCAACCAGTCGCTGATCGAGCCGATGGATTCGGAGAAGAAACTGCGCTTCTGGAAGACCTTGGTGCAGGTGGGCGTGAAGGAAATCGAAGCCTCGTTCCCGTCTGCCTCGCAGACCGATTTCGACTTCGTGCGCACCCTGATCCAGGACGGCCACATCCCGGACGACACCACCATCCAGGTGCTCACCCAGGCCCGTGAAGACCTGATCGCCCGCACCTTCGAGTCGCTGCGCGGTGCCAAGAAAGCCATCGTCCACCTGTACAACGCCACCAGCCCGTCGTTCCGCCGCATCGTCTTCAATCAGGACAAGCAAGGCGTGAAGGACATCGCGGTGAACGCGGCCAAGCTGTTCGTCAAATACGCTGCCCAGCAGCCGGAAACCCACTGGACCTTCCAGTACTCGCCAGAAACCTTCAGCGCCACCGAAATGGAATTCGCCAAGGAAGTCTGCGACGCGGTCATCGAGGTGTGGAACCCAACACCTGAACACAAGATCATCCTCAACCTGCCGGCCACCGTGGAAGTGTCCACGCCAAACATCTACGCCGACCAGATCGAGTGGTTCTGCCGCAACGTCAGCCGCCGCGACAGCGTGATCATCAGCCTGCACTGCCACAACGACCGTGGCACCGGCATCGCAGCCACCGAGCTGGGCCTGATGGCCGGTGCCGACCGCGCCGAAGGCTGCCTGTTCGGCAACGGCGAGCGTACCGGTAACGTCGACCTGGTGACCTTGGCACTGAACCTCTACACCCAGGGCATCGACCCGCAGCTGGACTTCTCCGACATCGACGGCGTGCGCAAGGTGGTCGAAGAGTGCAATCAGCTGCCAGTGCACCCTCGCCACCCGTATGTTGGCGACCTGGTCCACACCGCGTTCTCCGGCTCGCACCAGGATGCCATCCGCAAGGGCTTCGCCAAGCAGCAGGAAGGCGAACGGTGGGAAGTGCCGTACCTGCCGATCGACCCGGCCGACATCGGCCGCAGCTACGAGGCGGTGATTCGCGTCAACAGCCAGTCGGGCAAAGGCGGCATCACCTACCTGCTCGAACAGGAATATGGCATCAGCCTGCCGCGCCGCATGCAAATCGAGTTCAGCCAAGTGGTGCAAGGTGAAACCGACCGCCTTGGCCTGGAAATGACCGCCCAGCAAATCTACAGCCTGCTGCACAAGGAATACCTCCAGGCCAACGCGCCATACGCATTGGTCAGCCATCGCCTGCAGGAAGAAAACGGCCACAGCGCCGTGGAAGTGGAAGTGGCCGGTGAAGGCGAAACCACCCTGCACTGGCGCGGCAAGGGCAATGGCGCCCTGGAAGCACTGGTGGCTGGCTTGCCGATTGCCGTGGAGATCATGGACTACAACGAGCACGCCATTGGTGCGGGCACCAATGCCAAGGCAGCGGCCTACATTGAACTGCGCGTGGCCGGTGGCCGCCCGGTACATGGCGTAGGCATCGATGAAAACATCACCACCGCCAGCTTCAAGGCACTGTTCAGCGCGCTGAACCGCTCGCTGAGCCAGCAGGAGGCCAAGGCGGCCTGAGCCCTACGGCAAGCATGAGAAAGCCCGCATCGTTTGATGCGGGCTTTTTATTGCCTGTGCCCGCGATAGGGCCAGCACAGGCACTGCAAAAAAACCGGACAAAAAAGGGGCGCCGACCAAGCGCCCCATAAGCCGTAAAGCACACAACAAATTCAGTTGGCGTCCAGCAGCGCCATCGCCTCCGCACTGCACGCCTCAATCCGCGCCCAGTCGCCGTTCTTGATCCAGCTGCTGTCGAGCATCCAGGTGCCACCCACGCACATCACATTGGGCAGTGCCATGTAGTTGCGCACATTGGCCGGGTTCACGCCGCCCGTGGGGCAGAAGCGAATATCACCGAACGGGCCGCCAAAGGCCTTGATTGCCGCCACACCGCCGCTGATTTCCGCCGGGAACAACTTGAAGCGACGGTAGCCCAGGGCGTAACCCATCATGATTTCGGATGGCGTGCTGATGCCTGGCAGCAGCGGAATTTCACTGTCCACGCCCGCTTGCAGAATGTCCTGGGTAATGCCCGGTGTAACGACGAACTGCGCGCCGGCAGCCTCGACGGCGGCGAACATACTGCGATCAAGCACGGTGCCGGCGCCTACGCACAACTCCGGGCGCTGTTCACGCAGCACCTGGATGGCCTTCAGGCCATGCTGCGAGCGCAGGGTCACTTCCAGGGTACGGATGCCGCCAGCGGCCAGGGCATCAGCCAGCGGCAGGATGTCTTCCTCACGGGCGATGGTGATGACCGGCAGGATGCGCGCCTTTTCGCAAATGGCGTCGATCCGCGCGGCTTTATCAGCCATCGAGAGCTTGGGCTGTGGGCGTTCGAGGGTGGTCATGACTGTGGATCCTTGGCTCATGGGCACCAGTAGATGTCCAGGGGGTCGTGAAGAAAAGCGCGAATCGGCATTTCAGTAAGGTCGTTGCCAGCCAGCGCGGCGCGCAGGGTAGCGAGTTTGCCCTGGCCTTGCACGGACAGCGCGATAAAGCCAGCACTGGCCAGCAGCGAGCGGGTCATCGACAGGCGCTGGTGCGGCACGCTCGGCGCCAGCAAGGGCAGGCAGCGGCGCGGGCTGGCCAAGTCCAGGCCTGCCTCCAGGTTGGGGCTGGCCGGAAACAGCGAGGCGGTATGGCCATCGTCACCCATGCCCAGCACCAGCACGTCGATTGGCGGTAGCGCGACCAAGCCCTGGTCGGCCTTGAGCGCAGCGGCATCGAGGTTTTCCGCCTGCTGGTACAGGCCAACGAAGCGGGCCTTGGCCGCCGCGCCCTTCAACAGGTGGCGGGCCAACAGGCCAGCATTGCTGTCAGCATGCTCCACCGGTACCCAGCGCTCGTCGGCCAGGCTGACGGTGACCTTGGCCCAGTCCAGGTTTTCGCTGGCCAGGTTCTCCAGGAACGGCACCGGGCTGCGGCCACCGGACAGCACCACGCAGGCTTGGCCCTTGGCGGCAATGGCCGCGCGCAGCCGTTCGGCCACGTCGTGCGCCAGGGTTGCAGCCAGTGCCTTGGCGTCCGCCAGGCTATGTGCCTTCACGGCCGCTGGCAGTTTCAGTTCAGATATCCCCATACCACGCCCTCCCATCGCGTGTGATCAGTGCAATCGAGCTCATCGGCCCCCAGGAGCCCGCAGCGTAAGGCTTGGGCGCATCGCCCGCATTACGCCAGCCGGCGATCAACTGGTCGCACCATTTCCAGGCATACTCGATTTCGTCCTTGCGCACGAACAGGTTCTGGTTGCCGCGCATCACTTCGAGCAAAAGCCGCTCGTAGGCATCCGGAATTCTTGCGCTGCGCCAGGTGTCGGAAAAATTCAATTGCAAAGGGCCACTGCGCAGTTGCATGCCCTTGTCCAGGCCTTGCTCCTTGGTCATCACCCGTAAAGAAATGCCTTCGTCCGGTTGCAGGCGGATGATCAGCTTGTTACCGATCTGCAAACGCTGCTCCGGGGCGAAGATGTAGTGCGGCGTTTCCTTGAAGTGGATGACGATCTGCGACAGCTTCTGCGGCATGCGCTTGCCGGTACGCAGGTAGAACGGCACACCCGACCAGCGCCAGTTGCGGATGTCGGCGCGCAGGGCAACGAACGTTTCGGTGTCGCTCTGGGCGTTGGCGTTGTCTTCTTCCAGGTAACCAGGCACCGGTTTGCCTTCGCTGTAGCCGGCAATGTACTGGCCGCGCACCACACGGGTGCTCAGGCCGTCGCCGGTGATCGGTGCCAGGGCCTTGAGCACTTTCACCTTTTCGTCGCGAATGGCATCGGCGGACAGCTCGCTGGGCGGGTCCATGGCGATCAGGCACAGCAGCTGCAGCAGGTGGTTCTGAATCATGTCGCGCAGCTGGCCGGCCTTGTCGAAATAACCCCAACGGCCTTCGATACCGACCTTTTCCGCGACGGTTATCTCCACGTGGGAGATGGAATTCTGGTTCCACTGGGTTTCGAACAGGCTGTTGGCGAAGCGCAGGGCAATGAGGTTTTGCACGGTCTCTTTGCCCAGGTAATGGTCGATGCGGTAGACCCGGTTTTCAGGGAAGAAGCGCGCCACGGCATCGTTGACCCGGCGCGACGACTCAAGGTCGTGGCCGATGGGCTTTTCCAGTACCACGCGCGTGCGCGGGGCCAACCCGACCTTGTCGAGGTTTTCGCAAATGGCCCCGTACACCACTGCCGCGGTGGCGAAGTAAGCGATCAACGGCTGCTCGCCGGGCAGTTGCTCGGCCAGGGCCTGGTAGCCCTCGGGCTGAAGGAAGTCCAGGTGCTGATAGCTCAGCCGGGCAAGGAAGCGCCCCAGCGAAGCAGGCTCGATATCGGCTTCGGGCACATGCCGGCGCAAGTGCGCCTCGATGGTGTCCAGATGCACCTGCGCACTGCCGGCCTCGCGGGCCAAGGCCAGCAGGCGGGTGTCCGGATGCAGCAAGTTGGCCCGGTCGAGCTGGTAGAGCGCAGGAAACAGCTTGCGCAATGCCAGGTCGCCGAGGGCGCCAAACAGGGCAAAGGTGCAAGGTTCGACACTGATCGCAGCCATGATGTTGGTTCTTTCCTAAAGTTGGTCTAGGAATACCGCTTTCACATACGGTTTTCAAGGGATAATGTAGTAAAAACCACAACATTACACACAAGTGTTACAGACAAGTGGTACGCCAACCGCACCGACAGTACGATAGACGACCGTGCAAAAAGCCTGCTGCTTGCGCAGCCGGCTGTCTTCCCGACCCAAGGACACACCCATGGACCGCGTGCGAAACCTCCTGGAACAGATCCAGGGACGCCTCGACGAGCTGAACAAGGCCGAACGCAAAGTCGCCGAAGTCATCTTGCTCAACCCGCAACAAGCCACTCGTTTCAGCATCGCTGCTCTGGCCCAGGCGGCCAAGGTCAGCGAACCGACCGTCAACCGCTTCTGCCGCTCGTTTGGCGTCAGCGGCTACCCGGAACTCAAGCTGCAACTGGCGCAGAGCCTGGCCAGCGGCGCCGCCTATGTCAGCCGCGCGGTAGAAGCCGACGATGACCCGGCAGCCTACACCCAGAAGATCTTCGCCAGTGCCATCGCCTCGCTCGACGGCGCTTGCCAGCAACTGGACCCGCAGCAGGTCAGCCGTGCGGTGGACATGATGATCCAGGCCCGACAGATCCACTTCTTCGGCCTAGGCGCCTCGGCCCCGGTGGCCCTGGATGCGCAGCACAAGTTCTTCCGCTTCAACCTGGCGGTGTCAGCCCATGCCGACGTGCTGATGCAGCGCATGCTGGCCTCGGTGGCGCACACCGGCGACCTGTTCGTGATCATTTCCTACACCGGGCGCACCCGCGAACTGGTCGAAGTGGCGCGCCTGGCACGCGAAAACGGCGCCTCGGTGCTGGGCCTGACCGCCGCAGGCTCGCCACTGGCCAATGCCTGCAGCCTGAGCCTGCACATCCCACTGCCGGAAGACACCGACATCTACATGCCGATGACCTCGCGGATCATCCAGCTGACCGTGCTCGATGTGCTGGCCACCGGCATGACCCTGCGCCGCGGCGTGGACTTCCAGCCGCACCTGCGCAAGATCAAGGAAAGCCTCAACGCCAGCCGCTACCCGATCGAGGACGACGAACTCAACTGAGCCGGTGCGCCTGCAAGCGCAAGTGCGCACGCTGGCCCGGCGCCAGGCTCAGGCCCTCGCCGCTGCCGCTGGCGGCCTCGACACAAACGAAACGCTGGCTCTCGCGCCCACTCACGCCCATCAGCGGGCGGTTGCCGGGGTGCCAGACCACGGTGTCGTCGCTGTCACCCGTGTCGATGCACAGCTCGCGCTGCCACGCCGGGTCCTGCAGCTGCACCCGAGGCGTGCTCGGGTAGACCTTCTGGCAGCCGCCCTTGAGCTTCAGCGCACCCTCCTCACGGCAGGCCTGGCGGTTGAGGCGGTCGTAGCCTTCGATATCCTCTAGCCCAGACAGCGCTATCTCGGACACGTCACTGATGCGCCAATAGGCCAGCAGCGCATGGCTCAACTGGCACGGTTCGCTGTCTTGATGCTCGGTGCTCAGGCTCAGTTCCATGCGGCTGCCCAGGCGAGCATGCAGGTCGACCTGCCAGTCGCACAGGTCCAGCCGCCATTTCAGGCTCACGCCATCCTCGTCCTCGCGGCTGTCCACCAGCTTCCAATCCAGCAGGCGTGCCCAACCGTGGGCCGGCCACAGGTCTTCGCTGGGGTGGCGGCCATACCACGGCCAGCACACCGGCACCCCACCCCGAATCGCCCCTACCTGCGGCCACTGCTCGGCGCACCACAGCCACGGCCGCTCACCGGCCGGTTGAAAGTGCAGCAACTGCGCACCCTGGCGGCTGAATACCGCCTGGCAACGGGGATGATCGATGATCAGCACATCGCGCTGCTGGTAACGCTCCCACTCGAATGTCGGCCTTGGCCGCTGCGAGGAAAAGAAGCGATGGAGCGGATGTTCGGGCATGGTTCAGAGCTCTTGTTGTTTGAGATAGCGCTGTCTCGGCCTATTCCCGACAACCACTGCAGGCCAGTGGGTGCCGGGAACCGAAAATGGATTGGCGTAAATTTACAACAAATGCCCTCAGAATGACGACTGAATCTTCAAACCTGCGACCAGCGCGTTGTCCACCTGGTCTACCCCGCCGGGGCTTTTGATGTACTGCAGGTTGGGCCGCACGGTGAGCCAGTTGGTGACGTGGAAGCCGTAATAGAGCTCGGCGTTGTACTCGGTGCGTTGCAGCGGCACGAAGCCTGGGTTGTCGTAATCGTTGATGCCACTCTGGGCGTTCAGCAGTTCAGCGCGCTTTTTCACGTCGTCATTTACATGAATACGCGCCACGCCAAAGCCGATGTCATCCTTGGGCCGGGCGTCGAAGGCGCCTTTGTAGACCAGCCCCACCTGCTGGTAGTTGTCGACCACGTTGGTGGCCTTGTCGTGCACGGTGAAGTTGGCGAACAGGCTCAGGCCACGGTTGACGTCGCCACCGTGAGCGGTGACTTGCTGCTGCGCCACCACCCACCAGCCGTGCTTGCTGGAATGCGACTTGAAGGCCTCGCCGCTGAGCGCCTGCGGGTTGCCGTTGACGTCGTCAAACACATCGTCGGCCTTGGCCGTGCTGTAGTAGTAGCCCAGGCGGTACTCACCAGGCAGGCCGTTGACCTTGGGTGACCACACCGCTTCCACCGGCAAGATCGCCCCCTTGGTACCACTGCCGCTGAGCTTGAAGCCGTTGCCGGTTTCCAGGTTGGAAGGGTTCTGCTCGAAAGCGCCGACCTGCACGAAGAATTCCGGGGTGATGTTGTATTTCACCCGCAGCGCCCACTGGCTGACCGGCCAGTTGTACCAGATGCCGCCGACCCAGTTGCCCACCTGCGAGCCACAGAAGGCCAGGTTCTGGAAATCGCAAGGGAAGCTGTTGAAGTCCTCGCCCTCGCCGAAGCGGCCGAATTTGACGTCCAGTGCGCCGTCGAAGTACTTCTGCTTGACCCACATCTGCGTCAAGCGCCAAGTCTGACCACGGCCCCACACCTCCTGCACCGAGCTGAACTGCCCAGCGCGTGGGTCGCTGATGCGGTCATTGGACAGGTTGCGGCCGCTGCGCTCGGTGATCGCCAGCTTGAACTCGGCATCGTGCCAGCCAAGTATTTTCTGCAAGTCCAGGTGCGCGCCGAGGGCGAACTGGTCGCTGTAGCGGGCGGTCTTGTCGTCGTTGTAGCCGCCGTGCAGGTTGCCGGCTACCTCGCCGACATAGTCGAGGGTGAAGTCGTAGCCCTTTTCCAGCAGCTCGGTACGGGTGCCGCCCCAGTCGCCAGTCATCCATTTCGACTCACTGGAAAAAGCCTCGGCAGCCTGCACGCCGCCGCTGCCGACAACGGCGAGCAAGGCCAGCGAGCCCAATGTGCTGATGCGTTTGCGCTGTTCCATCCCTTTGCGTCCTCTTTTTCTTATTGATGGTGTAGACGATTCAACGGCCTTTGAAGTGAGCCACGTTGTCCTTTGCGGTTGCCCCAGTGCTGGCCAGGTGCACGCGTTCGCCGCTTTCGGCGTCGAACAGCAGCACCCGAGCCGGGTCGAATTGCAGGTTCAGGGTGTCACCCACCCGGCACGCCACATCCGGCGCCAGGCGGCAGCACACCTTGGTCTGGTTGAGGGTGACGAACACCAGCAGGTCCGGCCCGGTGGGCTCGGTAACCTGCACCTCGGCGCGAATGCCCGGCAGGCCATTGCCCTCTGCGGTGCCCAGGGCGATCTGCTCAGGGCGGATACCCAGAATGATCTCGCGACCGTCCAGCTCGTCGGCAGCCAACCCCAACGGCAGCTCGCAACGTGCCTGGCCACTGTCGAGCAGCGCCAGCACGCGGCCATCCTGCTTGGCCAGGCGCACCGGTATGAAGTTCATTGGCGGCGAACCAATGAAGCTGGCGACGAACTGGTTGGCCGGGTCGTTGTAGATCTGCTGCGGGGTACCGAACTGCTGGATGATGCCGTCCTTCATCACCGCCACCTTGTCGCCCAGGGTCATGGCCTCGATCTGGTCATGGGTGACGTAGACGGTCGTGGTCTTCAGGCGCTGGTGCATCAGCTTCATTTCGGTGCGCATCTCGACCCGCAGCTTGGCGTCGAGGTTGGACAAAGGTTCATCGAACAGGTAGATCTTCGGCCGCCGCGCCAGCGCCCGCCCCATGGCCACACGCTGTTGCTGGCCACCGGACAACTGCGCCGGCTTGCGCGCCAGCAGGTGCTCGATCTGCAGCAGCTTGGCCACCCGCGCCACTTCCTCGTCGATGGCGGCCTGGGGCAGCTTGCGGATTTTCAGACCAAACTCGATGTTCTCGCGCACGCTCATGGTCGGGTACAGCGCATAGGACTGGAACACCATGGCGATGTCGCGGTCCTTGGGGCTCATGCCACTGACGTCCTGCTCGTCGATGAGGATCGCGCCACCGGTGATCTGCTCAAGGCCGGCGATGCAGTTCATCAAGGTGGACTTGCCGCAGCCCGAAGGGCCGACCAGGATCAGGAATTCGCCGTCCCTGATCGACAGCTGGATGTCCTTGAGGGTGTCCGGCAGGCCGCTGCCGTAAGTCTTGTTCACATTGCGAAGTTCGAGCGTTGCCATGGCTTACCCCTTGACCGCGCCGGCTGTCAGCCCGCGCACGAAATATTTGCCTGCCACCACGTAGACCAGCAGGGTTGGCAGGCCGGCGATCATCGCTGCCGCCATGTCCACGTTGTATTCCTTGGCCCCGGTGCTGGTGTTGACCAGGTTGTTCAGGGCCACGGTGATCGGTTGCGAGTCGCCACTGGAGAACACCACGCCGAACAGGAAGTCGTTCCAGATCTGGGTGAACTGCCAGATCAAGCAAACCATGATGATCGGCGTCGACATGGGCAGGATGATGCGGCGGAAGATGGTGAAGAACCCAGCACCGTCCAAGCGCGCGGCCTTGACCAGCGCATCGGGAATGCTCACGTAGAAGTTGCGAAAGAACAGCGTGGTGAAGGCCAGGCCGTAGACCACGTGCACCAACACCAGGCCGCTGGTGGTGCTGGCCAGGCCGAGCTTGCCGAGGGTGAACGAGGCGGGCAGCAGCACGGTCTGGAACGGCAGGAAGCAGCCGAACAGCAGCAGGCCGAAAAACAGCTGCGAGCCACGAAAACGCCACATCGACAGCACATAGCCGTTCAGCGCACCGATGATGGTGGAGATCAGCACCGCTGGCACGGTGATCATGATCGAATTCCAGAAGTAACCGCTGACCGTGCCCCAGGCCTTGACCCAGCCAATGCCGGTAATCACCGCGGGCCAACTCAGCAGGTTGCCGGTACTGATGTCTTCGGGGGTCTTGAAGCTGGTCAGCAGCATCACCACCAGCGGCACCAGGTACAGCACCACAGCGATCAGCAACACCGCGTGTATGGCAATGCGGCTCAGGCTGAGCGCTGGTTTGTCGACAGGGCTATGCATGGCGTTTGCTCCGCAGCTCCGAATACAGGTAAGGCACGAGGATCGCCAGGATCGCCCCGAGCATCAGGATGGCGCTGGCCGACCCCATGCCCATCTGGCCGCGGCTGAAGGTGAACGAGTACATGAACATCGCCGGCAGGTCGGACGAGTAACCCGGGCCACCGGCCGTCATTGCCGCCACCAAGTCGAAACTCTTGATGGCAATGTGCGAAAGGATCATCAGTGCACTGAAAAACACCGGGCGCAGGCTAGGCAGCACCACGGTCCAGTAGATGCGCGGCAGGCTGGCGCCATCCATTTGCGCTGCGCGGATGATCGACGGGTCGACCCCGCGCAGGCCGGCAAGGAACATCGCCATTATGAAGCCCGAGGCCTGCCACACGGCCGCAATCACCAGGCAGTACACCACCCGGTCAGGGTCGATCAGCCAGTCCAGGCGAAAGCCCTCCCAGCCCCAGTCGCGCAGTAGCTTGTCCAGGCCCATGCCGGGGTTGAGCAACCACTTCCAGGCGGTGCCAGTCACGATCATGGACAGTGCCATGGGGTACAGGTAAAGGGTGCGGATAAAACCCTCGCGGCGTATGCGCTGGTCCAGCAGCACCGCCAGCAGCACGCCGATAACCAAGCTGATGGCAATGAACAGGCCGCCAAACACCAGCAGGTTCTTGCTTGCCACCCACCAGCGGTCGTTGTCGAACAGCCGGGCGTATTGCGCAAGGCCTGCCCATTTGTAGGTGGGCAGGAAGGTCGAGGTGGTGAAGGACAGCACGAACGTCCAGAGGATGTAGCCGTAGAAGCCCACCAGGACGATGAACATGCTGGGCGCCAGCACCAGCTTGGGCAGCCAGCGCTGAAGCGCGTCCAGGGGCGAGGCCCGCAGTTGGGCGGTAGTTGTTGTCATGGTTCACCTCAAAGGCGCCGCACTCCCTGTAGGAGCGGCCTTGCGTCGCGATAGGGCTGCGCAGCAGCCCCAAAAGACTCACGGCCAACACCTACCTGGAAGATCGAGTGCGCAGTTTTGGGGCTGCTGTGCAGCCCTATCGCGACGCAAGGCCGCTCCTACAAAGGGAGATGGCGTCGCGTTACCGGGCAGCCTTGATCGCCGCCGCCAGCTTCTTCGCCGCATCGGCCGGATCGGCCTTGGGATCGTTGATGTAGTTGGTCACTACATCGAAGAACGCACCCTGCACGGCCAGCGTGGTGGCCATGTTGTGCGCCATGCTCGGCTGCAGGCCGCCATTCTTGGCATCGGCCAGGAAGTCACTGGCAGAGCGCTGCGCGCAAGCATCGAAGCCATACTTGGCCATGTCGGCCAGCATGTCGTTGCGCACCGGGATCGACCCTTTGTTGGTGCTGAAGACTTTCTGGAAGTCCTCACCCATCACCTTGCGGGCAATGTCCTGCTGGCCGGCAGAAGTGCCTGCGTTGTTCTGCTTGAACACCACCAGCGAATCGATGTTGTAGAGGAAGGCCTTGTCGGTACCCGGGAACGGCACGCACTGGTAGTCCTTGCCGGCGGTCTTCTTCGCCAAGGTCCATTCGCTCTTGGCCCAGTCGCCCATGATCTGCATGCCGGCCTTGCCGTTGATGACCTTGGCCGCCTCCAGGTTCCAGTCCTGGCCTTTGCCATCCGGGTCCATGTAGTTGGCGACCTTTTCAGCTCGGCCAGCGCCTTGACCATGTCCGGGCCGGTCAGGGCCGCATTGTCGAGGTCGACCATGGCCTTTTTGTAACCCTGCGCGCCCATCACCGAGAGCACCACGCTTTCAAACACGGTGCTGTCCTGCCACGGTTGGCCGCCATGGGCGAGCGGGATGAAGCCAGCGGCCTTGAGCTTGTCGGCAGCGGCATAGAATTCATCGAGCGTGGCCGGCGCCTTGTCGATGCCGGCCTTCTTGAAGACTTCTGGGTTGATCCAGAGCCAGTTGGTACGGTGGATGTTTACCGGTACGGCAACATAGTCACCGTCATACTTCACGTTGTCAGCGACCTTCTTGTCGAGCAAGGTGTCCCACTGCTCTTGCTTGGCCACATCCTTGAGCACTTCGCCGTCGAGCAAACCGGTGGCCGCCCAGTCCTGGATATCTGGCCCTTTGATTTGTGCGACACCCGGCGGGTTGCCCGCTACGGCGCGGCTCTTGAGCACGGTCATGGCCGTGGCGCCGCCACCGCCGGCGACAGCGCCATCCTTCCACGTGAAGCCGTCTTTCTCGACCTGGGCCTTGAGCACATCGACGGCCGCCTTTTCACCACCGGAGGTCCACCAGTGCACCACCTCGACACTGCCTTTGGGTTCGGCAGCCTGGGCACTGAGCGGGAGTAAGGAAGCCAGGGAGATTGCGGCAGCGAGACGGAGCGTGGAATTCATCGAAACACCTTTCTTGTTGTTATGCCGTGCAAGTCGATCGCTTGCGTTGCATGGAGTCTAAACAGCACGCCCGCCGCGCCGGGTAACGAAGCGATGCATGAATGTCATCGTTTGGTTACATTGCCGGTACAGGTAACGCAGCGTTTCACTCCACGCCCCGTGGCAGGTACAACGTCACCCGCAACCCACCCTCTCGCAGATTCAGCAAACTCACCTCGCCCCCATGGCTGTGGGCGATATTGCGTGCAATCCCCAACCCCAGCCCATAGCCCTGCTGCTGCCCTGCCAGCCGGAAATGCGGCTCGAACACCTGCTCCAGCTGCTGCTGCGGTACGCCCGGCCCCTGGTCGTCCACCTGCAGCACAAAGCCCTCGGCACTGTCGATGATGCGCAGCCGCGCCCGCTCGCCATACTTGATGGCGTTGTCGATCAGGTTGCCGATGCAGCGTCGCAACGCCAGCGGCTTGCCTGGGTAAGGCGCCAGCGCCCGGCCGTCGACCGTGATACGGCCATCACGCAGATACGGCTCTGCCAGAATCTCCAGCACCTGATTGAGGTCGACCGGCTCTATGTTCTCGTGGATATCGGTGTCCTTAACGCACTGCAAGGCGCCTTTGACCAGCAGCTCCAGTTCGTCCAGGTCCTGGCTGAACTTGGCCTGCAGGCGCTCGTCCTCCAGCAGTTCGACACGCAGGCGCAGGCGGGTGATCGGCGTGCGCAAGTCATGGGAGATGGCGCTGAACAGCTGGCTGCGTTCGGTCAGGTAGCGGCTGATGCGCTCACGCATGCTGTTGAATGCCCGGCTAACCTCGACCACTTCGCTACCCCCGCCTTCCGCCACCGGCGCCACATCGGCGCCCAGCGACATCTCCCGTGCGGCCCGCGCCAGGCGCTTGAGCGGCCAGCTCTGCCAGTGCACCAGCAGGCCGATGAACAACAACAGCAAGGCCGTGGTGAGTACGATGAAACCGATCTGCTGCCGTGGCAGGCGCTCGGCCTCCAGGCTGGTATAGGGTTCAGGCAGCAGCGAAGCGATGTACAGCCACTCACCCTCGCCCAGGCGAATCTGCGTCACCAGCACCGGCGGGTTGAGCGGCTCCAGGGTCAACGAGTAATGCGCCCAAGAACGTGGCAGCTCGTCTAGCTTAAGGCCGCTGTTGAAGATACGCAGGTCGTCGGGGGCGACGAACTCCACGGAAATGTCCATCTGCGACCCTAGGCGCTCGTGCAGCACCTGCTGGAACACATCGATCACCGCCTGCTTACGTGGGGTAATGGGCAATACCGGCATGTCCAGCGGCTTGGCGTTGAGCGACACGAAAAAGCGCGTGCCACCCATGCTGCGCAACTGGTCGAGCACCATCGGCCGATAGGCCACCGGCAGCGAGCGGAAGTAACTGACACTGGCGCTCATCGAGTGGGCCAGGCTGCTGGCACTGGCGCGCAGGCCCTGCAACTGGCTGGCCCGCAGTTGGGCAACCCAGATGATGCTCGACAGGCCCTGGGCCAGCAGCACAACCAACAAGGTCAGCAGCAGCATACGCCCCAGCAATGAGCGCGGCAGCAGGCGCCAGCGCCGCTCAGGGCGCACTGCAGACATGCGCCGCCAACAGGTAGCCACTGCCGCGTACCGTGCGGATCAGCCGGGGTGGCTTGTCGGTATCACGCAGACGCTGGCGCAAGCGGCTGACCGCCATGTCGACGATGCGGTCCAGCGGCATCGGCTCGCGACCACGGGTGGCGTTGCCGATGGTGTCGCGGTCGAGAATCTGCTGCGGATGGTCGAGAAACAGCTTGAGCAGGGCAAAGTCGGCGCCAGAAAGAATCACCTCTTCACCGTCGTGATGGAACAGGCGGTGGCTGACCGTGTCCAGGCGCCAGTCATCGAAGGCCAGCACCGCACTGCCCGGCGCCGCCTGGCCGAATTCGGCGCGACGCAGCAGGGCCTTGATTCGCGCTTGCAGTTCACGGGGGCTGAACGGTTTGCCCAGGTAGTCGTCGGCGCCCAGTTCCAGGCCAATGACCCGGTCGGCCTCGTCGGAGCTGGCGGTGAGCATGATGATCGGCACGCGCGCCTGGCGCGGGTGCTGGCGTACCCAGCGGCACAGGCTGAAGCCGTCTTCGTCGGGCAGCATGACATCGAGGATGACCAGGTCGCAGGGCGTGCTTTCCAGCGCACGGCGAAAGCCTTTGCCGTCGGCTTCGGCATGCACCTGAAAGCCGGAGCGACTCAGGTAGGTTTGCAGCAGTTCGCGGATTTCCTGGTCGTCGTCGACCATCAGGATCGATTTGCCGGCAGTGCTCAAGGTGGTCCTTCCTCTTGTTGTTTGCAGATCTTTTGCCTGCTGTTGGGTGTTGCCTTCTGGGGCTGCTTTGCAGCCCATCGCGACACAAGGCCGCTCCTACACACTGCGCGATCCCTGTAGGAGCGGCCTTGCGTCGCGATGGGCCGCGCAGCGGCCCCCTTACGCCTAGCTATGACCCAAAGCCTGCTGCAAGGCCACCCCGGCTCCCAGCAACCCGGAAAACTCGGCCGTCACCAGCCACACCGGCACGCCAGCAAAATAACCACTCATACAACCCTTGTCGGCAAAACTGGCGGCAAACCCGCTACGCAGGAACAACTCGGCGAAGCGCGGAATCACGCCGCCGACGATATAGACCCCACCTCGCGCGCCCAGCGTCAGCACATTGTTACCCGCCACGCGCCCAAGAAACCGGCAGAACTGCTCGACCACCGCCAGCGCTCGAGGCTCGCCGCCCAGTGCGGCATCGGTGACCTGCGCCGGGGTCTTGTGCCTGGGGGTGTCGCCGTCCAGTGCGCAGATCGCCTGGTACAACCGCACCAGGCCACCCCCACTAAGCACGGTCTCGGCGCTGACATGGCCAATCTGCCCATGGATGTGTTGGTGGATCGCCGCTTCGCGGGCATTGCCCACCGGCAGGTCAACATGCCCGCCTTCACCTGGCAGGGCTTGCCAGTGCTGCTCACCAAGGCGCAGCAGCGAGCCCACACCCAGGCCTGTCCCTGGCCCGATCACCAGCGCCGGCCGCGAAGGGTCGGCCTGGCCGGGGCACACTTCGCGGAACTCCTCTTCGCGCAGGCGAGTCATGCCCAGCGCCATGGCAGTGAAATCGTTGATCAGCAACAGCTGATCGACCTGCAAGGTCTTGCAGAAGGCGGTGCGGCTCAGACGCCAATGGTTGTTGGTGAAGCGGAATTCATCGCCATCAACCGGCCCAGCTACCGCCAGGCATACCGCCGCCAATCCACCGCGGGCGATGCCCTGGCCTTCGAGGTAAGCCTCGATGGCCTGCTCCGGGCTGGTGTAGTCTGCAGTGGCGAAAACCTTCACATCATGTAGCTGGTTGTCACGCCACAACGCAAAACGGGCATTGGTGCCGCCGATGTCGCCAACCAGCAGGTCTTTCATTTGAGGTTCTCCAGGGCCGAAGTGAACGCACTCGCGCCCTGCTCTGCCGGGCTGAACGCCATGCGCATGAAGCCGAACAGCTCGCGCCCGCAACCCAGGTCATTGCCCTGGGGCGCCGGCGGCAGATCGCGGCTGGCCAACTCTTCGGCCGAGACCATGACCCGCAAGGTACCTTCGACACCATCGACCCGCACGATATCACCATCGCGCACACGCGCCAGCGGGCCGCCGTCGTAAGCCTCGGGGCAAACGTGGATAGCCGCCGGGATCTTGCCCGAGGCACCCGACATACGCCCGTCTGTAACCAGCGCTACCTTGTAGCCACGGTCCTGCAGCACACCGAGGAATGGCGTTAGCTTGTGCAGCTCTGGCATGCCGTTGCAACGTGGCCCCTGGAAGCGCACCACGGCGACAAAGTCACGCTCAAGCTCACCGGCCTTGAACGCATCGGCCAGCGACTGCTGGTCCTGGAACACCCGCGCCGGGGCCTCGACCACCTGATGTTCGGCGGCGACGGCGGACACTTTCATCACGCCACGGCCCAGGTTGCCCTCCATCACCCGCAGGCCGCCTTCGGCGGAGAACGGCCGCGCCACCGGGCGCAGGATGCTCTCGTCCAGGCTCTGCTGCGGCCCTTCGCGCCACACCAGCTTGCCGTTGTCGAGGAACGGTTCCTGGGTGTAGCGACGCAAGCCGTGGCCGGCCACGGTATTGACATCCTCGTGCAGCAGCCCGGCGTCGAGCAGCTCGCGGATCAGGAAGGCCATGCCACCAGCCGCCTGGAAGTGGTTGATGTCGGCCTTGCCGTTGGGGTAGACGTGCGACAGGGTCGGCACCACTTCGGAAAGGTCGGCCATGTCCTGCCAGGTCAGCTGGATACCCGCAGCCTGGGCAATCGCTGGAATGTGCAGGGTGTGGTTGGTCGAGCCGCCGGTAGCGTGCAGGGCGACGATGGAGTTGACCAACGCTTTTTCGTCGACGATTTCACCCAGCGGCATGAAGCTGCCACTGGCCTTGGTCATGCGTGTCACCTGCTGCGCAGCCTCGGCGGTGAGTGCGTCGCGCAGCGGTGTGTACGGGTTGACGAACGAAGCGCCCGGCAGGTGCAGGCCCATTACCTCCATCACTAGTTGGTTGGTATTGGCGGTGCCGTAGAAGGTGCAGGTGCCTGGGCTGTGGTAGGAATTCATCTCCGACTCCAGCAGTTCCTCACGGCTGGCCTTGCCTTCGGCATAGCGCTGGCGCACGTCGGCCTTCTGCTTGTTGGAAATGCCGGACACCATTGGCCCACCCGGTACGAAAATGGTCGGCAAGTGGCCGAAACGCAGCGCGCCCATCATCAGGCCAGGAACGATCTTGTCGCATATGCCCAGCATCAGCGCGGCGTCGAACATGTTGTGCGACAGCGCGACAGCCGTGGACATGGCGATCACTTCGCGGCTGGCGATGGCCAGTTCCATGCCCGGCTCGCCTTGGGTCACACCGTCGCACATGGCCGGCACGCCACCTGCGAACTGGCCGACCGAGCCGACCTCACGCAGGGCCTGCTTGATTTGCTCGGGGAAATGCAGGTACGGCTGGTGGGCGGACAACATGTCGTTGTAGGCCGAGACGATAGCCACGTTGGCCGCGTTCATCAGGCGCAGCGTGTGCTTGTCTTCGCTGCCGCAACCGGCCACGCCGTGGGCGAAGTTGGCGCACTGCAGGCTGGCACGCATGGGGCCTTCACTGGCCGCGCCGCGAATCAGCTGCAGGTAACGTTCGCGGGTGGCACGGCTGCGTTCGACCAGCCGCTGGGTGACCTCAAGGATGCGCGGATGCATGTACTGGACTCCAGGCTAATTGTAAGGGCGGTTTACCGGGCATTTCCCCTCCAAACGATTGCGGCCTAGGCTCAAGGTGAGGAGCCCGCTGCATCGGTGGAGGCACGTCGCCCAACCACTCGTTGTATGTTTAAACAAAATACTGCCACTAAAAAGGCTTGTTTTCTATCGGCCAGTGAATAATCTTGTAATTCCAACAACAAAACCGTTTCAGTGAAGCTCCTTTGTGCCACAGGTTTCACTCGGACTGCCAGAGGTACTGCCATGACCCTTCGCATCGCCATCAATGGATTCGGCCGCATCGGGCGCAACGTCCTGCGCGCACTGTATACCCAAGGCTACCGCCAGGACCTGCAGGTCGTCGCCATCAACGACCTGGGCGACAGCGCCATGAATGCCCACCTGCTCAAGTACGACAGTGTGCACGGCACCTTCGACGCCAGTGTCGAGGCCGACCACGAGAGCCTGACGGTCAATGGTGACCGTATCGCGGTCAGTGCCATCCGCAACCCGGGCGAGCTGCCCTGGAAGGCCGAGGCGATCGACGTGGTGTTCGAGTGCACCGGGCTATTCACCGACCGCGCCAAGGCCGCTGCACACCTGGCCGCCGGGGCGGGCAAGGTGATCGTCTCGGCACCCGCCAAGGGTGCCGATGCCACCGTGGTGTACGGGGTCAACCACGACATCCTGCGGGCCTCGCACCAGGTCATTTCCAATGCCTCCTGCACCACCAACTGCCTGGCGCCGATCGCCCAGGTGCTGCACCGCGAGTTCGGCATCGAACAAGGCCTGATGACCACCATTCACGCCTACACCAATGACCAGGTGCTGACCGACATGTACCACAGCGACCCATATCGCGCGCGTTCGGCCACCCAGTCGATGATCCCGAGCAAGACTGGCGCCGCCGAGGCCGTCGGCCTGGTGCTGCCAGAGCTGGCCGGCAAGTTGACCGGCATGGCGGTGCGGGTACCGGTCATCAACGTGTCGCTGGTGGACCTCACCGTCAACCTCAAGCGCGAGGCCACCGCCGAGCAGGTCAACCAGCTGTTCCTTGAAGCCAGCAAGCATTCCAAGGTATTGGGCTACAACGCCTTGCCATTGGTTTCCTGCGATTTCAACCACAACCCGCTGTCGTCCATTTTCGATGCCAACCATACCCGGGCCAATGGGCGCATGCTCAAGGTGCTGGCCTGGTATGACAACGAGTGGGGGTTCAGCAACCGGATGCTGGATAACTGCTTGGCGTTGTGCAGCGCCCGCTAAGATTTGACACACGCCCTGTAGGAGCGGCCTTGTGTCGCGATGGGCCGCAAAGCGGCCCCGACAATTGGTGCTGGAGCCGAGACTTCGGGGCTGCTGCGCAGCCCATCGCGACACAAGGCCGCTCCTACAAGGGACCGCGCAGCGACGGAGCTCTCACAATCTTTACCTTTTCCTAACATTTCACCACTTGACCTACGACACAGATGATAAGCATTATCATTAACCTTTCGTCGACCAGGTTTCCCCGTGAGTCAGTCCCGGTTCAACTCCGTCTTCCTCGTCCAGCGCCTTACCCTGCTGCGTACCCTGCAGCGCATGGTCGGCAACCCCAGCACGGCCGAAGACCTGCTGCAGGAAACCTACCTGCGGGTATCCCGCGCCCTGGGCGAGCGGCCCATCGAGCACATCGAGCCGTTCGTGTTCCAGACCGCGCGCAACCTGGCGCTGGACCACCTGCGCGCACGCCGGGTGCAGGCGCGCATGCTGGTCGACGATGTGCCCGACGAAGTGCTGCACAGCGTGGCCGCCCCCGCCACCAGCAGCGAGGATGCCGCCCATGCCGAGCAGTTGCTCAAGCACCTGAGCATCAGCCTCAATCAGCTAAGCGAGCGCCAGCAACGCATTTTCATCCTCAGCCGCCTGCATGGCGCCACCTACCTGGAAATTGCCGAACAACTGAGTGTTTCGCCCAGCACGGTACAAAAGGAATTGAAACTGATCATGGCGATCTGCATGGGTGTTGCCGAGCGCCTCAAGTGAGCTGAGCGCAGGCGAACGGCAACGCAAAGCCCTTGCCACACCCCGCCTTAGCCTTGATCATTCGCAAAAACCATTCAAGGATTCACCGTGACCGACAGCCCTGCCCCTCGCCCGTCACCTGCCGGGCCCAGTGCCCGTGCTCGTGCCATGGACGAGGCGCTGGACTGGCTGGTACGCCTGCAATGCGCAGATGCCGCAGACACCCAGGCCTTTGAAGCCTGGCTGAGCGCCGCGCCGGAGAACGCCGAGGCCTATGTCGAGGCAGAGGCATTGTGGAACGGTACGCCGTTGCACCAGGCGGCCACGCAGATGCACCAGCAGCAACGCCGCTCATGGCGTGGGCGCCTGCGCAGCCACTGGAAACCCCTGGCCACCGCCGCGGTGCTGCTGGTGGGGCTGTTCACCGTCGGTAACCTGCCCATGCGCCTGCAGGCGGATCACCTGACCGTGGTGGGCGAGCGCCAGCGCCTGCAACTGGACGACGGCGCAAAAGTGCTGCTCAACACCAATTCGGCCTTTGCCAACGACCGTCGGGACGGCCGCCAGGTCGCCCGCCTGTTACAAGGCGAGGCGTACTTCCAGGTACCGGAGGGCGCGCTGTTGCCGCTGGAGGTGCAGGCAGGGCCTGTGCGCGCCCAGGTGCGCGACACCGATTTTGCCGTGCGCTACCTCGACGGCGAGGCCCAGGTGCGGGTGCAACGCGGCGATGTCGACCTGCAAGGCGCACGTGACCAGCGTATCCGCCTGAGTGCCGGCGACAGCATCAGCGTCGGCCCGCAAGGCTTTGGCCAGCGCCAGCGCCCCGACATGCAAAAGGACCTGGCCTGGATCGATGGCCGCCTGGTGTTCGAGAACTGCCCTTTGAGCCAGGTGCTGGCCGAAGTGCGGCGTTACTACCCAGGCTGGATCATCAACCGCAATGCACAGCTGGAAGACGTTGCCGTCACCGGAAACTACCGCCTCGACCAGCCGCTGGAAACCCTGCGCGCGCTGGCCCACATCACCTCGGCACAGCTGCATGAGTACCCGGCGCTGGTCATTCTGAACTGACCCTGAAATTATTTTTACGCGGTCGTGCTACCCCGCTCGTCTCGTTATAGCCAATGCAACTGATTCTTGTTTGAAAACGAGAACAGTCATCACCTATAACAGTCCGCGCGTCTGGGAGCGCTTCCGATGTCCACTGGTCCTACCCGCTCGTCCACCCTTCCCCGCCGTACAGGGCAACTGTCCCTATTGACCCTGGCCCTGCTTGCCAGCGGTGCCTGCAGCCTCCCGGCGCTGGCCGCCGAGCCGGCCCAGGCCAGCAGCCCGCGCATGGGCGACTATCGCTTCAGCATCGGCCAGCAGCCCCTGGTGTCGGCGATCAACGCCTTCAGCCAGGTCACCGGCTGGCAGGTCGGCTTCAGCGCCGAGCTGGCCGACGGCGTGGCCTCGCCTGGGGTACAGGGTTCGCTGCCGCCAGATGCCGCACTCAAGCGCCTGCTGCATGGAACGGGCCTGAGCTTTCGCAAGATCAGCAACGGCAACGTGGTTCTTGAGCGCCAGACCGTCGGTAACGTGATCGCTTTGCAGCAGGTGACCGTCAGCGCCACCCGCAGCGCCCAGGACGTCAGCCAGGTGCCGAGCACGGTCAGCGTGCAGACCCGCGAGCAACTGGACCGGCAAAACGTCAACAACATCCAGGACCTGGTGCGTTACGAGCCGGGTGTGTCGGTGGCAGGTACCGGCCAACGCAGCGGCCTGAACGGCTACAACATCCGAGGTATCGACGGCGAGCGGATCCTCACCCAGGTTGACGGCGTGTCGATCCCGGACAGCTTCTTCTATGGCCCCTATGCCCAGACCCAACGCAACTACGTCGACCCAGAAATCGTCAAGCGCGTGGAAATCCTCCGCGGCCCGGCCTCGGTGCTGTACGGCAGCAACGCCATCGGCGGCGCGGTCAGCTACTTCACCCTCGACCCGGACGACATCATCAAGCCTGGCAAAGACGTGGGTGCACGCCTGAAAACCGGTTACAGCTCGGCTGACGAAAGCTGGCTGACCTCCGCCACCGTCGCCGGCCGCGAGGGTGATTTCGATGGCCTGCTGCACCTGAGCCAGCGCAACGGCCACGAGACTGAAACCCACGGCAGCCACAGCGGTGCCGGCCTGTCGCGCACCGAAGCCAATCCAATGGATGTGCGCACCACCAACGTGCTGGCCAAGCTGGGCTGGAACTACGCCGATGACGCGCGCCTGGGCTTCACCTACGAACGCTACAAGGATGACCGCGACCAGAACATCCTCAGCGCGGTGGGCGGGCCGTTCATTCCGGGCTTTGGCGGCATGGGCTACTACAAGGCGCGCAATGGCAACGACACCATCACCCGCGAGCGCTTTGGCATCAACCATGAGTTCGGCCTGGATTCGCTGGTCGCCGACCACGTCAAGTGGAGCCTGAACTACCAGATCGCCAAGACCGACCAGCACACCGAAGAAGTCTACGCACCGCCTGGCCGCCAGGTGCTGCGTACCCGCGACACCACCTACAAGGACCGCCAGTGGGTGTTCGACGCCCAGCTGGACAAGGCCTTCAGCATCGGCGCCACCGACCATCTGCTGACCTATGGCACCACGATCAAGCACGAGAAAATCACCGGGTCCCGCAGCGGCACCGGCACCTGCCTGACCGTGGGCTCCGGTTGCTCCGCCGCTGGCGCCGAACGCCCGGCAGACGGCCAGGTTCTGGTCAGCGACTTCCCGGACCCGACCGTAAACACCTACAGCCTGTTCGTGCAGGATGAAATCCGCTGGAACAACTGGACCTTCATGCCCGGTGCGCGCTACGACTACACGCGCATGGAACCCAAGTTCACCGACGAATTCCTGCGCGGCCTGGAGTCCACCGGCACGGCACCCACCTCCCAGGACGACTCGGACAAGAAGTGGCACCGTGTGTCGCCCAAGCTCGGCGTGACCTACGCCTTCAACGACAACTACACCTGGTATGGCCAGTACGCCGAAGGCTTCCGCACCCCGACCGCCAAGGCCATGTACGGAAAATTCGTCAACCTTGAGGAAGGTTACCGCGTAGAAGGCAACCCCGGCCTGGAACCGGAAAAGAGCAAAAGCTACGAAACCGGCCTGCGTGGCAACTTCGACGCGGGTAACTTCGACGTGGCGGTGTTCTACAACAAGTACCGCGACTTCATCGACGAAGACGCCGTGCAAAGCGCCAACCTGGAACAGACCTTCCAGGCCAACAACATCAAGCACGCCACCATCAAGGGTGCCGAGGTCAAGGGCCGCCTGAACCTGGACCACTTCGGCGCACCGCAGGGCCTCTATACCCAGGGCTCGATTGCCTACACCTATGGTCGTAACGATGACACCGGTGAACCGCTGAACAGCGTCAACCCGCTGAAGGGCGTATTCGGCCTGGGTTACGAGCAGCAGAACTACGGCGGCCTGCTGAGCTGGACACTGGTCAAGCGCAAGACCCGTGTCGACGACTCCAGCTTCTACTCCCCCGACGGTTCGAGCTCGAAGTTCCGCACCCCGGGCTACGGCGTGCTGGACCTGACCGGCTTCTACAAGGTTACCGACGACGTGACCATCAACGCCGGCCTGTACAACCTCACCGACAAGAAATACTGGCAGTGGGATTCGGTACGCAGCTACGACGGCCAGGGTGAGGCAGCTGTGACCCAGCCAGCCAACATCGACCGCTTGACCATGCCAGGGCGCAACTTCGGTATCAATGTGGTTTGGGATATCTGATCCCTCACGCCTGTACCGGCCTCTTCGCGGGTAAACCCGCGAAGAGGCCGGTACAGGCAACACAAATACTGGCTTTTTTTACTGTCACGCCCCCGCTGTTTCGTCTTGTATCTAGACGCCCCTTTTTCCAAGGACTGCCCCATGACCGAACGCCCAGCCCTGCGCTCCCAGCGCCTGAACCAGATCACCCACGCCCCGCACGCCGAGCTGGATGCCCTGGTCAAATCCCACGCGCCCTTCGACAGCCGCGAAAGCTTCGCCCGTTTTGTCGTTGCCCAGTACCTGTTCCAATCCGAGCTGCAGGCGCTGTACAACGACCCACAACTGATCGCCATCGTCCCCGACCTGGCCGAGCGCTGCCGCGCAGACCAGGCCCGTCTCGACC
This sequence comes from Pseudomonas putida, assembly GCA_041071465.1. Classification (NCBI taxonomy): domain Bacteria; kingdom Pseudomonadati; phylum Pseudomonadota; class Gammaproteobacteria; order Pseudomonadales; family Pseudomonadaceae; genus Pseudomonas; species Pseudomonas putida. The sequence goes on along the minus strand of CP163498.1, from coordinate 3,308,688 downwards.
TCGCTGACCTCGACACCGAAGTGCCGGCCGCCGTGCCAGGTGCCGTGGGCAACCCAAGCCTGGGCGAGGCAATGGGCTGGATCTTCGTCTCCGAAGGCTCCAAACTGGGCGCTGCGTTTCTGATCAAGCGTGCCGTGGCCCTGGAACTGTCCGACAGCTTCGGTGCCCGCCACTTGGGCGAGCCAGCCGGTGGCCGTGCCGAAGGCTGGAAGCAGTTCACCCGCATCCTTGATGGGCTGGAACTCTCGGCCGAAGAGGAAGCCGCTGCCGAGCGCGGCGCGGTTGCCGCTTTCGAGCGTTTCACCGAGCTGCTCAAGCACGCCTATGCCGCGGATGCCGCGCTGGTTTGATACGCCGTAGCCGGCCACCCCTCCGGTGGCCGAACCGTTTTATGCAGTGAGAACATGACCCAACCAGCCCGCTCGAAACTCGCCCGCCTGTTGTATGGAATCCTGGCTTACGTGAGCCTCGGGGTGGGCCTGGTCGCCATCGTGATTCCCGGCTTGCCGACCACCGAGTTCATCCTGCTGGCCGCCTGGGCCGCCACGCGCAGCTCACCGCGCCTTTCGGCCTGGCTGGAGAACCACCGGTTGTTCGGGCCGATCCTGTACAACTGGCGCAACGGCAAGGTGATCCAGCGCCGGGCCAAGGTCAGCGCGACCCTCAGCATGCTGCTGTGCGCCGGGCTGATGCTGACCTTCCTTGAACACCACTGGCCAGTGTTCCTGGCTATCGCCGGCATGACCCTGGGCAACCTGTGGATCTGGTCGCGCCCGGAGCACGCCTGCCCCGCCCCATCACAAGCTCAGCAGCCCTGAATACAAGGCGTAGGCCGCCAGCGCAGCGCCCACCAGCACAGCGGCGAAAATCAGCTTTTCCCAGCTAGTGAACAGGGTCTGGCCTTGCTCATGCTTGGCCCTGGCGAACAGGATCACACCTGGGGCGTACAGCAGCGCCGACAGCAACAGGTACTTGAGCCCGCCCGCATACAGCAGCCACACGGCATACAGCAAGGCAACCAGCGCCACCAGCAAGTCCTTGCGCCGCAACCCCGGCTGCCCGGCATAGGTTTCTGCGCGCACCGCCAGCAGCACGGCATAGGCCGCCGACCACAGGTAGGGCACCAGGATCATCGACGAGGCCAGGTAGATGAGGCTGGTGTACGTACCGGCCGAGAACAGCGTAATCAGCAGGAACCCCTGGATCATGCAGTTGGTCAGCCAAAGGGCGTTGGCTGGCACATGGTTGGCGTTTTCCTTGGCTAGAAAGCGCGGCATGGTCTTGTCCCGCGCCGTGGCAAACAGGATCTCGGCACACAGCAGCGCCCACGAAAGCAAGGCGCCGAGCAGCGAGACCGCCAAGCCAAGGCTGATCAGCAAGGCGCCCCAGGGGCCGACAATATGCTCCAGCACCGAGGCCAGCGAGGGGTTCTGCAGCCCGGCCAACTCCGGCTGGGTCATCACCCCCAGCGACAACACGTTGACCAGCACCAGCAGCGCCAGTACACCGAGAAAGCCGATGACCGTGGCCTTACCCACGTCAGAACGACGCTCGGCGCGCCCGGAATACACGCTGGCGCCCTCGATGCCGATGAATACGAACACGGTCACCAGCATCATGTTGCGCACCTGCTCCAGCACGCTGCCGAACTGCGGGTTGCTGAGGCCCCAGATATCCCGGGTGAAGATATCGGCGCGGAAGGCGAATGCCGCGATCACTACAAAGATCAACAGCGGCACCACCTTGGCTACCGTGGTCACCTGGTTGATGAACGCGGCTTCCTTGATGCCTCGCAGCACCAGGAAATGCACAGACCACAGCAACAGCGAGGCGCAGCCGATGGCAATGGGCGTGTTGCCTTCACCGAAAACGGGAAAGTAGAAGCCCAGGGTGCTGAACAGCAGTACGAAATAACCAACGTTACCCAGCCAGGCACTGATCCAGTAGCCCCAGGCCGAGGAAAAGCCCATGTACTCGCCGAAACCGGCCTTGGCATAAGCGTACACCCCTGAGTCCAGCTCGGGCTTGCGGTTGGCCAAGGTCTGGAACACGAAGGCCAGGGCCAGCATGCCAACCGCGGTGATCCCCCAGCCGATCAACACAGCCCCCACATCGGCGCGCGCGGCCATGTTCTGCGGCAGCGAGAAGATCCCGCCACCGATCATCGAGCCGACCACCAGCGCGATCAGCGCGCCCAGGCGCAGCTTCTGTCCCGGTTCGCTCATGAGCCTCCCTTTTTTCAAGCCCTGTCATGCATTTGTAACCGCTTTGCGGGCCATATAAATGTTGTTACTTATACTGTAGACGCGGGTTAAACCTATAGCACTAATAACTGCTTTGTCTATGCAGCCCTTCTCTCAAAATTAGCAGCAGTACGGCAACTAGAAAAGAAACTGATAAAACTCAAAATTCTTGTGAAAAATTTGCGAAAGCGGCAAAAGCGGCTAGTTTCAAGCTTCGCAGGCTGAACAGAGCGTTTGCTCTAGAAGGACATGGAGGTGCCAGCGCGCAAGGCCTGCAGCTTAAGCTGTCGGCACTCTCCAGGAGCACCCGTGAAGGAAATTTCCTACCTTCACATCGCCTTAAACTGACGCAAGTCAGGTTACGGCAAAGGCGTCGGATCTATTCTGTCGTCAACTTTCTCCTGGCAGGAGTTGTTAAATGTCTGATTCATCCGGAAAACTAAAGCTTGGTGCGTTAGTTGCACTTGTCGTCGGTTCGATGATTGGTGGCGGGATCTTCTCGCTGCCGCAAAACATGGCCGCCAGCGCAGGGGTTGGCGCGGTGTTGATCGGTTGGGGCATCACCGCGGTCGGCATGCTGACCCTGGCGTTCGTGTTCCAGACCTTGGCCAACCGCAAGCCTGATCTGGATGGCGGGGTATATGCCTACGCCAAGGCCGGTTTTGGCGACTACATGGGCTTCTCCTCAGCCTGGGGCTACTGGATCAGTGCCTGGCTGGGCAACGTCGGCTACTTCGTGCTGTTGTTCAGCACCTTGGGCTACTTCTTCCCAATCTTCGGTGAAGGCAACACGCCGGCCGCCATCATTGGCGCGTCGATCCTGTTGTGGGCCGTGCACTTCCTGGTATTGCGCGGTATCAAGGAGGCAGCGTTCATCAACCTGGTCACCACCGTGGCCAAAGTGGTGCCGCTGGTGCTGTTCGCCCTGATCTGCCTGTTCGCCTTCAGGCTCGATATCTTCACCGCCGACATCTGGGCCGTAGGCACACCAGAGCTTGGCAGCGTGATGAACCAGGTGCGCAACATGATGCTGGTCACCGTGTGGGTGTTCATCGGCATCGAGGGCGCGAGCATTTTCTCGTCCCGGGCGGAAAAACGCTCTGACGTGGGTAAGGCCACGGTCATCGGCTTCGTTACCGTGCTGCTGTTCCTGGTGCTGGTCAACGTGCTGTCGCTGGGCATCATGACCCAACCAGAGCTGGCCAAGCTGCAGAACCCGTCGATGGCCGCCGTGCTGGAACATGTGGTCGGCCACTGGGGCGCGGTGCTGATCAGCGTCGGCCTGATCATCTCGCTGCTGGGGGCCCTGCTGTCGTGGGTGCTGCTGTGCGCCGAGATCATGTTCGCCGCCGCCAAGGACCACACCATGCCGGAGTTCCTGCGCCGCGAGAACGCCAACCAGGTACCGGCCAACGCCCTGTGGCTGACCAACGCCATGGTGCAGATCTTCCTGGTGATCACGCTGTTCTCCAACAGCACCTACCTGTCGCTGATCTACCTCGCCACCTCGATGATCCTGGTGCCCTACCTGTGGTCGGCGGCCTACGCCTTCCTGCTGGCACTGCGCAGCGAAACCTACGAACAGGCCCTGGCCGAGCGCAAGAAAGACCTGATCATCGGCGGTATCGCCTTGTTGTACGCCGTCTGGCTGCTGTACGCCGGCGGTGTGAAATACCTGCTGCTCTCGGCCCTGCTCTACGCACCTGGCGCCATCCTGTTCGCCAAGGCCAAGCGTGAGGTAGGCCAACCTGTCTTCACCAACGTGGAAAAACTGATCTTCGCAGCCGTGGTCGTCGGCGCCCTGGTGGCAGCCTTTGGCCTGTACGACGGCTTCCTGACCCTTTGACCCACGTCTTCGTTCAATTGGAGGAATGAAACCATGTCCGCTGAAAAACAGAAGTACGGTGTCCACTCCGAAGCCGGCAAACTGCGCAAAGTGATGGTTTGCGCCCCGGGCTTGGCGCACAAGCGCCTGACGCCGAGCAACTGCGACGAACTGCTGTTCGACGATGTGATCTGGGTCGACCAGGCCAAGCGTGACCATTTCGACTTCGTCACCAAGATGCGCGAGCGTGGCGTGGATGTGCTGGAAATGCACAACCTGCTGACCGACATCGTGCAGAACAAAGAGGCCCTGAAGTGGATCCTCGACCGCAAGATCACCCCCGACACCGTCGGCGTGGGGCTGACCAACGAAGTGCGCAGCTGGCTCGAAGGCCTTGACCCGCGTCACCTGGCCGAATTCCTGATCGGTGGTGTGGCGGGCCAGGACCTGCCACAGAGCGAAGGCGCCGATGTGGTCAAGATGTACAACGACTACCTGGGCCACTCCAGCTTCATCCTGCCGCCACTGCCCAACACCCAGTTCACCCGCGACACCACCTGCTGGATCTACGGCGGCGTCACGCTGAACCCGATGTACTGGCCGGCGCGCCGCCAGGAAACCCTGCTGACCACCGCCATCTACAAGTTCCACAAGGAATTCACCGGCGCTGACTTCCAGGTGTGGTACGGCGACCCGGACAAGGACCACGGCAATGCCACCCTCGAAGGCGGTGACGTGATGCCGATCGGCAATGGCATCGTGCTCATCGGCATGGGCGAGCGCACCTCGCGCCAGGCCATTGGCCAACTGGCGCAGAACCTGTTCGCCAAGGGCGCCGTCAAGGAAGTGATCGTTGCCGGCCTGCCGAAGTCCCGCGCCGCCATGCACCTGGACACCGTGTTCAGCTTCTGCGACCGCGACCTGGTCACGGTCTTCCCGGAAGTGGTGAAAGAGATCGTGCCATTCATCATCCGCCCGGACGAAAGCAAGCCTTACGGCATGGATGTGCGCCGTATCAACAAGTCGTTCATCGAAGTGGTCGGCGAGCAGCTTGGCCTCAAGGGTGGCCTGCGCGTGGTCGAGACCGGCGGCAACAGCTTCGCCGCCGAGCGCGAACAGTGGGATGACGGCAACAACGTGGTGGCCATCGAGCCCGGCGTGGTCATCGGCTACGACCGCAACACCTACACCAACACCCTGCTGCGCAAGGCCGGCATCGAGGTCATCACCATCAGCGCCGGCGAACTGGGCCGGGGCCGGGGCGGCGGCCACTGCATGACCTGCCCGATTGTGCGCGACCCGATCGACTACTAACGACCATTACGCCCGGCCGCACCCACAAAGTGGCGGCCGGGACATCACCGGACTCAAGGAGAAACTGTCATGGCGTTCAACATTCACAACCGCAACCTGCTCAGCCTGGAACACCACACCACGCGCGAGTTGCGCTACCTGCTTGACCTGTCCCGCGACCTCAAGCGCGCCAAGTACACCGGCACCGAACAGCAGCACCTGAAGGGCAACAACATTGCCCTGATCTTCGAAAAAACCTCCACCCGTACCCGCTGCGCGTTCGAAGTGGCCGCCTATGACCAGGGCGCCAACGTTACCTATATCGACCCCAACTCTTCGCAGATCGGTCACAAGGAGAGCATGAAGGACACTGCCCGTGTGCTCGGGCGCATGTACGACGCCATCGAATACCGTGGCTTCAAGCAGGAAATCGTCGAAGAGCTGGCCAAGTTCGCCGGCGTACCGGTGTTCAACGGCTTGACCGACGAATATCACCCGACGCAGATGATCGCCGACGTGCTGACCATGCGCGAACACAGCGACAAGCCGCTGCACGACATCAGCTACGCCTACCTGGGCGACGCCCGCAACAACATGGGCAACTCGCTGCTGTTGATTGGCGCCAAGCTTGGCATGGATGTGCGCATCGCCGCGCCCAAGGCGCTGTGGCCACACGACGACCTGGTCGAACGCTGCAAGAAGTACGCTGAAGAAAGCGGCGCGCGCATCACCCTCACCGAAGATCCGAAAGCCGCGGTCAAGGGTGTGGACTTCGTGCATACCGACGTGTGGGTATCGATGGGTGAGCCGATCGAGGCCTGGGGTGAGCGCATCAAGCAGCTCAAGCCTTATCAGGTGAATGCCGAACTGATGAAGTCCACCGGCAACCCACGGACCAAGTTCATGCACTGCCTGCCGGCGTTCCACAACTCCGAAACCAAAGTCGGCAAGCAGATCGCCGAACAGTACCCAGACCTGGCCAACGGTATCGAAGTGACCGACGACGTGTTCGAGTCACCCGCCTGCATCGCCTTCGAGCAGGCGGAAAACCGCATGCACACGATCAAGGCGATCCTGGTTTCGACCCTGGCTGACCTCTGACGGCGTACCTCGCCCTCCTTGTGGGGGGCGAGGTGTACCCCTCTTCTGCAAATGCAAAGGACATTCCCCATGCGTATCGTTGTTGCATTGGGCGGCAACGCCCTGCTGCGTCGCGGCGAGCCCATGACCGCTGACAACCAGCGCGCCAATATCCGCACCGCCACCGAACAGATCGCCAAGATTCACCCCGGTAACGAGCTGGTCATCGCCCACGGCAACGGCCCGCAAGTCGGCCTGCTGTCGCTGCAGGCCCTTTCCTACAAGCCGGACGAAGCCTACCCACTGGACGTGCTGGGTGCCGAAACCGAAGGCATGATCGGCTACATGATCGAACAGGAACTGGGCAACCTGCTGGCCTTCGAGGTGCCGTTCGCCACCTTGCTGACTCAGGTGGAAGTGGACGCCAACGACCCAGCGTTCAAGGACCCGACCAAGTTCATCGGCCCGGTCTACAGCAAGGAAGAAGCCGAGCGCCTGGCCAAGGAAAAGGGCTGGGTAGTCAAGGCCGACGGCGACAAGTACCGCCGCGTGGTGGCCAGCCCGAAACCCAAGCGCATCTTCGAAATTCGCCCGATCAAGTGGCTGCTGGAAAAGAGCAGTATCGTGATTTGCGCCGGCGGTGGCGGCATCCCCACCATGTACGATGAAAACCGCAAGCTCAAAGGCATCGAGGCGGTGATCGACAAAGACCTGTGCTCGGCGCTGCTGGCCGAACAATTGGAAGCCGACCTTCTGATAATCGCCACCGACGTCGATGCAGCCTACATTGACTGGGGCAAGCCAACGCAGAAAGCCATTGCCCAGGCCCACCCGGACGAACTCGAACGCTTGGGCTTCGCTGCCGGCTCCATGGGGCCGAAGGTTCAAGCAGCCAGTGATTTCGCCCGCAATACCGGCAAGGTCGCCGTGATCAGCTCGCTGGAAAACATCGAGGACATCGTCAAGGGCACCGCCGGCACTCGGGTTTCTACCGAGAAGCCTGGGATCAGCTACCGTTGAATGCAGTCGGCGGGCTCACGGGGCCCGCCATTTTCGACCTTCCAAAGGAGCTAACCATGGCCCAGTACCACCCCGGTCATGTACACATCGAGCGCACTGCGCTGAACAATGCCGACCACAGCTACGACCTGAACATCGAGTACGAGGCCGTGTCGGACCCCAGGGAAGGCAGAGGCATTCAATTCCACATGCATGGCAGCATCGAAGGCAAACCGGTGGAAGAAAAGTTCTTCCTCCCCAAGGACCAGGTACTGCCCAGTTTCCTCATGCTGCTGACCCGCAAGGCCCAGTCGTACCTGGCGCCGCCAAAGAAGTTCGAGACCCTGAGTTCGCCACACAAGCTCTATGACTATATGTTCGCGGACATCCGCGAAAAGCTCGATGTGAAATCGGGCGACCCGATCAAACCTGAACATCTCGAGTGATTTCAGCATTTTGCGGCTGCTTTGCAGCCCAAGGCCGCTCCCACAACTGAATGCGTAAACGTTGTGGGAGTGGCCTAGTGTCGCGATAGGGCCGCAAAGCGGCCCCGGCGATGTTAAGGCATACTACCGCCCTCCCCGGCCACCACCTTTCGCCTCCCCATGCGCATCCACGTCAGCTTCATCGACCGCGTCGGCATCACCCAGGAAGTCCTCGCCCTGCTCGGTGCCCGCAACCTCAACCTGGACGCCGTGGAGATGGTCCCGCCGAACGTCTACATCGACGCCCCCACCCTCAGCCCCGCCGTGCTCGAAGAACTGCATGACGCGCTGTTCGAAGTACACGGCGTGCAGTCGGTGGACGTGGTCGACATCCTCCCCGGCCAGCGTCGCCACCTGCAACTCGATGCCCTGCTAGCGGCCATGAGCGACCCGGTGCTGGCGGTGGACAGCGCAGGCCTGGTGTTGCTGGCCAACCCGGCGCTGATCGAACTGTGCGGCCGTGAATCCGCCGGGCGCTCGGTGGATGAACTGTTTGGCGACCCTGCACTGCTGCAGGCCCTGCTGGACAACAACTTCCACCTGCCCATGCGCGAAATGCAGTTGAACGGCCAGAGCCTGCTGCTGGACGCCATGCCGATCACCAACGCCGGTGGCCTGCTGACGCTGTACCCACCTTCGCGCATGGGCGAACGCCTGTCGGCCCTGCACCACGACCACGCCGAAGGCTTCGATGCCTTGCTTGGCGAGTCGCCGGTCATACGCACCCTGAAGGCCCGCGCCCTGCGCGTGGCAGCGCTTGATGCGCCACTGCTGGTACATGGTGAAACCGGCACGGGTAAAGAGCTGGTCGCCCGCGCCTGCCATGCCATCAGCAGCCGCCATGCGGCACCGTTCCTGGCACTGAATTGCGCCGCGCTGCCCGAGAGCCTGGCCGAGAGCGAGTTGTTCGGTTACGCCCCCGGCGCCTTCACCGGCGCGCAACGCGGTGGCAAGCCCGGGCTGATGGAGTTGGCCAATCAGGGCACGGTGTTCCTTGATGAAATTGGCGAAATGTCACCGTACCTGCAGGCCAAGCTGCTGCGCTTTCTCAGCGACGGCAGCTTCCGCCGGGTGGGCGGTGACCGCGAGGTGAAGGTGGATGTGCGCATCATCAGCGCCACCCACCGCGACCTGGAGCGCATGGTTGCCGAAGGTAGCTTCCGCGAAGACCTGTTCTACCGCCTGAACGTGCTCAACCTGCAGGTGCCGCCACTGCGCGACCGTGGCCAGGACATCCTGATGCTGGCGCACTTCTTCATGCAGCAGGCTTGCACGCAGATCCAGCGCCCAGCCTGCCGGCTGACTCCGGCCACCCATTCGGCACTGCTGGCCAACCCTTGGCCGGGCAATGTGCGTCAGTTGCAGAACGTGATTTTCCGCGCGGCGGCCATCTGCGAGAGCAACCTGGTGGACATCGGCGACCTGGACATTGCGGGGACCTCGGTGGCACGCGGGCAAGAGGGTGAAGTGGCCAGCCTGGAACAGGCCGTGGGAGATTTCGAACGCGAACTGTTGCAGCGCCTGTATGCCAGTTACCCATCGACGCGGCAACTGGCCGGGCGCTTGCAAACTTCGCATACCGCCATCGCCCAGCGCTTGCGCAAATATGGAATACCCGGCAAACCCTGATAGTTATCGTCAAAACTGGCGGATGGTTCAGACTTTTCCTAACCGCGCAGCCGCAATTGACGGGAGTGCTCGCCGTAGAATGGTGACGTTGTAATTTCGCTTGTCACCCTGAACGAAGAGTACCCTGATGATTTAACTCGATTTTTACGGGACACTTGTAGCCGCCTCTTTAGTATTGCTACTGGGGCGTAGTTTGGTCGCACGAATTGGTTTCCTGCGTACTTACAATATCCCGGAGCCTGTTGCAGGCGGCCTGGTCGTTGCCTTGTCACTCTTGGCCTTGCGCAGTTTCGATGTACACGTCCAGTTTGATACCTCGCTGCAAACGCCGTTGATGTTGGCATTCTTCGCCACCATCGGCTTGAGTGCAGACTTCGCCAGCCTGAAAAAGGGCGGGCGCGTGGTGGCGGTGTTTTTGCTGGTGGTCACAGGCTTGCTGCTGGTTCAGAACGCCATGGGCATCGGCCTGGCAACAGCATTGGGGCTCGATCCGCTGATGGGCTTGCTGACCGGTTCTATCAGTTTGTCGGGGGGCCACGGTACAGGCGCTGCCTGGGGCGCAACCTTCACCGAGAGATTTGGCCTGGCTTCGGCATCCGAACTGGCAATGGCCTCTGCCACCTTCGGCCTGGTGCTGGGCGGTTTGATTGGTGGTCCCGTCGCCAGGATGTTGATCAAGCGCGTCAAGGCACCCGGTATCGAAGAAGAAGTTCCGCAGTTACCAAAGGGTTTCGAACACCCGCATAAAGAGCGCCTGATTACGCCATTTACATTTATCGAGACCCTCGCACTTATTGCCGTCAGCTTGCTGGCCGGCACACTACTTAATAGCGCATTGAAAGGCACAACATTTGAACTACCGACCTTCGTCTGCGTACTCTTCGTGGGGGTAGTGTTGCGCAACGGGCTTTCAGCAATCGGCTTTTACCGTGTATTCGAGCGGGAAGTGTCAGTAATGGGCAACGTGAGTTTGTCCCTGTTCCTGGCCATTGCCTTGATGTCGCTCAAATTGTGGGACCTGGCAGCCCTGGCCTTACCCTTCTTCATCTTGTTGGCCGTGCAGACACTGGTCATGGCGCTATTCGCGATCTTCGTGACCTTCAGGGTGATGGGGCGCAACTACGATGCGGCAGTCCTGGCCGCAGGGCACTGCGGCTTCGGCTTGGGTGCGACGCCGACGGCCATCGCCAACATGCAGGCGGTGACCCAGCGCTACGGCGCCTCCCAGATTGCCTTTCTGGTGGTACCGATGGTGGGCGCGTTCTTCATCGACATCATCAATGTCGTCGTGATCAAGTTGTACCTGGCATTGCTCCTCCTTATCGGAGGATGAACCCGGCTCTCAAGGCTGTATCGATTTCAGTACGCCGGATTGAAATCGATACACAACCATTCAGATGCGTCTGCACAAGGGTTTGATCACAAAACCCTTTCTCTCCCCTCGCCAACTGTAGCGTTATCGTTCCACAAAAATGTCAAACGCATTGCAGAAACAATATAAGCATATGATTTATAACGATTTTTTGTGATTGGCCGCGATATTGCTTAGGGAATCGCAACCCAAGAGCGCGGAGCCACCGCGCCCAACGCCCTGCTTCCCGAGGATTCCCCATGAGCGAGTTGCGTTTCACTGAAGATCACGAATGGCTGCGCGTCGAAGCCGATGGCAGCGTCACCGTGGGTATCACCGCCTACGCCCAGAACGCCCTTGGCGATGTGGTTTTCGTGCAACTGCCCGAGTTGCAGCAGTACGAGAAAGGCAGCGAAGCGTCCACCGTTGAATCGGTAAAGGCCGCCAGCGGCGTGTACATGCCGCTGAGCGGCGAAGTGGTCGCGGTCAACGACCAGCTCGAAAACAGCCCAGAGCTGGTCAACGAAGACCCGATGGGCGAAGGCTGGTTCTTCCGCTTCAACCCGGCCGACATGAGCGAAGTCAGCGCACTGCTCGACCAGGACGCCTACGACCGCCTGATCAAAGCCAACGACGACGCTTGAGGAACTGCGCCATGACCATCAACCTCGGCACCGCCAACGAATTCATCGCCCGCCACATCGGCCCGCGCGCCGTTGACGAACAGGCCATGCTCGCCGCCCTGGGCTTCGACTCGCTGGACGCCATGACTGCCGCAGTCATCCCTGACAGCATCAAGGGCACCAGCGTGCTTGGCTCGCACGACGGCCAGAGCGAAGCCGACGCGCTCGCCGCGCTCAAGGCCATCGCCGGCAAGAACCAGCTGTTCAAAAGTTACATCGGCCAGGGCTACTACAACACCCACACTCCGGCGCCGATCCTGCGCAACCTGCTGGAAAACCCAGCCTGGTACACCGCCTACACCCCGTACCAGCCAGAAATTTCCCAGGGCCGCCTGGAAGCGCTGCTGAACTTCCAGACCTTGATCAGCGACCTGACCGGCCTGCCGATCGCCAATGCCTCGCTGCTCGACGAAGCCACTGCCGCCGCAGAGGCCATGACCTTCTGCAAGCGCCTGTCGAAGAACAAGGCCAGCCACACCTTCTTCGCCTCCGTGCACTGCCACCCGCAAACCCTGGACGTGCTGCGCACCCGCGCCGAGCCGCTGGGTATCGAGGTCGTGGTCGGCGACGAGCGCGAGCTGGGCGATGTCAGCGCCTTCTTCGGCGCCCTGCTGCAGTACCCAGCCAGCAACGGTGAAGTGTTCGACTACCGTGAAGTGGTACAGCGCTTCCACGCCGCCAACGCCTTGGTCGCCGTCGCTGCCGACCTGCTGGCGCTGACGCTGCTGACCCCTCCGGGCGAGTTCGACGCCGACGTGGCCATCGGCAGCGCCCAGCGTTTTGGCGTACCCCTGGGCTTCGGTGGCCCGCACGCGGCCTACTTCGCCACCCGCGACGCGTTCAAGCGCGACATGCCGGGCCGCCTGGTCGGCGTATCGATCGACCGCTTCGGCAAAACCGCCCTGCGCCTGGCCATGCAAACCCGCGAGCAGCACATCCGCCGCGAAAAGGCCACCAGCAACATCTGCACCGCACAGGTACTGCTGGCCAACATCGCCAGCATGTTTGCCGTGTACCACGGCCCGGCCGGCCTCAAGCGCATTGCCGAGCGTACCCATGCGCTGACCGCGATCCTGGCCGCCGGCCTGAAGGCCCTGGGCGTACCGGTAGTGGGCACCAGCGCCTTTGACACCCTGACCCTGGCCACCGGTACCGCCACCACCAGCTTGCATGACAAGGCACGCGCCCAGGGCATCAACCTGCGCCAGATCGACGCCGCCCACCTGGGCCTGTCGCTGGACGAAACCAGCAGCCAGGCTGACGTCGAGTCGCTGTGGCAGCTGTTCGCTGGTGACCAGGCACAACCTGACTTCGTCGCCCTGGCCGCCAGCACCGGTTCGCTGCTGCCCACCGCCCTGCTGCGCCAGTCGGCCATCCTCGAACACCCCGTGTTCAACCGCTACCACAGCGAAACCGAGTTGATGCGCTACCTGCGCCGCCTGGCCGACAAGGACCTGGCGCTGGACCGCAGCATGATCCCGCTGGGCTCGTGCACCATGAAGCTGAACTCCGCCAGCGAAATGATCCCGGTCACCTGGGCCGAGTTCGGCAACCTGCACCCGTTCGCCCCGGCCGAGCAGAGCCAAGGCTACCTGCAGATGACCACCGAACTGGAGGCCATGCTGTGTGCCGCCACCGGTTATGACGCAGTATCGCTGCAGCCCAACGCCGGCTCGCAGGGCGAATACGCAGGCCTGTTGGCCATCCGCGCCTATCACCGCAGCCGCGGCGAAAGCCACCGCGACATCTGCCTGATCCCATCGTCGGCCCACGGCACCAACCCGGCCACCGCACACATGGCGGGCATGCGCGTCGTAGTCACCGCTTGTGACGCCCGCGGCAACGTCGATGTCGAGGACCTGCGCGCCAAGGCCATCGAACACCGCGAGCGCCTGGCCGCGATCATGATTACCTACCCGTCGACCCACGGTGTGTTCGAGGAAGCGATCGGCGAAATCTGCGCAATCATTCACGACAACGGTGGCCAGGTGTATATCGACGGCGCCAACATGAACGCCATGGTCGGCCTGTGCGCCCCTGGCAAGTTCGGTGGCGACGTTTCCCACCTGAACCTGCACAAGACCTTCTGCATCCCGCACGGTGGCGGCGGCCCGGGCGTCGGCCCGATTGGCGTCAAGTCGCACCTGGCGCCGTTCCTGCCTGGTCACGCGAAACTGGAAAACACCGAAGGTGCGGTGTGCGCCGCACCGTTCGGCAGCGCCAGCATCCTGCCGATCACCTGGATGTACATCCGCATGATGGGCGGTGCCGGCCTCAAGCGTGCCTCGCAGATGGCGATCCTCAATGCCAACTACATCGCCCGCAGCCTGGAAGAGCACTATCCTGTTCTGTATACCGGCGGTAATGGCCTGGTGGCTCACGAGTGCATCCTCGACCTGCGCCCGCTGAAGGACACCAGCGGCATCAGCGTCGACGACGTGGCCAAGCGCCTGATCGACTTCGGCTTCCATGCCCCGACCATGTCCTTCCCGGTGGCAGGCACGCTGATGATCGAACCGACCGAAAGCGAGTCCAAGGAAGAACTCGACCGTTTCTGCAACGCGATGATCCAGATCCGCGAAGAAATTCGCGCGGTCGAGAACGGTAGCCTGGACAAGGACGACAACCCGCTGAAAAACGCCCCGCACACGGCGGCCGAGCTGGTTGGCGAATGGGCCCATGGCTACAGCCGCGAACAGGCGGTGTACCCGCTGCCGAGCCTGGTGGAAGGCAAATACTGGCCGCCAGTCGGCCGGGTCGACAACGTGTTCGGCGACCGTAACCTGGTATGCGCCTGCCCGTCGATCGAGAGCTATCAGGACGCCTGATAGCTTTCGGGCCCGTTCCCTGAGTTGAGGTGTGGGCCTCTGTGGGAGCGGGTTTACCCGCGAATGCGATGGTGGCTTTACCGCCGCATTCGCGGGTAAACCCGCTCCCACAGGGTTCACCGTCCGTCCTGAAACCCTGGCAGGAGGTCACCATGTCATTGAGTGTCTTCGACCTGTTCAAGATCGGCATCGGCCCCTCCAGTTCACACACAGTCGGCCCGATGCGTGCCGCTGCGCGCTTTGCCGAAGGGCTGCGCCGTGACGGCCTGCTTGCCAGCACCGCCAGCGTCAGGGCCGAGCTGTATGGCTCACTGGGCGCCACCGGCAAGGGCCATGGCAGTGACAAGGCCGTGCTGCTGGGCCTTGAAGGCGAACACCCAGACATTATCGACACCGACAGCATCCCGGCTCGGCTGCAGGCCATCCGCGACAGCGGCCGCATCAACCTGCTGGGCGAGCACAGCATTGCGTTCATCGAAAAGCAGCACCTGGCGATGATCCGCAAGCCGCTGGACTACCACCCCAATGGCATGATCTTCCGCGCGTTCGACGAGGCCGGCCTGCAAATCCGCAGCCGCGAGTACTACTCGGTGGGCGGCGGTTTCGTGGTGGATGAGGACGCCGCCGGCCATGACCGCATCGTCGAGGACAGCACTGTGCTGGCCTACCCCTTCAAGACGGCCAAGGAACTGCTAGGCCATTGCTCTGCAATGCAACTGTCAGTCAGCCAAGTGATGTTGGCCAACGAGGCCGCCTGGCGCCCAGAGGCAGAAACCCGCGCCGGGCTGCTGCGCATCTGGCAGGTGATGCAGGATTGCGTCGAAGCCGGTTGCCAGCACGAAGGTATCTTGCCAGGAGGGCTCAAGGTAAAACGCCGGGCACCAGCCCTGTACCGCCAACTGAGCCGCCACCCGGAGGCCAGCCTGCGTGACGCCCTGTCGGTGCTTGACTGGGTCAATCTCTACGCTTTGGCGGTGAACGAGGAAAACGCCTATGGCGGGCGTGTGGTTACCGCCCCCACCAACGGTGCGGCGGGCATCGTCCCGGCGGTACTGCACTACTACATGCGTTTCGTGCCGGGTGCCAGCGAGGACGGGGTGGTGCGCTTTCTGCTCACCGCTGCGGCCATCGGCATCCTGTACAAGGAAAACGCCTCCATCTCCGGCGCCGAAGTGGGCTGCCAGGGAGAAGTCGGCGTCGCCTGTTCGATGGCCGCCGGGGCGTTGTGCGAAGTGATGGGCGGCAGCGTGCAGCAGGTGGAGAACGCCGCCGAAATCGGCATGGAACACAACCTGGGCCTGACCTGCGACCCGATCGGAGGCCTCGTGCAGGTGCCCTGCATCGAACGCAATGCCATGGGTTCGGTGAAAGCCATCAACGCGGTGCGCATGGCCTTGCGCGGGGACGGCCAGCACTTCGTGTCCCTCGACAAGGTCATCCGCACCATGCGCCAGACTGGCGCCGACATGAAAAGCAAATACAAAGAGACCGCCCGAGGCGGCCTGGCCGTCAACATCATCGAATGTTGACCCGACAACAACAGCAAGGAGTCACCGATGTCCGAAACACTGCTCAAGACCCCACTGCATGCCCTGCACCTGGAATTGGGGGCGCGCATGGTGCCGTTCGCCGGCTACGACATGCCAGTGCAGTACCCGCTGGGCGTGCTCAAGGAACACCTGCACACCCGCGAGCAGGCCGGCCTGTTCGATGTCTCGCACATGGGCCAGATCATCCTGCGCGGCGCCGATGCCGCCAAGGCCTTGGAAAGCCTGGTGCCAGTGGACATCATCGACCTGCCGGTGGGCATGCAACGCTATGCCATGTTCACCAATGAACAAGGCGGTATCCTTGACGACCTGATGGTGGCCAACCTGGGCGACGACACCCTGTTCCTGGTGGTGAACGCCGCTTGCAAGGACCAGGACCTGGCCCACCTGCAAACGCACATCGGCGGCCGTTGCGAGGTGCAGCCATTGTTCGAGCAGCGTGCCCTGCTCGCCCTGCAAGGGCCGGCAGCGGTCAAGGTGCTTGAGCGCCTGGCCCCGGAAGTGGCCGGCATGACCTTCATGCAGTTCCGCCCGGTGAAACTGCTGGGTGAAGACTGCTTCGTCAGCCGCTCGGGCTACACCGGCGAAGACGGCTACGAGATTTCGGTACCGGTCCAAGGCGCCGAAGCTTTGGCCCGCCGCCTGCTGGCCGAGCCGGAAGTACAACCTATCGGCCTGGGCGCGCGCGACTCGCTGCGCCTGGAAGCCGGCCTGTGCCTGTATGGCCATGACATGAATACCGAGACCACTCCGATCGAAGCCAGTCTGCTGTGGGCGATTTCCAAAGTGCGCCGTGCCGAGGGTGCGCGTGCTGCAGGGTTCCCTGGCGCCGAGGCAATCTTCGCCCACCAGCGCGAGGGAGTGGCGCGCAAACGTGTCGGGCTGTTGCCACAAGAACGTACCCCAGTACGTGAAGGGGCGGACATTGTCGATGCAAACGATAAACCGGTAGGTAAAGTGTGCAGCGGTGGCTTTGGCCCGACACTCGGCGCCCCTGTTGCAATGGGTTATATCGAGAGTGAACATGCTGCACTCGACACCCCCCTGTTTGCCGTAGTACGCGGCAAGAAGGTTGCCTTGAAAGTCAGCAAAATGCCTTTCGTGGCACAACGTTACTACCGTGGTTGAAACGGTTCTGTGAAGGTTGTGGGCAGGTTCGACATATTCGTTTTTCGTTTTCGAACCTTCCCAATAACTTTTGAACATGGCGCCAGGCCAGGCGCCACGCCGTTTCCGACAAAGCGGTCGGTTATCGGCAGACGGTCATTTTTCCATACGACCAAGGGCTTGTTTTTCGCTCGGGAGTTGGCGTAGAGTCACTGCACTGTGTTTGCATGGGTCGCAACAGTTCGTGACCTGGGCCAGTAGCCGAGATTTGCTACAACCCGTTCGACGTCTCTTACTTTCCTGCAACCCAGCCCAGTAATCTTTCGCTTACAAACAAGTGCGAAAGTAACTGTCATCAAAATTCAAGCTTCATAGGAAATAAGACAATGGCTGAGCGTCAGAACGGTACCGTCAAGTGGTTTAACGACGAGAAAGGTTACGGTTTCATCACCCCAGAAAGCGGTGCTGATCTGTTCGTGCACTTCCGTGCTATCGAAGGCAACGGTTTCAAAAGCCTGAAAGAAGGCCAGAAGGTTACCTTCGTAGCCGTCCAGGGCCAGAAAGGCCTGCAGGCCGACCAGGTTCAGGTCGTCGCATAAGCGAATACCAGACACCCAAAAGCCCCTGCCAAGTGCAGGGGCTTTTTTTTTGCCCGTAGAATAGCGGCTTCGTCTTCTGGAGCCGTCCTGCATGTCCAAGCCTCTGCTCACACCCCAGGGTGATTTTCCGCCGGTCGGCCTGGGCCGGCGCCTGGCGGCGATGTTCTATGACTTTCTGCTGTGTACGGCACTGCTGATCGTAACCGCTGGTGCCTACAAGATGATCCAGATGTCGATTATCGGCGAGGCGCGTATGCGCGAGCTGACCGAGGCCGGCGCACTGGATGGCGACCCTCTGCTGTCAACGGTGTTGCTGTTCGCCCTGTTCGGCTTCTTTGCCAAGTTCTGGACCCACGGTGGGCAGACCCTGGGCATGCAGGTGTGGGGTGTGCGGGTGCAGAACGCCGATGGCTCGGCCATCAGCCTGTGGCAGGCGCTGTTGCGCTTTGTGGTATCGATCGCCTCATGGCTGTGCCTGGGGCTGGGTTTTTTCTGGGTGCTGATCGACAAGCGCAAGCGCGGTTGGCATGACATCTACTCGGAAAGCCAACTGGTGCGGGTGCCGAAGCAGAAGAAATGACCCAGAACGGGCCTACGAAAAAGCCGACCCTAGGGTCGGCTTTTTATGCAGCTCAGGCCATCAACCCGCTCGGCGCAACAACCACACACCCGCCAGCGCACAGATGCCTGCCGGGATCACCACCGCCAGCAGCGGCGGGAAGCCGAACACCTGGCTCGAAGGCCCCAGCAGGTCCTGGCCGATGCGGAACACGAAGCCCACCAGTACACCGGTGAACACGCGCTGGCCAAGCGTCACCGAACGCAGCGGGCCAAAGATGAACGAGATCGCCATCAGCACCAGTGCCGCCGTCACCATCGGCTGCAGCACCTTGGTCCAGAACGCCAGCCAATAACGGGCGTTGTTCAGGCCCTGGTCGGACAAGTAGTGGATGTAGTCCCACAGCCCGGTGATCGACAGCGACTCCGGCGCCAGAATCACGGTATTGAGCAGTTCTGGCGTAAGCGAAACGTCCCAGCGCTCCTGCGGCGCGTTGACCACTTCGGTGTGGTCGCCACGGAAGTAGGTGGTGCGCACGTCAGCCAGCAGCCAGTGGTCGTCCTGGTACTGCGCGCGGCGGGCGAAGCTCGAGGTGACGATCTTGCGCTCGTTGTCGAAGCGGTAGCGGGTTACACCCAGCAGCAGGCCGTTGGGCTGCACGGCGTTGATGTGCACGTATTCCTCGCCCTGGCGGTGCCACATGCCGCGTTTGGAGCTTTGCGCTTCACCGCCACCCTGGGCCAGGGAACGGTCGGCCTGGGCCTTGTTCTCGGTCACCGGTGCCACGTACTCGCCAATCAGCAGGCCAACCAGCATCAGCACCAGCATCGGCTTCATCACCGCCCAGACGATACGGCCGATGGAAACACCCGCCGCACGCATGATGGTCAGTTCGCTGCTGCTGGCCAGGCTGCCCAGGCCGATCAGGCAGCCGATCAATGCCGCCATCGGCAGCATTTCGTACAGCCGCCGTGGTGCGGTAAGCAGGACGAAGTTGCCCGCTTCCATCACCGTGTAGGTGTCACTCAGGTCGCTCATCTCATCGATGAAGGCGAACAGCGAGGCCAGGCCGAGGATGATCCCCAGCACAGCCAGAATGGCCATCAGCACGCTCTGGCCGATGTAGCGGTCGAGCTTAGCCATGGGCCACCTCCGCACGGCGAGCGGCGCGTTTGAGGCGCAGAGGCTCCCAGTACATCAGACCAAGGCCGATCAGCAGGAACAGGCCGTGGACCCACCACATGCCCAGGGCGATCGGCAGTTTGCCCTTCTCGAGGGCGCCGCGTACGGAAATCAGCATTGTCAGGTAGGCCATGTACAGAAGAATTGCTGGCAACAGCTTGAGGAAGCGGCCTTGTCGCGGGTTGACCCGTGACAGCGGCACCGCCAGCAAGGTAACGACAAACACCAGGATCGGCAGCGATATCCGCCATTGCAGTTCGGCGCGCTCACGCAGGCCTTTCTTGCCAATCAGCTCGGAGGTAGGGATAGCTTCGCGCTCGGTTACCTCCTCGGCGACTTCCGGCTTGGGCAGCAGCACGCCGTAAGTGTCGTACTTGATAGCACGGTAGTCGGCCTGGCCCGGGTTGCCGTCGTAGCGGTAGCCGTTCTCCAGGACCAGGTAGCGGTTGCCGTCGGCCTGGATCTCCTGGTGGCCTTTCTCGGCGACCAGCACCGACGGGGCACGGTCCTTGGTCTTGTCCTGGTTGAAGCGCTTCTCGGAGATGAACACCCCAGCCAGGTTGATGCGGTCATCCGACAGTTGCTCGGTGTAGGTTACCCGCGAGCCATCACGTAATGTCTGGAAGCGGCCCGGCACCAGAGTGTCGAACTCGGTCAGGGCATCCTGCTGGCTGATGATCTGCTGCACCTGGGCTACGCCCAGCGGTGCCAGGCTCAGGCTCAGCCAGGCCACCAGCAGGGCGACCAGGGCAGCCGGCGCCATGGTCAGGCCCAGCAAGCGCTGCTGGCTCATGCCCGTGGCCGACAGTACGGTCATCTCGCTTTCCAGGTACAGGCGCCCGTAAGCCAGGAGAATGCCGAGGAACAGCCCCAGCGGCAGGATCAGCTGCAGGAAGCCCGGCAGGCGGAAGCCCATGATCAGGAACAGCACACCCGGATCGAGCACGCCTTGGGCAGCCTGGGCCAGGTACTTGATGAAGCGCCCGCTCATGATGATCACCAGCAGCACAGCGCTGACGGCGCTCAAGGTCACCAGGACCTCGCGGGACAGATAACGAAAGACGATCAAACCAGACACTCCTGGGTTGTCAGGGCGGACTGCCATGCAATGGCGCCAAACAATGACTTAGTACATCCAAGACCAATGCCGGTTCGCCAAAGGCGAACCTCCATGTAAAGTGCGCGCATTATCCTGTGATTGGCCGCCCCTGTCACTTGGCCGCGCATGAAGGTGCACAACGGGGTTGTCAGCACGCTTGCCGCAGGCTCAAACTGGCAGCTTTTCTGCTGGTGCGCGACGACGCGGCCAGGCCCGTCCAGAGCGCTGGAACGCACAGCGCCATACGTATCGATCATTCGGGGACCCTGACATGGAACTGGTTGTAAAAAGCGTAGCTGCTGCATCCGTAAAAACCGCCACGCTGGTCATTCCGGTAGGTGAAAATCGCAAGCTCGGCGCTGTTGCCAAGGCAGTCGACCAGGCCAGCGAAGGCGCCATCAGCGCCGTGCTCAAGCGCGGCGACCTGGCCGGCAAGCCGGGGCAGACCTTGCTGCTGCAGAACCTCGCGGGCCTGAAGGCCGAGCGCGTGCTGCTGGTTGGCAGTGGCAAGGAAGAAGCCCTGGGTGATCGCGCCTGGCGCAAACTGGTTGCCAGTGTCGCTGGCGTACTCAAGGGCCTGAACGGCGCTGATGCCGTACTGGCTCTGGACGATATCGCTGTCAGCAACCGCGACGCCCACTACGGCAAGTACCGCCTGCTGGCTGAAACCCTGCTCGACGGCGAGTATGTGTTCGATCGTTTCAAAAGCCAGAAGGCCGAGCCACGCGCCCTGAAAAAGGTCACCCTGCTGGCCGACAAGGCCGGCCAGGCCGAAGTCGAGCGCGCGGTCAAGCACGCCAGCGCCATCGCCACCGGCATGGCCTTCACCCGCGACCTCGGTAACCTGCCGCCCAACCTTTGCCACCCAAGCTTCCTGGCCGAACAGGCCAAGGACCTGGGCAAGGCGCACAAAGGCCTCAAGGTTGAAGTGCTGGACGAGAAAAAGATCAAGGACCTGGGCATGGGCGCTTTCTACGCCGTGGGCCAGGGCAGCGACCAGCCGCCACGCCTGATCGTGCTCAATTATCAGGGCGGCAAGAAGGCCGACAAGCCGTTCGTGCTGGTCGGTAAAGGCATTACCTTCGACACCGGCGGTATCAGCCTCAAGCCAGGCGCCGGCATGGACGAAATGAAATACGACATGTGCGGCGCCGCCAGCGTGTTCGGCACCCTGCGTGCCGTGCTCGAGCTGCAACTGCCGATCAACCTGGTGTGCCTGCTGGCCTGCGCCGAGAACATGCCAAGTGGCGGCGCCACCCGCCCGGGTGACATCGTCACCACCATGAGCGGCCAGACCGTGGAAATTCTCAACACCGACGCCGAAGGCCGCCTGGTGCTGTGCGATACCCTGACCTACGCCGAACGCTTCAAGCCACAGGCGGTGATCGACATCGCCACCCTGACCGGCGCCTGCATCGTTGCCCTGGGCAGCCACACCTCCGGCCTGATGGGCAACAATGACGACCTGGTCGGCCAGTTGCTCGATGCCGGAAAGCGCGCCGACGACCGTGCCTGGCAGCTGCCGCTGTTCGACGAATACCAGGAGCAGTTGGACAGCCCGTTCGCCGACATGGGCAACATCGGCGGGCCGAAGGCCGGTACCATCACCGCTGGCTGCTTCCTGTCGCGCTTCGCCAAGGCCTACAACTGGGCGCACATGGACATCGCCGGCACCGCCTGGGTAAGCGGCGGCAAGGACAAGGGCGCCACTGGCCGCCCGGTCCCCCTGCTGACCCAGTACCTGCTGGACCGCGCTGGCGCCTGACGCCGTGAAGCCGGTGGTGCCCTGCGCCACCGGCCGGCGAGACCAACCATGAGCAAAGTCGACTTCTACATCTTGCCCACCGACTCGCTGTCGGCGCGGCTCGATTTCGCCTGCAAACTGTGCGAAAAAGCCTGGCGCCTCGGCCACCGTGTTTATCTGCACTGCCAGGATACTGAACAGCGCAGCGAGCTGGACCAGCGCTTATGGCGTTTCAAGGGCGAGGCGTTCGTGCCCCACGACCTGGCCGAAGTGCATGCCGATGCTGACGTGGCCCTGGGCCTGGCTGACAACGCAGGCGAGCACCACGACCTGCTGATCAACCTGGGCGCCAGCGTGCCGGGTTTTGTCGGCCAGTTCGAGCGGGTAGCCGAAATCGTCGTCGAAGAGCCTGGTATCCGCCAATCAGCCCGTGAGCGATTCCGTTTCTACCGTGAACAGGGCTATGCTCTGCAAGACCACCGCTTACAGCGACTTTGACGACGATGGACAAGCCCTCCCCTTTGCCCGACTCCGCCCACCTGCTCGATGACCTTGAGTCGATCCGCCAGCTGCTTGGCGACGCCGACCTGCAACCGCCGCTGCTGACCGAGACGGTAGAGCAGATCCCGTTGCTGCTGGAAGAGCCTGCCGGCAAACCTGCCCCTGTTGCCAAACCGGTAGCTGTAGAACCCGAGGAAGACCCGCAGACCCGCCGCCAGGACACCCTGCTGCACCTGGAAAGCGAGCTGCGGGCGGCTGCGCAGTTGATCATGCAGGACGTGATCAACGACTTTACCCCGCACATCGAGAACGAGATCAAGCGCCGGCTGGATGCGCGGATCGAGCGGTTGATCAAGCGTTCGGAGTGACCTTCGCGACACAAGGCCGCTGCCACAGGAGGAAGGCGTTCATCTGTGGCAGCAGCCTTGTGTCGCGAAAGGGCTGCAAAGCAGCCCCCGGCCTGTCGCCTAAACCCTGTGCCTTCGTTATACTTTTCGGCTTTCCCGAATAAATGCACAGGGTCCCGCCGCGCATGGATAAGACCTACCAGCCGCACGCTATTGAAACTTCCTGGTACAACACCTGGGAGTCCGAGAACTATTTCGCCCCGCAAGGTGCAGGCGAGTCCTACACCATCATGATCCCGCCGCCGAACGTCACCGGCAGCCTGCACATGGGCCACGGGTTCAACAACGCGATCATGGACGCCCTGATCCGTTTCCGTCGCATGCAAGGCCGCGACACCCTGTGGCAGCCAGGCACCGACCACGCCGGTATCGCCACGCAGATGCTGGTCGAGCGCCAGCTCGAAGCCAAAGGCCAGAACCGTCATGACCTGGGCCGCGAAAAGTTCCTGGAAAAGGTCTGGGAGTGGAAGGATCAGTCCGGTGGCAACATCAGCCGCCAGATCCGTCGCCTGGGCTCGTCGGTAGACTGGAGCCGCGAGCGCTTCACCATGGACGACGGCCTCTCCGAAGCCGTTAAAGAAGCGTTCGTGCGCCTGCATGAAGACGGCCTTATCTACCGCGGCAAGCGCCTGGTCAACTGGGACACCAAGCTGCACACGGCCATCTCCGACCTCGAAGTGGAAAACCACGACGAGAAAGGCCACCTGTGGAACCTGCGCTACCCGCTGGCCGACGGCGCCAAGACCGCCGAAGGCCAGGATTACCTGGTCGTTGCCACCACGCGTCCAGAAACCCTGCTGGGTGACGCCGCCGTGGCCGTCAACCCGAACGACGAACGTTACCAGGCACTGATCGGCAAGTTCGTTGAACTGCCACTGGTCGGTCGCCGCATTCCGATCATCGCCGACGACTACTGCGACCCAGAATTCGGTACCGGTTGCGTGAAGATCACCCCGGCCCACGACTTCAACGACTACGAAGTCGGCAAGCGCCACAACCTGCCGCTGCTGAACATCTTCGACAAGAACGCCTTCGTGCTGGCCAGCGCCCAGGCCTTCAACCTCGACGGCAGCGTCAACGAGCAGGTCGACACCCGACTGCCGGCCCAGTACGCCAACCTCGACCGCTTTGTCGCGCGCAAGCAGATCGTCGCCGACCTGGACGCCCAGGGCCTGCTGGTCAGCATCGACGACCACGCGCTGAAAGTGCCGAAAGGCGACCGCTCCGGCACTGTCATCGAGCCGTGGCTGACCGACCAGTGGTACGTTTCCACCAAGCCGCTGGCAGAACCCGCCATCGCCGCTGTGGAAGATGGCCGCATCCAGTTCGTGCCCAAGCAGTACGAGAACATGTACTTCTCCTGGATGCGCGATATCCAGGACTGGTGCATCAGCCGCCAGCTGTGGTGGGGCCACCGCATTCCGGCGTGGTACGACGAGGCCGGCCAGGTCTATGTCGGCCGCGACGAGGCTGAAGTGCGCACCAAGCATAACCTGGGCGCCGACGTGGTCCTGCGCCAGGACGACGACGTGCTCGACACCTGGTTCAGCTCGGGCCTGTGGACCTTCTCCACCCTGGGCTGGCCGGAACAGACCGAATTCCTCAAGAAGTTCCACTCCACCGACGTGTTGGTGACTGGCTTCGACATCATCTTCTTCTGGGTTGCGCGCATGATCATGCTGACCATGCACCTGATCAAGAACGAAGACGGCACCCCGCAGGTACCGTTCAAGACCGTGTACGTGCACGGCCTGGTACGTGACGGCCAGGGCCAGAAGATGTCCAAGTCCAAAGGCAACGTCCTGGACCCGCTGGACATCGTCGACGGCATCACCCTCGATGCCCTGCTGGAAAAACGCACCAGCGGCATGATGCAGCCCAAGCTTGCCGAAAAAATCGCCAAGCAGACCAAGGCCGAGTTCCCTGAAGGTATCGCCAGCTACGGCACCGACGCCCTGCGCTTCACCTTCTGCTCGCTGGCCTCCACTGGCCGCGACATCAAGTTCGACATGGGCCGCGTCGAAGGCTACCGCAACTTCTGCAACAAGATCTGGAACGCTGCCCGCTACGTGCTGGACAAGGGCGAAGACTGCGGTCAGAACGGCGAAGCCTACGAACTGTCGCTGGCCGACCGCTGGATCATCTCGCAACTGCAGCGCACCGAAGCCGAAGTGACCCGCCAGCTGGAGCAGTTCCGCTTCGACCTGGCCAGCCAGGCGTTGTACGAGTTCATCTGGAACCAGTACTGCGACTGGTACCTGGAGCTGTCCAAGCCGGTACTGTGGGACGAAAACGCCCCGGTCGAGCGCGCCCGTGGCACCCGCCGCACCCTGGTGCGCGTGCTGGAAGTAGCGCTGCGCCTGGCGCACCCGTTCATGCCGTTCATCACCGAAGAAATCTGGCAGCGCATCGCGCCGCTGGCTGGCATCGATGGCAAGACCATCATGCTGCAGCCGTGGCCAGTGGCCAATGAAGCGCGCATCGACGCCGCTGCAGAAGGCGACATCGAGTGGCTGAAAGAGCTGATGGTCGGCCTGCGCAACATCCGCGCCGAGATGAACATCGGCCCCGGCAAGCCGCTGCCGCTGTTCCTGAAGAACGCCAACGCCGACGACCAGCGCCGCCTGCAGGAAAACGAAGCGCTGCTGAAGAAGCTGGCCAAGGTCGAGTCGTTCACCGTCCTCGGCGATGCCGACGAAGCGCCGCTGTCGGCCACCGCACTGGTGGGCGATCTGCAGGTGCTGGTGCCGATGGCAGGCCTGATCGACAAAGACGCCGAGTTGGCTCGCCTGAACAAGGAAATCCAGCGTCTGCAAGGTGAAGTCCAGCGCGTGGGCGGCAAGCTGTCCAACGCCGCCTTCGTCGACAAGGCGCCGCCTGCGGTGATCGAGAAGGAGCGCGCCAAGCTGGCCGAGTCCGAGCAGGCCCTGGCCAACTTCACCGAGCAACATGCGCGGATTGCAGCGCTGTAACAATCTGATAGACCGCAGGGGCCGCGTTGCGGCCCTTTCGCGACACAAGGCCGCTCCTACAGGGACGGCGCCGGTTTGAAGGGCGCCGCTATCCTGTAGGAGCGGCCTTGTGTCGCGAAAGGGCTGCAAAGCAGCCCCACGGCCTGCAACACCGGATCCGACCATGACAGAAAAACCCACCCTGCACCCGCGCAACCGCCACCAGGGCCGCTACGACTTCCCCAGCCTGATCAAGGCCCACCCTGACCTGGCCCGCTTCACCATCACCAACCCCCACGGCAAACCCAGCATCGACTTCGCCAACCCCGAAGCCGTGCGGGTGTTCAACCGCGCCCTGCTCAAGGCCCAATACGGCATCCAGCACTGGGACATCCCCGCCGACTACCTGTGCCCGCCCATTCCAGGTCGCGCCGACTACATCCACGTGGCCGCCGACCTGTTGGCCGACGACAATGCGGGTGAGGTCCCCAAGGGCGCCCAGGTACGTGCGCTGGACATTGGCGTAGGTGCCAATTGCATCTACCCGCTGTTGGGCCACAGTGACTACCGCTGGCGCTTCCTCGGCTCGGACATCGACCCGGTGGCACTGGCCTCGGCCAAGGCCATCGTCCAGGCCAATGGCCTGGGCAAGGCCATCATCCTGCGCCAGCAGGCCAACCGTGCACACATCCTCAGCGGCCTGCTGCAAGAGGGCGAACGCTTCGACCTGACCCTGTGCAACCCGCCCTTCCATGCCTCACGCGACGAAGCCACCCGCGGCAGCCAGCGCAAGTGGAAAAACCTGGGCAAGCAGGACCCCAAGCGCAAACTGCCCGTGCTCAACTTCGGAGGCCAGAACAATGAACTGTGGTGCGAAGGCGGCGAAATCCGCTTTGTCAGCCAACTGGTTGGCGAAAGCGTGCAATATGCCGAGCGGGTGCTGTGGTTCACCAGCCTGGTGTCCAAGGCCAGCAACCTGCCAGGTATCGAGGCGGCGCTGAAAAAGGCGGGCGCCAAGGCCGTGCGCATCATCGAGATGGGCCAAGGGCAGAAACAGAGCCGCATGGTCGCCTGGAGCTTCCATGACGCCGCTGCGCGCCTGGCCTGGCACGCCCAGCGTAAATCACAGGCATGAAAAAACCGCGCCCGGGCAAGCCGGGCGCGGTTTCGTCAACGCTTCAACAATTACTTGTTGATGGCGTCGGTCAGCACTTTGGCTGGAACGAACTTGACGACTTTCTTGGCAGCGATTTCGATGGCAGCGCCAGTCGAAGGGTTGCGGCCGGTACGGGCAGGACGCTCGGAGACTTTCAGCTTGCCAATGCCTGGCAGAGTGATTTCAGCGCCGTTTTCCAGTTGGTCGGCAACGATCTGGCCCAGTTGCTCCAGAGCGTTCTTGGCGGTGGCTTTTGGCGCGGCGATCGATTCGGCGATGTCGGCAATCAGTTGGTCTTTGGTCAATGCCATGGTGGTGTTCCTTCCCTATCAAATTCGATGGTTATGCAGCGAACTACGACGTTATCGGGCCAGCCCCTTTTAGTGGAGGGCCGCGCCAATCGCGTATGTAGATACGTAAATCGGCGTTTGGTTCGACACGACGAAAGCACGCTGCCAGCAATGCGCCACACGAGGGGCGCAAGACCGCGCAAAACTACCACAGGAATGGATAAATATCCGCTGCACGCTTCGATTTAATGCAGGTTTTTCGGGGGTTTTAGCTTAATTCGTACAAAATTGAACAAAAAACGAACAACCGACATATCTGCCAACATACGGCCACTGCATCACCTTGCGTGTAGGGTAAACTTGGCGACTTTTGCAGCTCGCCGAGAATTCCATGCCAATTCGTCATTGCATCGTTCACCTGATCGACAAAAAGCCCGATGGCAGCCCCGCCGTGCTGCATGCTCGCGACTCTGAACTGGCGGCCTCCGATGCCATCGAAAACCTGCTGGCCGACCTCAATGACAGCTATAACGCCAAGCAAGGCAAGGCCTGGGGGTTTTTCCACGGCGAATCGGGGGCCTACCCGCTGAGCGGCTGGCTCAAACAGTACCTGGATGAGGAAAAGGACTTCACCGCCTTCAGCCGCGTCGCTGTCGAGCACCTGCAGAAGCTGATGGAAGAGTCCAACCTGTCCACCGGCGGGCACATCCTGTTTGCCCACTACCAGCAAGGCATGACCGAGTACCTGGCAATCGCCCTGCTGCACCACAGCGAAGGCGTGGCGGTGAACGCCGAGCTGGACGTCACCCCGTCACGTCACCTCGACCTTGGCCAGCTGCACCTGGCGGCGCGCATCAACCTGTCGGAGTGGAAGAACAACCAGAACTCCAAGCAGTACATTTCGTTCATCAAGGGCAAGAACGGCAAGAAGGTCTCGGATTACTTCCGCGATTTCATCGGCTGCCAGGAAGGCGTTGATGGCCCGGGCGAAACCCGCACCCTGCTCAAGGCCTTCAGCGACTTTGTCGAAAGCGAAGACCTGCCGGAAGAATCCGCCCGCGAAAAGACCCAGACCCTGGTCGAGTACGCCACCACCCAGACCAAGCTGGGCGAACCGGTGACGCTGGAGGAACTGTCCAGCCTGATCGACGAGGACCGGCCCAAAGCGTTCTACGACCATATCCGCAACAAGGACTACGGCCTGTCGCCGGAAATCCCCGCGGACAAACGCACACTGAACCAGTTCCGCCGCTTCACCGGGCGCGCCGAAGGCCTGTCGATCAGCTTCGAGGCGCACTTGCTGGGTGACAAGGTTGAATATGACGAAGCTGCGGGCACCCTGATCATCAAGGGGCTGCCGACGACGTTGGTCGATCAGCTGAAGCGCCGCAAGGACTGATTCCCCCAACGCCTTTGAAGGAGGCCACCAGTGCCTCCTTCGCCGACTTGCGCAGCCGCTTCACCAACCGTTCCTGGCGCAACGCTTCGCCTTTATCCGGCCACTGCTCCACATACACCAGCGCCTGGGCCGGGCTGGTCTTGAAGTAGCGGGCGCCCTGCCCCTTCTGATGTGCCACGAAGCGCCGTTGCGGATCATCGCTGATGCCGCAATACAACGAGCCATTGGCCGCCCGTACCAGGTAGACAAACCAGGGTTTACCAACCACAGGTTCGACGACTTCACTCACCTTGGGCCTGCTGGAAGGCGCGCAAACCCTTGAATGCTTGCAGGCGGACCTTGTTCTGCAACAGCGGCGACCAACCCAGCAACATGCCGGGCACCCCAAGCGCCTGCCGCGACCAGCGCCACAGGTCGAACGTGTCGTCATGCTGGCAGATCAGCCCATCGCGAATGACAAAGCGCGCCTGGATGTCATTGACCACGACACGGCCGGTCTGGCTGAACAGGTAGGTTGCCACCCAGTGCGCAGCACCCGTGCGCTCATCAGCGCGGACGCTGTCGAACGTCAGGGTGAAGTTTTTGGCGCGGCTGGTGAGCATCCGCCACATATCGCCCGCGTCCTTGCCGCGCAGGGTCCCGAACACCGGGTCGCTGAAAACGATATCGTCGCTGTAGCAGGCCAGCATGGCCTCGGCATCCAGGCGCTGGAAGGCCTGGTAGAAGCGGGTGATCAGGTCGCGGTTGGCGTCGCTCATGGGGGCTGGTCCGTCCTCGGGTCGAAAGCAGCACGATAATCCGCCCCGAAGGCTTATACCAGTGCCGGCACTCAGACCTTCTCGCTTGTCACCTGTACATGCAACGCCCGCCCGGCACCCAGCCCGAACACGATGGCGCCAGTACCCAGCACCGCGAAAATCCACCCCACTGCCGCCCAGCCCCCGGTCATGTCATGCACCAACCCCACCGCAAATGGCCCCATTGACGCCAGGGTGTAACCGACCCCCTGGGCCATGCTCGACAGGTTTGCCGCAACGTGCGCGTCCTTCGAGCGCAGCACGATCAAGGTCAGCGCCAGGGCAAAAGTACCGCCCTGCCCCAGACCAAGCACCACGGCCCAGCCCCACAGCCCGGAGATCGGTGCATACAGGCAACCGAACAACCCCGCCAGGGTGATCAACATGACCACCACGATAGCCAGCCGTTGGTCCTTGCCACGGGTGGCCAACCAAGGTGCTGTGAGCGAGCTGATCAACTGCACGATCACCGAGCCCGACAGCACCAGCCCCGCCTCGGTCGGGCTTAGGCCGCGGCCGATCAGGATCGACGGCAACCAGCCAAAGACGATGTAGGCCAACGACGACTGCAGCCCCATGTACAGGGTCACCTGCCAGGCCAGCGGGTCGCGCCACAGGCCACGCACGCGATAGGCAACCTTGTGCAGGCCATGCCCGTGCCGGGCCTGAGGCAGCCACACCAGCATGGCCAGCAAGGCCGGCAGCCCCCAGAAGCCCAGCCCCAGCGCCCAACTACCGTCGAAATGCTGGGCCAAGGGTACGGTGGCCCCCGCCGCCATGGCCGCGCCCAGGCACAAAGCCATGGTGTACACACCGGTCAGCGTGCCAGCGTGCTGCGGGAAATCGCGCTTGACGATACCCGGCAGCAACACGCCGATAATGCCGATGCTGGCACCCGCCATCAGGCTACCGAGAAACACCCCGGTGACGCCAAATGTGCTTCGCACCCCGATACCCAGCGCCAGGGTAACCAGAATGCCGACGATCACCCGCTCGCTGCCAAAGCGCCGTGCCAGCGCAGGCGCCAGCGGCGCGAACAGGCCCAGGCACAGCACCGGCAAGGTGGTCAGCAAGCCTGCCTGCGAGGCATTGAGCCCCAGGCCCTCGGACACCTGGCCCAGCACCGGCGCCATGCTCGACAGCGCCGGGCGCAAGTTCAACGCCACCAGCACCAGGCCCAGCAACAAAAACCAGGGCCGCCTCAGCAGCACGGGCTGCTGCTGCACCTGCTCGTCGTCAGCTTCAGCGTCGATCAGCAGCTCATCGAGCTCGCGCTCCTTTGGCGGGGTATTGCGTGTGATTGATTCAGCCATGGCCTTCTCGGAGTCAGGATTCGATGAGGGTACGGCTCAGGCGCTTGGCCCGCTCCGCGTCGCGTTGCTCGATGGCGTCGAGGATCTGCCCATGCAGGTCGAACGTGGCCTGGCAGCGTGGCACGGTCGCCATGTTGCGCTGCAGCGCGGCAGCCACCACCCCGGAAAAGTAACGATACAGCTCGCTTAACGCCGGGTTGTGGGCGGCATCGACCAGCCGTTGGTGAAACACCAGATCACACGTCACATAGGCATCGACATCCCCGTGAAAGTGCCCGGCACTGCCTGCCAGGGCATCACGTAGCGCCTGCAGGTCGGCGTCGGTACGTCGCAAGGCCGCCAGGCCGATAGCCTCGGTTTCGAGGATATGGCGGGTTTCACGGGCCTGCTCGGGGGTGCAGCGCGACATTGCCTGCACCGCCTGCAGCGGGTCCTGGGCCGTGCGCAGGTAGCTGCCATCACCCTGGCGGATTTCTACCAGGCCACTGAAAGCCAGCACGCGCATGGCCTCACGGACGGTGTTACGGCTGATGCCCAGCTGCAGGGCCAGTTCCGGTTCGGTCGGCAGGCGCTGGCCGACCTGCCAGTCGCCCAAAACGATGCGTTCGCGCATACGTTCAACCGCCAGTTCCACCAAGGAACGCTTGGTCAATTCTGTACTCATGCCACTCAACCAATCATCCGATGAATTTGCGCAGCTTACTGGATAGCGGGCAACGCCGTAAACCACCTGTCATTTCTGCCAGTTGTGGGCATAGGCCTTTGTTGCAACGCTCACAACGTACTCTCAAGGTATACGTTGATGCGACGCGTGAACCTGTTGTTACTGCTGCTCCTGGCCCTGCTGCCGGGCTGCGAGCCGGCCCGGCATCCAAGCCAGCCCAAAGCCTTGTTCATTGGCCTTGGCGGCGTGCAATTGCAGCAGTACCTGCAACTGGGCGACGCCACCAACTTGGCGCAACGGCTTTACTACGGCAAGGCCTACGCCGGTGGCATCAATGGCACGGCCAGCGAACAACCGACCTTGAGCGGTCCCGGCTGGGTCACCTTGCTGACCGGCGTGTGGAGCAACAAACATGGCGTTGACTCAAACGCCGACTCACAGCGGGTAAACCCGGCCTTTCCCAGCCTGTTCAAGCGGTTACGCCAGGCTTTCCCTAACGCTTACCTTGCCAGCATCGTCAACTGGCCCCCCATCAACACGGCATTTCTGCTGGAAGACGCGCACGGCGCCGACGTGCGCGAAAGTGGTTTGACGGATGCACAGGTGACCGAACGTACGTTGCAGATCCTCGGCAATACACCTGCCGACTTCACCTTCATTCAACTGGACGAACCTGACCAAGTCGGCCACAACGAGGGTTACGGCCAGCGCTACCTGCAGGCATTGCGCAAGGTGGACATCGAGATCGGGCATTTACTGGACAAGGTGGACCAGCGGCGCCGCATGTTCCCGCAGGAAGACTGGCTGGTTATCGTCAGCACCGACCACGGCCGGGATTATTGGGGAAAAGGCCACGGCAGCGTTTCAGAGCAGGAGAAGAGCATCTTCATCGCCAGCAGCAAGCCGCTGAATCAGGAACTGACCGAACTGAGCATTCCCGCAGAAATGCCTGGCCCCAACAACCTGTATGGGCTACCTGCGCAAACCTCGGTAGCGCCCACGGTGTTGCGCCACATGGGCCTCAAGCTGCAGCCGGAGTGGCTACTGGACGGCACACCTTTGCTGGGCAACACCGGCGTACGCAAGGTGCGGGCCGATGAGAACACAGGGCGGCTGCGCTGGAACAGCAACGCCGATGGCTACCTGACGATCATCAAGAACGGGCAAGTGGTTGCCCAGGTAGCAGCCAGCGACGGGCAATGGACTGATCCGGAGGGCATGGGAAAGCAGAACGATTATGTGCTGGTGCTCGATGGTACACCGGCGGCGGTGCGCAACCGGCCGGCGGCCAAGGCGTTCGTCACCCCAGGCCGCCCCGCGAAGGCTGCGGATACAGTCAGCTCAACGCGTCCAGCAGCGCCTGGTTCATCTCCGGTGTACCGATGGTGATACGCAGGAACTGGGCGATGCGTGGCTGTTTGAAGTGGCGCACGATCACGCCCTGCTCGCGCAGCCGTGCCGCCAGCTCGCCGGCATCCTGCTGCGGGTGGCGGGCGAAGATGAAGTTGGCCGCTGATGGCAACACCTCGAAGCCCTTGGCCTGCAGCTCGCCGACCAACACTTCGCGGCTTTCGATCACCTTGCGGCAGGTTTGCTCGAAGTACTCGCGATCCTCGAACGCCACCGCCGCGCCGACGATGGCCGCACGGTCCAACGGGTAGGAGTTGAAGCTGTTCTTGATTCGCTCCAGCGCCTCGATCAGGTCGGGGTGCCCAACCGCCAGGCCAACGCGCAAGCCTGCCAGCGAACGCGACTTCGACAGCGTCTGGGTCACCAACAGATTATCGTAGCGGTCCACCAGGCTGATGGCCGTTTCACCACCGAAATCAATGTAGGCCTCATCCACCACCACCACCGAATCACGGTTGGCCAGCAGCAATTGCTCCACCGCTTGCAGCGGCATCAAGCAGCCGGTCGGCGCGTTGGGGTTGGGGAAGATGATGCCTGCATTGGGCTTGTTGTAATCCTCGATGCGGATCTGGAACTGCTCGTCCAGCGCCACCTGTTCGAAGGCGATACCGTACAGGCCACAGTACACCGGGTAGAAGCTGTAGCTGATATCGGGGAACAGCAGCGGTGCATCGTGCTGGAACAGACCGTGGAAGATGTGCGCCAGCACCTCGTCCGAGCCGTTGCCGACAAACACTTGCGCCGGTGTCACGCCGTAGTACTCGGCCACCGCTTGTTTGAGGCGATCACCGTTCGGGTCCGGGTACAAGCGCAGGTTGTCGTTCAACTCGCCACGCATGGCCTCCAGCGCCTTGGGCGACGGGCCATAGGGGTTTTCGTTGGTGTTCAGCTTGACCAGGCGGGCCAGCTTGGGTTGCTCGCCCGGCACGTAAGGCACCAGGTCCTTGACGAAGGGGCTCCAGAATCGACTCATGCTCAGTTCCCCTTGTCTTGGGTCAGGATACGGTATTCGGCGCTACGGGCGTGGGCGGTCAGCGACTCGCCACGGGCCAGGACCGAGGCGGTGTGGCCCAATTCGGATGCACCCTGCTCGGAGCAGAAGATGATCGACGAACGCTTCTGGAAGTCATACACCCCCAGCGGCGACGAGAAGCGCGCGGTGCCGGAGGTGGGCAGCACGTGGTTGGGGCCGGCGCAGTCGTCGCCCAGCGCTTCGCTGGTGTGGCGGCCCATGAAGATCGCGCCAGCGTGGCGAATGTGCGGCAGCCAGGCCTGCGGGTCGGCCACCGACAACTCCAGGTGCTCCGGGGCGATGCGGTTGGCCACATCCATGGCCTGCTGCATGTCACGCACCTGGATCAGCGCGCCACGGCCATTGATCGACTTCTCGATGATCTCGGCACGCTCCATGGTCGGCATCAGCTTGTCGATGCTGGCGGCAACGCGGTCGAGGAAGGCGGCATCCGGGCTAACCAGAATGGCCTGGGCGTCTTCGTCGTGTTCGGCCTGGGAGAACAGGTCCATGGCGATCCAGTCCGGGTCGGTCTGGCCGTCGCAGACCACGAGGATTTCTGACGGGCCGGCGATCATGTCGATGCCTACCTGGCCGAACACGTGGCGCTTGGCGGTGGCAACGTAGATGTTGCCAGGGCCGACGATCTTGTCGACCTGCGGCACGCTTTCGGTACCGTAGGCCAGCGCAGCGACAGCCTGAGCCCCCCCGACGGTGAACACACGGTCGACACCGGCGATGCACGCGGCGGCCAGCACCAGTTCGTTGACCTCACCACGCGGGGTCGGCACTACCATCACCACTTCGGCCACGCCGGCAACCTTGGCCGGGATGGCGTTCATCAGCACCGACGACGGGTACGACGCCTTGCCGCCTGGCACGTACAGGCCAGCACGGTCCAGTGGGGTGACTTTCTGGCCGAGCACGGTGCCGTCGGCTTCGGTGTACTGCCAGGAGTCCTGCTTCTGCCGTTCGTGGTACATGCGCACACGGTTGGCGGCCTTTTCCAGGGCTTCGCGCTGGATAGGGGTAATGCGGGTCAGCGCCAGTTCCAGGCGTTCGCGGTTGAGGATCAGGTCTTCAATCGACTTCGCATCGACACCATCGAAACGCTGGGTGAATTCCACCAGCGCGGCATCGCCACGCTCACGCACGGCCTTGATGATGTCGAGCACGCGCTGGTTGACCGCGTCATCAGACACACTTTCCCAGCTCAGCAGATGATCCAGATGTCGGGCGAAATCCGGATCAGCAGCGTTGAGACGGGCAATTGCAGTGGACACGGTCATGGCGAGGGCCTCGATTATTAGCGAATGCTCAGGCGCCCTAGGCTACCAGTCCATCCGCGCGGGCACCTGAGAAAAATGGCTATGACGCGGATAGACGGGCGCGACAGCGAAGGCCGCGCTCAGGAATCAGCCGCGGTGTCGCGATTCGACCGCTTGGCGCAGCGTGTCGATCAAGTTCTGGATGCGGGCGTGCTGCATCTTCATGGAGGCTTTGTTGACCACCAGGCGCGAGCTGATCGTGGCGATCAGTTCCTGGGGCTCCAGGCCGTTGGCACGCAGGGTGTTGCCGGTGTCGACCACGTCGATGATCTTGTCGGCAAGGTTGATCAGCGGTGCCAGCTCCATCGAGCCATACAGCTTGATGATGTCGACCTGGCGGCCTTGTTCGGCGTAGTAGCGCTTGGCTACGTTGACGAACTTGGTGGCCACACGCAGGCGGCCCTTGGGCTCGGGTGCGCCGACCACGCCAGCGGTCATCAGCTTGCACTGGGCAATCTGCAGGTCCAGGGGCTCGTACAGGCCCTGGCCGCCGTACTCCATCAGCACGTCCTTGCCGGCCACACCCAGGTCGGCAGCACCATGCTCGACATAGGTCGGCACATCGGTGGCACGCACGATCAGCAGGCGCACGTCGTCCTGCGTGGTGGGGATGATCAGTTTGCGGCTCTTGTCCGGGTTCTCGGTCGGCACGATACCGGCCTCGGCCAGCAACGGCAGGGTATCGTCGAGAATACGGCCTTTGGAAAGCGCGATGGTCAACATTGGAACGTCGGTCCTTAAGCGGCTGCTGCCGGCCAGGTCATCGACCTGGCCGCATTCAATTCGAAAGGTGCGTCCTTGCACCAGCGGGCTATTTAGCCCGGTACGCGGCGGATTTTTGCGCCGAGCATCTGCAGTTTCTCTTCGATACACTCGTAACCACGGTCGATGTGGTAGATGCGATCGATCAACGTATCGCCTTCGGCAACCAGCGCCGACAATACCAGGCTGGCGGAAGCTCGCAGGTCGGTGGCCATGACCGGCGCGCCTTTCAGCGCCTTGACGCCGGTGACGATGGCAGTGTTGCCTTCGACCTGGATCTGCGCGCCCATGCGGTGCATTTCGTAAACGTGCATGAAGCGGTTTTCGAAGATGGTCTCGATCACCGCGCCAGTGCCTTCGGCAATGGCGTTCAGCGAGATGAACTGCGCCTGCATGTCGGTCGGGAACGCCGGGTACGGGGCCGTACGCAGGTTGACGGCTTTGGGCCGCTTGCCGTGCATGTCCAGCTCGATCCAGTCTTCGCCAGTGTTGATGTCAGCGCCGGCTTCCTTGAGTTTTTCCAGTACGGCTTCAAGGATGGTCGGGTCGGTGTCCTTGACCTTGACGCGGCCACCGGTCACGGCGGCGGCGACCAGGTAGGTACCGGTTTCGATACGGTCCGGCATCACACGGTAGTTGGCCGAGTGCAGGCGCTCGACGCCATCGATGGTGATGGTATCGGTGCCAGCGCCCTGGACGTTGCCGCCCATGGCGTTGATGAAGTTGGCCAGGTCAACCACTTCAGGCTCGCGCGCGGCGTTCTGCAGCACGCTGCGGCCCTTGGCCAGGGCTGCGGCCATCATGATGTTCTCGGTACCGGTCACGCTCACGGTGTCGAAGAAGAAGTGCGCGCCACGCAGGCCACCTTCAGGTGCCTTGGCCTTGATGTAGCCGCCTTCTACTTCGATCTTCGCACCCATGGCCTCAAGGCCGCGGATGTGCAGGTCGACCGGGCGCGAACCAATGGCGCAGCCGCCAGGCAAGGCCACTTCGGCTTCGCCGAATCGGGCAACCATCGGGCCCAGCACCAGGATCGAGGCGCGCATGGTCTTGACCAGTTCGTAAGGCGCAACCAGGGTCTTGATGGTACGTGGGTCGATCTCCACCGACAGCTTTTCGTCGATCACAGGCTCGATGCCCATGCGCCCGAACAGCTCGATCATGGTGGTGATGTCGTGCAGGTGTGGCAGGTTGCCCACGGTGACCGGGCCATCGGCCAGCAGGGTCGCCGCCAGAATCGGCAGGGCTGCGTTTTTCGCGCCCGAAATGCGGATCTCGCCGTCAAGACGAGCGCCGCCAGTAATAATCAGTTTGTCCATTGGAATCTCGCCGCCAAGTTGGCTCAGGTGCGCTCAGCCCAGGCTGCGCTGCTGAAAAATTTCATGGTTACCGCATGGATGCTGCCATTGGCGATCCACGGATTCAGGTGAGCATAGATCGCCTGCTGGCGTTTGACCGGGCTCAGGCCAGCCAACTCGTCGCTGATCACGTTCAACTGGAAGTTGCAGCCTTCGCCTTCAACTTCGACCCGGGAACCCGGCAATTTCTCTTCAAGGAAGCTTTTAACTTCTACGGCCTGCATGCTCAACCTCAATCGGCGCCCGATGCGCACGGGTCGGCCATCATACAAAAAAGCCCCTCGCCTGCGAAGCCCAACGAAGGCTTCGCTGACCGAGGGGCCATCATCCGCGCCGGGCCATCAGGTTGCCAGCACTTCATCAAGGTCGTAGACCCCGGCAATTTCCCGCATGTCGTCGGGCATGCCACGTACCTCGCACGCCTTGCCGGTGGCCTGCGCGTCGCGAATGTACGCAAGCAATAGCGACAAGCCGACACTCGACGACTTCTCGACAGCCGAGCAATCAAGCACCAGACGTGGCTCGCGAGAACCGTCGATCAGCGCCTTGCCCTGCTTGCGCAAGGCCGGGCCGCTGCGGTAGTCCAGCACACCCGCCAGGCGCAGTACGCCCGGCTCGGCCATGCTCACACCGGCCTCACTCATTGGACGGTCTTCTCTGGCGAGTTGTCGGCCGCCTGCTTGGCCTTGGCCACTTCGCCGGCCCAGCCATCGATGGTCTTGTCCAGGTCGTTGCCGTTGCGCTGCATGGCATCGGCGAACTGATCGCGGAACAGTTTGCCAATATTGATGCCATTGACGATCACGTTACGCACCTTCCACTCACCGCCGATGTTTTCCAGGGTGTACTGCACCGGGTACACGGCACCGTTGTTGCCGGTCACCTTCATGCCGACACTGGCGCGCTTGCCGTCATCGGCCTTGGCCGGATCGACAACGATACCCTGGTTGTTGTATTCGAGCAGGGCATTGCCATAGAACTGCATCAGGCTGCGCTTGAAGTTTTCCTGGAAGCGCTGCATCTGCTCCGGGGTAGCCTTGCGCGAGTACTTGACGGTCATGATGCTGCGGGAAATACCGTCTGCGTCCACCACCGGCCCAAGAATGCGGTTCAGCGATTCATAGAAGGCGTTGGGGTTGGACTTGTACTGCTCCTTGTTGGCCTTGAGGTCGCCGAGCAGTTCATTGGTGGTGCCCTGGACCACATCGTGCGGTGTCTGCGCAGCCATGGTCAGCAAGGGGAAGGCCGCCAGCAGGACCAGCAAGCCACGTCGCAGGATCGAAATCATGGAAACTCCTTAATTAGCCGGTTGCGCTTCTTTCGGTTCCTTGCCAACAGAGTTGAGCAGGAACTTGCCAATCAGATCTTCCAGCACCAGTGCCGACTGGGTGTCATGGATGGTCGCGCCCTCCTTGAGCACCTGGTCTTCACCGCCCACGCTGATGCCGATGTACTTCTCGCCAAGCAGACCTGCGGTCAGGATCGAGGCAGTGGAGTCGGTCGGCAGGTTGTCCACCGACTTGTCCAGTTGCAGCGTCACCCGACCGGTGTAGGAATCACGGTCCAGATCGATGGCGGTGACCTTGCCGATGGTCACACCGGCCATTGTCACTTTAGCTCTGACCGTCAAACCGGCGATATTGTCGAAGTAGGCATAAACTTTATAGGTATCGCTGCTCGGGCTGGCCGACAGCCCGCTGACTCGCAGGGCCAGCAGCAGCAGCGCCAGGATCCCGGCCAGGAGGAACAGGCCGACACCGATTTCCAGGGTGCGGTTTTGCATCAGAAATCTCCAAACATCAAGGCGGTCAGAATAAAGTCCAGACCCAGCACTGCCAACGAGGCATAGACCACGGTCTTGGTGGTGGCACGGCTGATCCCTTCTGAGGTGGGCTCACAGTCGTACCCCTGGAAAACGGCGATCCAGGTTGTGACGAAAGCGAACACCAGGCTCTTGACCAGCCCGTTGAGCACGTCGTCAGTGAATGAAACACTGTTCTGCATGTTGGCCCAGAACGAGCCCTCGTAGACGCCCAGCCAGTCCACCGCCACCCACGAGCCACCCCAGATACCGACCACGCTGAAGATCAGCGCCAGCAGCGGCAGCGAGATGAAACCGGCCCACAAACGTGGCGCAACGATGTACTTGAGCGGGTCGACGCCAATCATTTCCAGGCTCGACAACTGCTCGGTGGACTTCATGTTGCCGATTTCGGCGGTCAACGCGGAACCGGCACGGCCCGCGAACAGCAGCGCCGTCACCACCGGGCCAAGCTCACGCAGCAGGGTCAGGGCAACCATTTGCCCTACCGCCTGTTCCGAGCCGTATTTGGTCAGGATGCTGTAACCCTGCAGCGCCAGCACCATGCCGATGAATACCCCGGACACGACAACGATCGCCAGCGACAGCACACCCACCGAGTACAGCTGCTTGGTCAGCAGTTGGAAGCCGCCGCCAATGCCGCCGCGACCGACCAGCGCATGGAACAGGAACAGGCACGAACGCCCGAGCACGGCCAGCACGTCGATTGCCGAACGGCCCAGCAGACGGACACGTTCGAGTAAGGATTTTCTGCGCATCAACGCGCCCCCAGCAGGTCGGCGCGGTAGTCAGGCGCGGGAAAGTGGAAGGGTACCGGGCCGTCCGGGTCGCCTTTCATGAATTGGCGAATCCGTGGGTTGTCCGAGCCCATCAGCTCATCAGGCGTGCCCTGGCCCAGCACCTGGCCATCACCTACCACGTAGATGTAATCGGCAATGCTGGCGGTTTCTGCCAGGTCATGGGAAACCACGATGCTGGTGATGCCCAGGGCGTCGTTGAGCAGGCGGATCAGGCGCACAAGTACCCCCATGGCGATCGGGTCCTGGCCGACGAACGGTTCGTCGTACATGAGGATCTGCGGGTCCAGGGCAATCGCCCGAGCCAGCGCCACTCGGCGCTTCATGCCACCGGACAGCTCGTCGGGCATCAGGTCGATGGCGCCGCGCAGGCCCACGGCCTGCAGCTTCATCAACACGATGTCACGGATCATTTCATCCGACAGCTGGGTATGCACGCGCAGCGGGAACGCGACGTTCTCGAACACGTCGAGGTCGGTGAACAGCGCGCCGCTCTGGAACAGCACACCCATCTGCTTGCGGGCGTCGAACAGGTCGCTGCGCGACAGCGTCGGCAGGTTCTGGCCGGCCACCCATACCTCACCGCTGGAAGGGCGCAGCTGCGCACCCATCAGGCGGAGCAACGTGGTCTTGCCGCAACCCGATGGTCCCATGATGCCGGTGACCTTGCCGCGCGGGATGCGGATGTCGACGTTGCTGAAAATGCTGCGCGAACCGCGTTTGAAGGTAACCCCCTTCAACTCGACCGCGTAGGCGCTATCCACACTCATCTAGACTCCTTGCTAGTGCAGCCTCGTCCTAATGGACGCCGGCCTCCATCAGGAAGGCACACGCACCCCTGGCAGGCCGAATAGCGGCGAACTATAGCACCGCTGACAGCGCCGCCCCAAGGCCAGGCAAGCAGTCGTTCAGCCCCGAGACAGGCTTTGATGACATTCGCTACAGCAATCGAAGGGGTGAGGGTTTTCTTCATTGCGCGTATAATCGCGGCCTTTTCATCAGGCACTGCTTTTTCGACATGAGCCAATCCAGCGAGCTGATCCAATCCGCCCAACGCACCCTGCGCCTGGAACTCGAGGCCGTAGAGGCCCTGCTGGCGCGCATCGACGACAATTTCGTCAAGGCCTGCGAACTCATCCTGGCCAGCAAGGGCCGGGTTGTCGTGGTCGGCATGGGCAAGTCCGGGCACATCGGCAACAAGATCGCCGCAACCCTCGCCAGCACCGGCACCCGGCGTTTTTCGTACATCCGGCCGAAGCCAGCCATGGCGACATGGGCATGATCACCCGCGATGATGTCATCCTTGCCCTGTCGAATTCCGGCAGCACTGCCGAAATCGTCACCCTGCTGCCGCTGATCAAACGCCTGGGCATCAAACTTATCAGCCTGACCGGCAACCCGGACTCGCCGCTGGCACAGGCCGCCGAGGTCAACCTCGACGCCCGTGTCGAGCAAGAAGCCTGCCCGCTCAACCTGGCGCCCACCTCCTCCACCACGGCATCGCTGGTACTGGGTGACGCGCTGGCCATCGCCCTGCTCGAGGCCCGCGGCTTCACCGCCGAGGACTTCGCCTTCTCGCACCCAGGCGGTGCGCTGGGCCGCCGCCTGCTGCTGAAGGTCGAGAACGTCATGCACAGCGGCGATGAGCTGCCTCAGGTACCTCGCGGCACCCTGCTCAAGGATGCGCTGCTTGAAATGTCCCGCAAAGGTTTGGGCATGACCGTGATCGTCGAGCCCGATGGCAAGCTGGCCGGGATCTTCACCGACGGCGACCTGCGCCGCAGCCTGGACCGCAACATCGATGTGCACACCACCCTGATCGACCAGGTCATGACCGTTCATGGCAAGACCGCGCGGGCCGAAATGCTCGCCGCCGAAGCCCTGAAGATCATGGAAGACCACAAGATCGGCGCCCTGGTGGTGGTGGACCGCGAGGACCGCCCGACCGGCGCCCTGAACATGCACGACCTGCTGCGCGCCGGCGTAATGTAAAGGAGCGATGGAATGAACCAGGACCTCATGCAACGCGGCAAGAGCATCAAGCTCGCGGTATTCGACGTGGACGGCGTGCTCACCGACGGGCGCCTGTACTTCCTCGAGGACGGCAGCGAATTCAAGACCTTCAACACGCTCGATGGCCAGGGCATCAAGATGCTCATGGCCTCGGGGGTGACCACCGCCATCATCAGCGGGCGCAAGACCCCGGTGGTCGAGCGTCGCGCCAAGAACCTCGGTATCCCGCACCTGTATCAGGGGCGCGAGGATAAATTGGTGGTGCTTGACGGCCTGCTCGCCGAACTGGGCCTAAGCTATGATCAAGTGGCCTACCTGGGGGATGACCTGCCCGACCTGCCGGTGATTCGCCGGGTGGCACTGGGCATGGCTGTAGCCAACGCCGCACCGTTCGTACGCCAGCACGCTCATGGCGTGACCCAGGCACGCGGTGGCGAAGGCGCGGCCCGTGAATTCTGCGAACTGATCATGCAGGCCCAGGGCACCCTGGACGCTGCCAACGCCAACTACCTGTAAGGCTGCCCATGTTCAGCAAGAAAGCCCGAAACATTGTGCTGCTCGGGGCGATCGCCGCCCTGCTGGTAGCCATTGGCTACTGGAATGTCAGCCCGGAAAGCTTCCTCGACAAGCCGGTGGCCCAAGTCGACGAAAGCGCCATCGACTATTACGCGATCAACGCCCACAGCGTGCAGTTCCTGCCCGACGGCAAGCTGCAGTACGAAATGACCGCCGACAAGGTCGAGCACCTCAAGGCCAGCGAAATTACCCTGCTGACCACGCCGGACCTGCACATGTACCGCGGCACCGAATACCCGTGGCACGTACAAAGCACCCGCGCCGAGGTCAACCCGGACGGTACCGAGGTCGAGCTGATCGACAAGGTACGGGTTGCCCGCACCGACGAAAAGCAGCGTGAAACCATCATTACCAGCTCACGCATGACCGTGTTCCCGCAGAAGCAATATGCGCAGACCGAGCAAGCCGTTAGAATCGACGGCGCCGGTGGCACAACTACGGGCAAAGGAATGAAAGCGTATTTGAAAGAAGGCAAGATGGACTTGCTCTCTAACGTAAGAGGACAGTATGAGGCTCGTTAAAACCCTCCCCCTTTTGCTCAGCCTGAGCGCAGCACTGGGAAGCGCGAGCGCCCTCGCCCTGCCGAATGACCGTGACCAGCCTATCCGCATCCAGGCCGATAACGCCCACCTGGATGACAAGCAAGGCGTGGCCACCTACACCGGCGACGTGATCATCACCCAGGGTTCGATGATGATCAAAGGCAACACCGTGACCATCACCCGTTCCGCCTCCGGCGATATCGACGTGGTGACCTCGGTGGGCAACCTGGCCTACTTCGAGCAGCAGCAGAGCGCAGCCAAGCCGGACAAGATGAAGGGCTGGGGCGTGACCATCCAGTACCAGTCGCAGAAGGACCTGGTGATCCTCACCGACCGCGCCAAGGTCGAGAACGAAGGCAACACCACCGAAGGCGAGAAGATCGTCTACAACACCCAGACCCAGGTGGCGACCGCCGGTCGCGGTGGCAACGTGACTACACCGCGTCAGCGTATCGACATGGTGATCCAGCCCAAGAAGAAGGC
The DNA here is from genome assembly GCA_041071465.1 of Pseudomonas putida. Taxonomy (NCBI): domain Bacteria; kingdom Pseudomonadati; phylum Pseudomonadota; class Gammaproteobacteria; order Pseudomonadales; family Pseudomonadaceae; genus Pseudomonas; species Pseudomonas putida. Next base: position 3,264,851 of record CP163498.1, on the reverse strand, counting down.
CGAGTAAATGGCAACCCTCAAAGCCCAGCACCTGGCCAAGAGCTACAAGGGCCGGCAGGTGGTACGTGATGTCAGCCTGTCGATCGACAGCGGCCAGATCGTCGGCCTGCTCGGCCCTAACGGCGCCGGCAAGACCACCTGCTTCTACATGATCGTCGGGCTGGTCCAGGCCGAACAGGGCCGGGTACTGATCGACAACCTCGATGTCAGCCATCAGCCCATGCATGGCCGTGCGCGCGCCGGTATCGGCTACCTGCCGCAGGAAGCTTCGATCTTCCGCAAGCTGTCGGTGGCCGACAACATCATGGCCATCCTCGAAACCCGCAAGGACCTGGACCGCGAAGGCCGCCGCAAGGAGCTGGAAAGCCTGCTGCAGGAGTTCCACATCAGCCACATCCGCGACAACCTCGGCATGAGCCTGTCCGGCGGTGAACGCCGCCGCGTCGAAATTGCCCGCGCCCTGGCGACCGCACCCAAGTTCATCCTGCTGGACGAACCGTTCGCAGGTGTCGACCCGATCTCGGTCGGCGACATCAAGCAGATCATCCACCACCTCAAGGCCAAAGGTATCGGTGTACTGATCACCGACCACAACGTGCGTGAGACCCTGGATATCTGCGAAACCGCCTACATCGTCAACGATGGCCGGTTGATTGCCGAAGGCGACGCCGAAACCATCCTTGCCAACGATCTGGTCAAAGAGGTTTACCTGGGCCACGAGTTCCGCCTCTGACCCGAGGCGCGCCTGGAGTACCGGCAAATAGCCCCAAAACTACGGGTAAAGTTGTTACGGTACTCTAGGCAAACGCTACAATTTAAGGCATAAAACTTGCTTGATCTGGCGCCTCGGCGCCCTCGTGTAGTGGATGGCGCATGCGCGCCGGCGAACAAGGTATTAAGCCCCAGCCATGAAACCATCGCTCGTCCTAAAAATGGGCCAGCAACTGACGATGACACCGCAGTTGCAACAGGCCATCCGTCTGCTCCAGCTTTCCACCCTGGACCTCCAACAGGAAATCCAGGAAGCGCTGGAGTCGAACCCGATGCTCGAACGTCAGGAAGACGGCGACGACTTCGACAACAGCGACCCGATGGCGGACAACGCCGAAAACAAGCCGGCCGCCGAAGCCCAGGACAATAGCTTCCAGGAAAGCACTGTCAGTGCCGACAGCCTGGAAGACGGTGAGTGGAGCGAGCGCATCCCCAACGAGCTTCCGGTCGATACCGCCTGGGAAGACATCTACCAGACCAGCGCCAGCAGCCTGCCGAGCAACGATGACGACGAGTGGGACTTCACCACCCGCACATCGGCCGGCGAGAGCCTGCAAAGCCACCTGCTGTGGCAGCTGAACCTGGCGCCGATGTCCGATACCGACCGCCTGATCGCCGTCACCCTGATCGACAGCATCAACGGCCAGGGGTATCTGGAAGACACCCTCGAGGAAATCTGCGCAGGTTTCGACCCTGAGCTGGATATCGAGCTGGACGAAGTCGAAGCGGTACTGCACCGCATCCAGCAGTTCGAGCCAGCTGGCGTGGGCGCACGTAACCTGGGCGAATGCCTGCTGCTGCAACTGCGCCAGCTGCCCGCCAGCACCCCGTGGATGACCGAAGCCAAGCGCCTGGTCACCGATTTCATCGACCTGCTCGGCAGCCGCGACTACAGCCAGTTGATGCGGCGCATGAAAATCAAGGAAGACGAGCTGCGCCAGGTCATCGAGCTGGTGCAAAGCCTCAACCCGCGCCCCGGTTCGCAGATCGAATCCAGCGAGCCCGAGTACGTAGTGCCTGACGTCATCGTGCGCAAGGACAGCGAGCGCTGGCTGGTGGAGCTGAACCAGGAAGCCATCCCACGCCTGCGCGTCAACCCACAGTACGCGGGCTTCGTACGCCGTGCCGACACCAGCGCCGACAACACCTTCATGCGCAACCAGCTGCAAGAAGCGCGCTGGTTCATCAAGAGCCTGCAAAGCCGCAATGAAACACTGATGAAGGTTGCCACGCAGATCGTCGAGCACCAGCGCGGCTTCCTCGACCACGGCGATGAAGCAATGAAGCCGTTGGTGTTGCACGACATCGCCGAAGCGGTGGGCATGCACGAGTCGACCATTTCGCGGGTTACCACGCAAAAGTACATGCACACACCGCGTGGCATCTACGAACTGAAATACTTTTTCTCCAGCCACGTCAGCACCTCCGAAGGCGGAGAATGCTCGTCCACGGCGATCCGCGCGATCATCAAAAAACTGGTTGCAGCGGAAAATCAGAAAAAGCCATTGAGTGACAGCAAGATCGCTGGTTTACTGGAGGCACAAGGCATCCAGGTAGCCCGTCGCACCGTCGCCAAGTACCGCGAGTCCCTCGGCATCGCACCGTCGAGCGAGCGCAAGCGACTGATGTAGCCCCTGAGATGTGCCACAGCGTTTGTGGGGCAGGTGCAAGACCTGCTTCTTTATGCACGGGCAACAAAGGAGAAGCTGTATGCAAGTCAATATCAGTGGACAGCATGTAGAAGTCACCCAGCCACTTCGCGATTATGTGCTTGAAAAGCTCGCTCGCGTGGAAAGTCACTTCGACAAGATCACCAACGTGCAGGTCATCATGAAAGTCGAGAAGCTGCAGCAGAAGGTCGAAGCGACCCTGCAGATTCCCGGCGGCGAAGTGGTAGCCAACGCCGAACACGAAGATATGTATGCAGCGATCGACGCCTTGGCCGACAAGCTCGACCGCCAACTGAAAAAACACAAGGAAAAACAGCAAAGCCTGCTGCAAGGTGCAGCTGCCCGCTGATCCCCCTCATCCATGATCCGACTTGAAACCATCCTGACCCCCGGCCGTTCCCTTGTGAACGTGCCGGGCGGCAGCAAGAAGCGCGCCCTGGAAAAGGTCGCCACCGTCATCGCCGATCAAGTGCCAGAACTGGAGATGCAGGACGTCTTCGAAAAACTGGTCGCCCGGGAAAAACTCGGTTCTACCGGTTTCGGCAATGGCATCGCCATTCCGCACTGCCGGCTTGAAGGATGTTCCGCTCCTGTCAGCGCCCTGCTGCACCTTGAAGCACCTATCGATTACGACGCCATCGATGGCGCGCCGGTGGACCTGATGTTCGTCCTCTTGGTGCCCGAAGCCGCTACCGATGCGCATCTGGAACTGCTGCGTCAGATCGCCAGCATGCTCGATCGCAAGGAGGTCCGTGATCGCCTGCGTGCGGCCACCAGCAGTGAGGCCCTGTTCCAGGTTGTCCTGGACGTACAGAACGAGCACTGAACATGCGCCTGATCATTGTCAGCGGCCGGTCCGGCTCCGGCAAGAGCACTGCCCTCGATGTCCTGGAAGACAACGGTTTCTACTGCATCGACAACCTGCCGGCCGGGCTGCTGCCGCAGTTGGCGGAAGACGCACTGATCAACACCGAACTGCTGCAACCGAAGGTTGCCGTGTCGATCGACGCACGCAACCTGCCCAGCCACCTGACGCGCTTCCCCGAATTGCTCGAAGAAGCCCGCGCGCGGAACATCCAGTGCGACGTGCTGTTCCTGGATGCCGACGAAGATATGCTGCTCAAGCGCTTCTCGGAAACCCGCCGCCGCCACCCGCTGACCAACGCCAACCGCTCGCTCGCGGAAGCAATCCGCGTGGAAAGCGATTTGCTGGGGCCGATCGCCGACCTGGCCGACCTGAAAATCGACACCACCAACCTGAACCTGTATCAGCTGCGTGACTCGATCAAGCTGCGCCTGCTCAACCAACCCGAGCCTGGCACTGCGTTCCTGGTCGAGTCGTTCGGCTTCAAGCGCGGCATGCCGGTCGACGCCGACCTGGTGTTCGATGTGCGCTGCCTGCCCAACCCCTACTGGAAGCCCGAGCTGCGAGAGCACTCGGGCCTCGACCAGCCAGTGATCGACTACCTGGCTGCCCAGCCGGATGTCGAAGACATGTACAACGACATTTCGGGCTATCTGCTCAAGTGGTTGCCCCGCTTCGCCGCCAGCAACCGCGCTTATGTCACCATTGCCATCGGCTGCACCGGCGGCCATCACCGTTCGGTGTACATCACCGAGCGCCTTGGCCAACACCTGCAGCAAACCCTGAAAAACGTCCAGGTCCGCCACCGCGACCTCTAGCCCAAGGATCCGCCCCACGATGCCCGCCCGCGAAATCACCATCATCAACAAGTTGGGCCTGCATGCCCGGGCGGCAGCCAAGTTCGTCGGCGTGGCCGGCCGCTTCCCCTGCCAGGTACGGGTTGGACGTGCGCCGGACAAGCTGGTGGATGGCAAGAGCATAATGGCGGTGATGATGCTGGCAGCGGGCAAAGGCACCCAGGTGCACCTGCATACCGAGGGTGAGCAAGACAGCGATGCCATGGACGCGCTGGTCGAACTGATCAACAACTTCTTCGACGAAGGCGAATAAAGCCGGCACACTCCTTGTTGGAGTGCGCGCCAACCTGATGATGAATCAGGACATCGCGGTATCCATCACCATCATCAGACAGAAGCCGATACACAACCCCAGGCTAGCCAGCCGATGGTGGCCATTGCTGCGCGACTCCGGGATGATTTCCTGGGTGACCACTAGCAGCATCGCCCCCGCCGCACAGGCCAAACCCAGCGGCAGCAGGAGTTCGGCAACATTCACCAGCCAGGCACAGATCACTGCGGCCACCGGTTCGACCAGCCCTGACGCAGCGCCTATCAGGAAAGCTTTGAAACGCGGCATGCCCGCCCCGGCCAGCACCAGCGCAATCACCAGCCCCTCAGGCACATCCTGCAACGCAATGCCCATGGCCAGGCTGTCGGCGTCGGCCATGCCGCCACCGGCCGACACTCCAATCGCCATGCCTTCAGGGATGTTGTGCGCAATGATGGCAATGACAAACAGCCAGATACGTGCAGCAATCACCGGCTGATTGTCGGGGCCAACCAGCGCTTCTGGCGAGGCGCCAGACACCTTGAGGTCGACCAGAAACAGGCACAGCGCACCGAACAACAAGCCGAAGCTGATCAGGCCACCCGCGCCCCAAGGGCTGAACCCGATGGACTGGGCGGCATCCAACCCCGGAATGATCAGGGAAAACGCGGTGGCTGCCAGCATCACACCGGCGCCGAAACCCAGCAGCGTGTCGGCCAGCGCCACTGGCATGTTGCGAATGACCAGTACCGGTACTGCGCCCAGTGCAGTGCCCAGCGCACATAGCGCACCGCCCTCAAGGGCGCGAAGCATGCGCGGCTCCAGGTCCAGCCAGGCGAGGCCACGCGCTACCAGCAGCGCGGTGCCAGCCAGCAACAGCAAGGTCCCAAGCGCCAGGCGGAACAGGCGCACACTGCTGACAGACATCACCTCAGAGCGCATACCGGTTCGACTCACTTCAGGGCTTCGAGGTAACGGCGCTCCACTTGCGCCCAGTCAATGACGTTGTAGAAGGCGCCGATGTATTCCGGACGACGGTTCTGGTACTTGAGGTAATACGCGTGCTCCCACACGTCCAGGCCGAGGATTGGCGTATTGCCGTGCATCAACGGGCTGTCTTGGTTGCCACTGCTCTCTACCACCAGGGTTTTCTGCGGTGTCACGCTTAGCCAGGCCCAGCCGCTGCCGAAGCGCGTCAGCGCAGCCTTGGTGAAAGCCTCCTTGAAAGCCTCGAAGCCGCCCAGTTGCGCGGTGACAGCTTGCGCCAGCTGGCCCACAGGCTCACCGCCACCCTGTGGCGACATGACGGTCCAGAACAGGCTGTGGTTGGCGTGGCCGCCGCCGTGGTTGGTCACTGCGCCACGCAGGTTTTCCGGAAGTTGCTTGACGGCGCCAACCAGCTTCTCAACCGGCCATTCGGCCCACTCGGTACCTTCGATAGCGGCGTTGAGACCATTCACGTAGGTCTGATGATGCTTGGTGTGGTGGATTTCCATGGTCTGGGCGTCGATGTGCGGCTCCAGCGCGTCATAGGCGTATGGCAATGCAGGCAGGGTATGTGGCATGTCAGTGAATTCCGTAGGCATGGGTTCTGGGTGCCAGGTCCCGCTGGGCAGCGAGCTCGCTGGCCCCGGCGCTGTGGCGACTTAGCAGGCGCTCGGTACGCGGGTACTGGCCGTACTCGGCGATGAAACTCAGCAGTTCGGTGTAGGTGCGCCCGCTGTGGCGCAAGGCCGCATCACGCAGCGCCTGCGGCAGGCGCGTCTCCTGGCTGGCCTGCAGCAGCCGCTGGTGAGCGGCGCACAAGTAGTCGGCGCTTTCCTGCGGCTGGTTCAGGCGCAGGTGCAAGTCGGCCAGGTTATGGTGGGCGATGACGAAAGCGGCCACCGCTTCGTCGACGTCATGCCAGCGCTCGAACAGCACCTGGGCCAGCGCCAGGGCTTGCAGGTAGTGTTCCCGGGCGTCGACCAGCTCGCCTTGATCGAACAGGCGGTTGGCGGTTTCCGTGGTGCGTTTCCAGTGCTGCATGGCAAATCTCCTTGGCGGTGACGCAGGGTCAGATTCCGCCGGCGGTGAGTTTTTCCGGGTCCAGCAGTGCTTCGAGCTGGTCACGCGACAAATCGGTGTGCTCCAGCGCCACATCGATGATCGGGCGACCTTGCTTGTACGCGGTCTTGGCGATTTCGGCGGCCTTGAGGTAGCCGATGATCGGGTTCAGCGCAGTGACCAGGATCGGGTTGCGCGCCAGGGCTTCCTTGAGCTTGCCCTCGTTGACCTTGAAGGTGGCGATGGCCTTGTCGGCCAGCAAGCGGCTGACGTTGGCCATCAGCTCGATGCTTTCCAGCAGGTTGCGGGCGATCACCGGCAGCATCACGTTCAGCTCGAAGTTACCGGACTGCCCCGCGATGGCGATGGTGGCGTCGTTGCCGATCACCTGGGCGGCGACCATGGCAGTGGCCTCCGGGATCACCGGGTTGACCTTGCCCGGCATGATCGAAGAGCCAGGCTGCAGGCCTTGCAGCTCGATTTCGCCCAGGCCGGCCAGCGGGCCGGAGTTCATCCAGCGCAGGTCGTTGGCAATTTTCATCAGTGCCACAGCGGTAGTCTTGAGCTGGCCAGACAGGGCCACGGCGGTATCCTGCGAACCGATCAGGGCAAACAGGTTTTGCCCTGGGGTGAACTCGACTTGGGTCAGGCCACTGAGTTGGCGGGCAAACACGCCAGCGAACCGGGGGTGGGCATTGATGCCGGTACCCACGGCGGTGCCGCCCTGGGCCAGCGCCTGCAGGCTCGGCAAGGTGGCTTCGAGGTGTGCCTTGGCGCCGTTGATCTGTGCCGCCCAGCCATCCAGCACCTGGCTCATGCGCACCGGCATGGCGTCCATCAGGTGGGTGCGGCCCGTTTTCACATACTGATGCACTTGCGCCGACTTGGCCTCGATCACCTGTACCAGGTGCGCCAAGGCTGGCAGCAACTGTTCGTGCAGGGCCAGCGCGGCACTGACGTGGATAGTGGTCGGGATGATGTCATTGCTGCTCTGGCCACAGTTGACGTGATCATTGGCATTGACTGCCTCACCCAGTACGCGGCTGGCCAAGGTCGCGATCACTTCGTTGGCGTTCATGTTCGAGCTGGTGCCGGAGCCGGTCTGGAACACATCGACCGGGAAATGCTGGATGAAGTCTTCGGCCAACAGTTGCTCGACAGCCTTGACGATGGCTTGGCCCTGCGCGGCGGACAGTTGTTCCAGCTCGATGTTGGCCTTGGCCGCGGCTGCCTTGGCCAGCAGCAGAGCACGAATGAACTGGGCCGGCATGCGCTGGCCGCTGATCGGGAAGTTGTCGACCGCGCGTTGGGTCTGGGCGCCGTACAGGGCCTGGGCAGGCACCTGCAGTTCACCCATGCTGTCACGCTCGATACGGGTATCACTCATCATAAAATCCTTGCATCAGTTCATCGGGAGAAATCGACGGCAGCAGGCGGCAATTGGCCAACTGCAGGGCGTAGGGTTGCCAGCGCTGGTTCTGCTCCTGGCGGTCGAGGTTGCGCAGGTCCAGCAGCGGTCGCCAGGCCTGGTCCAGGCACTGGCAGCGCCAATGCCAGGGCAGCATGCGGTCGCAGGCGGTATCCAGCAGCAGGCGGAAGGAGGTCAGTGCCACCGTCCATGACGAGGTTTGCGTACAGCACACCAGGTAGCGGCCTTCGGCCAGGTAATGCTCGATCAGCCGTGGCTCGTCAGGCTCGAGCGCACAGCGAATGCGCCGGCTGAGCCAGCGCCAGTTTTCCAGGTAGGGCAGTTCGCGGAGGACGGGTTTCATGAACATCATCGCCGGGTGACTGGATAATGATATTCATTATTAAGTGATAAATAGAATCACTTCAAGTATCCGTTAGTGAAAGAAAAACCCGGCACGATGGCCGGGTCTTCGATTTCACTGCATGTTTCTGGCGGCAATTAGCTACCCGCGACGGTCATCCGCTCGATCAGCACCGACCCGGTATGGATATTGCTGCGCGTTTCAAGATCGTTACCGATCGCGACAATTTGCTGGAACATGTCTTTCATATTGCCGGCGATGGTCACTTCTTGAACCGCGTGCTGGATCTCGCCATTTTCGACCCAGAAGCCAGCTGCACCACGGGAATAATCCCCCGTCACCATGTTCAGCCCATGCCCCATCAGCTCGGTCACCAGCAGGCCGCGGCCCATACGGCGAATCAACGCGGCCTGGTCTTCGACGCCGTGGGTGACGAACAGGTTGTGCACACCACCGGAGTTGGCCGTGCTTGGCAAGCCCAGCTTGCGCCCGGAATAGGTGCCCAGCAGGTACGACACCAGCTCGCCTTTGTCGACGAACGGCTTGGCGTAGGTGGCCAGGCCATCACCGTCGAACGCGGCGCTACCCAACGCGCGCGGAATGTGCGGGCGCTCGTCGAGGGTAAGCCAGGAAGGGAACAGGCGCTGGCCAATGGTACCTTCGAGGAAGGACGACTTGCGGTACAGGTTGCCGCCGGAAATAGCCGACAGGAAGCTGCCGAACAGGCCACCGGCCAGTTCGGCCGAAAACAGCACCGGCACCTCGCAAGTGGGAACCGGCCGGGCACCCAGTCGGCTGGCAGCACGCTGTGCAGCGCGAACGCCAATGCTGCGCGGGTCGGCCAGCAAGTTGCCCCGACGGTTCACGTCGTACCAGTAGTCACGCTGCATCTGCCCTTCGCCTTCGGCGATCATCACGCAGCTCAGGCTGTGCCGGGTCGAGGCGTACCCACCGATGAAGCCATGGCTGTTGCCATACACGCGGCAGCCCTGGTGGGTATTGAGGGTGGTGCCATCGGCGTTGAGGATGCGCGGGTCGGCATCAAACGCCGCCGCCTCGCAGGCCAGGGCCATTTCGATGGCCTTTTCGGGTTCGATATCCCAATCGTGGTACAGGTCCAGATCAGGAATTTCACGGGCCATCAGCGCCGCGTCGGCCAAGCCCGAACATTCGTCTTCGGAAGTATGCTTGGCAATGGCCAGGGCAGCGGCAACGGTTTCGCGGATCGCGTCCGGGCCACTGGCCGAAGTGCTGGCCGAGCCTTTGCGCTGGCCAACATAAAGGGTGATACCAAAGCCCTGGTCGCGGTTGAATTCGACCGTCTCGACTTCACGCTGGCGTACCGTGGTGGACAAGCCCTGCTCCAGCGAAACTGCCACTTCGCAGGCACTGGCCCCTTGGCGGCGCGCCTCGGCGATGATCGCCTCGACCTGCTCCTGCAATGCTGGCAGGTCTTTCGGACCTACGCTCTGGACTGCACTCATGGTTCTCTCCACTCAAATTCTGCGTACGGCTTGGGGTCATTCTACGACCGGGCCGGACAAGCGGCCCCCGACTGGTTATCATGGCGACGATTTCTAGCGGACTGCCACCATGGTTGATTCAAACAACGACGCCTTCGACGGCGAAAAAAGCAAAACCCAGATCAAGCGCGAACTGCATGAGCTGGTCGAACTCGGTGAGCGCCTTACCACGCTCAAAGCCGATACCCTGGCCCGCCTGCCGTTGACCGACGAGCTGCGCAAGGCCCTGGCCGAGGCCAGCAAGCACACCGCTCATGGTGCCCGTAAACGCCACATGTCGTTTGTCGGCAAGCTCATGCGCGTGCAGGACCTCGATGCCATCCACGCCCTGCTCGAGCAGATGGACAGCTCGAGCCGCCAGTACAACGAGCGTTTCCACAGCCTGGAGCGCTGGCGCGACCGGCTGATCGACGGCAACGACGAGGACCTCGAGCGCTTCGTCAACGAGTACCCCGACACCGACCGCCAGCAGCTGCGCTCACTGGTGCGCCATGCCCAGCACGAAAAGGCCCGGAACAAGCCGCCAGCCGCCGCGCGCAAGGTATTCAAGTACATCCGCGACCTCGACGAGTTGCAGCGCGGGTTGCGCTGACATACGGGACCGATGTGGCAGCGAGCATGCCCGCTGCCACATCGGTCCCCGCAGCCATCACGCCCCGGTACCGCCCACGGTAATCGCATCCAGCTTCAAAGTCGGCTGCCCGACCCCCACTGGCACCGACTGCCCGTCCTTGCCGCATGTCCCTACCCCGCTGTCCAGCGCCAGGTCGTTACCGACCATCGACACACGGCTCATCGCCTCCGGCCCATTGCCGATCAGGGTCGCGCCCTTCACCGGGGCGGTAATCTTGCCGTCTTCGATCAGGTAGGCCTCACTGGTCGAGAACACGAACTTGCCGCTGGTGATGTCCACCTGGCCACCACCGAGGTTGGCGCAGTAGATACCCTTCTTCACCGACGCAATGATTTCCTGCGGGTCGCTTTCGCCGGCTCGCATGTAGGTGTTGGTCATGCGTGGCATCGGCAGGTGCGCATAGGATTCACGGCGGCCGTTGCCGGTCACCGCCATGCCCATCAGACGCGCGTTCAGCTTGTCCTGCATGTAGCCCTTGAGTACGCCGTTCTCGATCAGCGTGGTGCATTCGGTCGGGGTGCCTTCGTCATCCACGCTCAGCGATCCACGGCGGCCTTCCAGGGTGCCATCGTCCACGATGGTGCACAGGCTCGACGCCACTTTCTCGCCGATGCGGCCACTGAATGCCGAACTCCCCTTGCGGTTGAAGTCGCCCTCCAGGCCATGGCCGACCGCCTCGTGCAACAGCACGCCCGACCAGCCCGAACCCAACACCACCGGCAAGGTACCGGCCGGCGCCGGGATGGCCTCCAGGTTCACCAAGGCCTGGCGCAGCGCCTCGCGGGCATACCCCATCACCCGCTCTTCGGTGAAGAAACGGTAATCGGTACGCCCGCCACCGCCCTGCCCACCGCGCTCGCGACGGCCGTTCTGCTCGACGATGACGCTGACGTTGAAGCGCACCAGGGGGCGCACGTCGGCGGCCAGGCTGCCATCGGCCGCCGCGATCAGGATGCGCTCCCAGACTCCGGCCATGCTCACGCTGACTTGCTGAATGCGGGGGTCCAAGGCGCGGGTAGCGGCATCGACACGCTTGAGCAGCTCGACCTTTTCGGCACGGCTGAGCACGTCCAGCGGGTTGTCCGCGGCATACAGGGCAGTCACCTCCTGGCTGCGGAAGGCCTGCACCGTGCCGTTCTGCCCAGCGCGGGAAATCGAACGGGCCGCACGGGCTGCCGAAGTCAGTGCTTCGAGGTTGATGGCATTGCTGTAGGCGAAACCGGTTTTTTCATCGGATTGGGCACGCACGCCCACGCCTTGGTCGAGGTTGAAACTGCCCTCTTTGACGATGCCGTCTTCCAGCGCCCAGGTTTCCGAGATCTGGCCCTGGAAATACAGGTCGGCGGCGTCGATGCCGGGGCCGGCCAACTCACCCAGTACGCTCTGCAGGCTGTCCAGGGTCAAGCCGCCTGGGGCCAGGAGCTGCTCACTGACGGTGGATAACATCTGGCTCATAGTCACTCCGAGGTGTGCGCAGGCCGCAACGCGCCCTGCGAAAAAAAAGCGCCGGTGCGAAACCACCGGCATGCGCGCCCGAATGGACGCTTGTTCTTCAATGTCGCGCTCGGCAAGCAGTACCGCTTCGCCTTGCGCCTGTTCTGCGACGATGCGCCCCCAAGGGTCGACGATCGCCGCATGGCCATGGGTTTCCCGTGGGCCTGGGTGGGTGCCTCCCTGCGCCGCAGCCAGCAGGTAGCACTGGGTTTCGATGGCCCGGGCGCGCACCAGCACCTCCCAATGTGCCGCGCCGGTCACGGCGGTAAAAGCAGCCGGCGCAGTGATCAGCTCCGCGCCGGCAGCACGCAATGCGCTGTACAGTTCGGGGAAACGCAAGTCGTAGCACACGCTAAGCCCCAGCCGCCCGACGGGCGTGTCGGCCACCACCACTTGGTCGCCATGGGCGTAGTCGTCCGATTCACGGTAGCGGCCGCGATTATCGGCAACGTCCACGTCGAACAAGTGCAGCTTGTCATAACGCGCCACCACCTCGCCGTGTTCATCGATCAGCAGCGAGCAGGCATGGGCCTTGGACTCAGGCCGGCCGACCGGTGGCAAAGGCAAGGTACCGGCAACAATCCATAACTTGAGGTCGCGGGCGGTGCGTTTCAACCATGGCAGAATCGGCCCATCACCCAAGGCTTCGGCACGGCCAATGGCTGCGGCGTCCTTGCGGCCCATGGCGGCGAAGTTTTCCGGCAGTACCGCCAGCCGTGCGCCGCCCAACGCTGCCTGCTCCAGCAGGGCACCGGCACGCTGCAGGTTGGCCAGCACGTCATCCTGGCTGACCATCTGGATTACCGCTGCCTTCATGGGTACTCCTAGCGGGATTTCTCGAAAGGTTTCACAAATGTGATTCTAGGCTCTTTCCACGGGCCTTCGACACGGTAGTGAACGCTGGCAAAGCGCGACACACGATCACCGATCAGTCGATCGACCAGGAACAGCGCCCCGCCCACAGCGGGTGCGCCGACGATCAGCGCCGCCAGCGGCAGATTATTGGTCACCGGCAGGCTCACCTGCAGGTTGGCATCCACCCGGTCGCGCACCATGTCCAGCGTGCCATCCAGCTCGAAGTTGCTCGATGGGCCGGTCACGGTGATCGGTTCGCGGGTCACGTACACGCCGCTACTGGCTACCAGCAAACCCTTGACCCGGTCATAGGCCAGGCCCTTGTCGAACAGGTCGGAGAAGTCCAGACGCAGGCGCCGGCCAATCGAGTTGAAGTTGAGCAGGCCGAACACCCGCAGTGCCTGGGCGCTGCCTTCAACCTCGACGAATTGGCCCGTACGCAGCGCCGCATCCATGCTGCCCGAAAAACGCGTCAGGCTCACCGCGGCAGGCGAACCCGGCCAGCGGCCATCTACATCCAGGCGGAAGTCGCGGCTGGTCACGGTGGGAGCGAAGCCCCAGGCCTTGAGCACATCCGCCAGGTTCTTGCCGTCCAGACGCCCTTTGTACCAGCTGCTGGTTTTGCCGGTTTCACCTTCCCAGCCGCCACCGCCATCGATGCGCAAGCCTTTGAAGTCAAGGTCGATGTCGCTGGCGGTAACGCCACGCGCAGTCGGCCGCAGCTTGATCGAGGCGCTGCCGAACAGGTCGTCACCGCGGTAGAGCTTGTCGATGCTCAGGTCCAGCGCCGGCACCTTGCGCGGATCGAACGAGGCCAGCGGGTCCGGGCCTTCTTCAGCCTGCTGCTCTGCGGCGCTGGCGGCAGGCAGGCGCAAGGTCTGCATGCGCACGACCATTGGCGCGCCCTTGGCATCCGGTACGCGGGCGTTGCCGATGACTTCCTTGCTATCGAGGCGCAAATCCCAGGCCGGGCCGCCTCGAGCCAGCCGCACTACAGCCTGATTCAGGTCCATGCCGAAGGCTTTCAACTGGCCGATGCTCAGGTCGACGCTTTGCAGGTTCTGCCGCGCACTGCCACCGGGGTCGTCACCGGCCAGGCGGGCCGCCTGTTCTTGCCAGGGAGCCAGGTCCAGCGCCTCCAAACGCCCGCGCACCCTCAGGCCTTGGCTGGCAGGTAGCTGGGCGTCACCGGTACCCAACAGTAGCTCGCCACGGCCCTGTGCCAGCTTGTCGGCCGGTGCGGCATAGGCAAAACGTGCAAGGTCGGTATAGGAGGCATCGAAGCGCCGCTCCGGGCCTTGCAGGTTCATGCTGAAGCGGCTGTCGCGGGTATCCGCCGCTGCTTTGCCGAACGGCGCTGGCAGGTCGATCGCCAGGCCCTTGAGGCTGGAGGTGACGCTCAGGCTGTTTTCCCGGCTGCCCAGGCTTAGCTGCAACTGGTACGGCAGGTCGCCGGACGCCGGCAAGGACGGGGTGAACTGCAGCCAGTCGGTCAACGCTTTGAGCGATACCTGGCCATTGGCATTGATACGGGTCTGCATCTGCCCCGCTTGGCCTTCAGCGGAGATTTGCGCCGTCACTGGCTTGCCGAAGGCCTGCAAGCTGATGCCCTTGCCACTCAGGCCCTTGTCGAAGTCGAAGCTGAAGTCACCCTTCAGGCGGTTCAATTCCAGGCTCGGCGGGGCGACTTTCAGCCGCGCATCGCTGGTGGCGAAGTCCACCTGCACTTTCGGCCGCTGCCCATGGGCCAGCGGGATGTCGAGTTTGACCTTGCCCTTCAGTGGCCCCTCACCTTCCCAGCCGGCGAAAATCTCACCGGTGCCGATTGGTGCTTCCTTGAGGATTTTCAGGCCATCGCCCAGGCTGCCGTCGAAATCGCCATCCAGGTAAAGGTGGCTGTGCTGATCACCCTCGACATGCGGAATATCGACCTGTACATCGCTGACTTTGGTGTCGAGCAACACACCGCGCTGGGCCTTGATGCGCACGCCGCTGTCCTCGATGAACACATCGCCATCCACATGCTGCACCTGCGGCCAACCGGGCTGGAAATCCAGGGCCGCGTCATGCACCTTGAAGAACAGGCTGATACTGCGTGCCTCTGGCACCGCGCCATGATTCAACGACCCCTGGTACTGGAAGTAACCTTCATCCACCGCGCCTTTGACGATGGCGCTGCGCAGCCACTCGTCGAGCGCCGGGCTAAGCACTTCAGGCAGGTATTTGGCGGTATAGCGACCATCGCCCTCGGTCAGGCCGACGCGCAGGTCCATGTAATCCTCGCGGCCTTCCTCGAACAATAGGCGGATCAGGAAGTCACCGGCGATCTTGCCTTCTTCGCCCAGCACCTTGAGGTACGGCGCGATCAGGGTGAAACCGTCTTTGTCCAAGGCCCAGGTCAGCTGTGCATTGGCCTTCTGGTAGTGCCAGGGTTTGGCGAAGATCGGGTACAGATGCAGCATGAACGCATCGGTATCCAGGCGCAGCTCGCCGTGGCCCAGGTCACCACTGATGCTGCCACTGACGTTACCGGCGGCTGGCGCACTGTGATAAGCCTCAAAACCCACCTTCTCCAGGTTGGCGGCGAACTGCAAGCGCTGATCACCCTCGGCCTTGGGCCTGGCCTCGAGGCGCACATTGCGCAGCGCACCGGTCACCTTCAAGCCATTTACCACGTCCATGACGTTGTCTGGCAGCGGTGCCAAGGCATCGATCAACGGGGTCAGCGGCGTGAGGTCGAGACGATCAGCCTGTACCTGCCAGCTTTCATCGGCAGCACTCTGGCCAGGGCGCTGCTGCAACTGCAGGTGCGACTCCCAGCGACGCTTGCCGATGTCCATGGCCAACGAGTCGACCACCACATCGAAGCCCTGCTCGCGACGCTGGAACCAGGCGCCCAAGGCCAGGTTATCAAGCTTGGCGGCCTTTCGTCCGGCATAGGCGCCTTGTAGCTCAGGCGCATTGAGCCGTACTACGGCCTGCTGCAGCTGCCCTTTGCCCCAGTCGACCCAGAACTCACCACCTGCGCGCAGGGTGTCAGCTTGCCACTGTCCCAGCAGACTTGGCGGCAGCCAGTGCGACCAGTCACTTTGCGGCAGGCTCAGATAAGCTTCGACCTCGCCATCGCGCCAGGCCTTGGCCGACATACGGCTGTGCAGGGTGAGTGCCAGAGGCTGGCCGTCAGGCAAGGTCGCCCGCAGGTCCACCGCCTGGCGTGCTGGGCCGGCCTGCAGGCCAGCGCTCACATAAGTCAGGGTAAGCGGGTCGCGCTGCCAGGGGTGCAGGGTGACCTGGCTGTCGAATACATCGACGCGGCCTAGCTGGCGCAGGCGCTGCAACAGGTCGGCCGGGTCCAATGGCGCATCGTCCTTCTTGGGTAGGCCTTCGAGGTCCCAGACGCCCTGCTCGTTCTCACGCAGGATCAACTGCAAGCCGCCCAACTGGATGCGTGCCAGGCGCACTTCGCGGGCGGTGAGGCTGGCCCAGACGTCGGGCACCACCATCACGTCATCCAGGCGCAGCGCGGTGGCGCCTTCGCCCAATTGCAGGTCGCGCACCCGCAGCACCGGTGCCAGCCCGCTCCAACGGCCTTCCAAGGCACCCACATGTACAGGGAGGCCCAGCGCCTGCTCGGCCTTGCGCTCTACATCGGCGCGGTACTCGGCGACCAGCGGCACCAGTTCGCGGCCGAGGCTGACATACAGCGCCACCAAAACCGCCAACAGGGCGCATACGCCCAGCCCCCAGCGGGTCAGGGCGACAAGAACGCGGGTCAGACGTCCCATGGCCATGGCCCTCCAAGTCGTTTATCCATGATGGCCCGTAGTGCCGGTTTTGCCAGCCAGACCATCCAGCTGCGTGTTCGAGAAGACCTCAGAGCAGCACCACGTCGTATTGTTCCTGCGAATACATCGACTCGACCTGGAAGCGAATGGTTCGGCCGATGAAGGCTTCCAGTTCCGCCACGTTGCCCGATTCTTCATCCAGCAGGCGATCGACCACCTTCTGGTTGGCCAGCACACGGTAACCCTCGGCCTGATAGGCACGGGCCTCGCGCAGGATCTCGCGGAAGATTTCGTAACAGATGGTCTCGGGAGTCTTCAGCTTGCCGCGCCCCTGGCAGGCCAGGCACGGCTCGCACAGCACCTGCTCCAGGCTTTCCCGCGTACGCTTGCGGGTCATCTGCACCAGGCCCAGCTCGGTGATGCCGATGATGTTGGTCTTGGCGTGGTCGCGCTCCAGCTGCTTTTCCAGGGTACGCAGCACCTGACGCTGGTGCTCTTCGTCTTCCATGTCGATGAAGTCGATGATGATGATGCCGCCAATGTTGCGCAGGCGCAGTTGCCGGGCGATGGCGGTGGCGGCTTCGAGGTTGGTCTTGAAGATGGTTTCTTCGAGGTTGCGATGGCCCACGAACGCCCCGGTGTTGACGTCGATGGTGGTCATCGCTTCGGCCGGGTCGACCACCAGGTAGCCGCCGGACTTCAGCGGCACCTTGCGTTCCAGGGCACGCTGGATCTCGTCTTCGACGCCGTACAGGTCAAAGATAGGCCGCTCGCCTGGGTAGTGTTCGAGGCGGTCGGCGATTTCCGGCATCAGCTCGCCGACGAACTGCGTGGTTTTCTGGAAGGTTTCCCGCGAGTCGATGCGGATCTTTTCGATCTTCGGGTTGACCAGGTCACGCAGGGTACGCAGGGCCAGGCCCAGGTCTTCGTAGATGACCGTGGGTGCGCCGCAGGTCTTGATCTGGGTGCCAATCTGCTCCCACAGGCGGCGCAGGTAGCGGATGTCCTGCAAGATTTCTTCGGCACGCGCGCCCTCGGCTGCGGTGCGCAGGATGAACCCTCCGGCATCCTTGATGTTCTCGCTGTCCATGCAATCGCTGACCACCTGCTTGAGGCGCTCGCGCTCGGCTTCGTCCTCGATTTTCAGCGAAATACCGACATGGCTGCTGCGCGGCATGTACACCAGGTAGCGCGACGGGATCGACAGCTGAGTGGTCAGGCGTGCACCCTTGGTGCCGATCGGGTCCTTGGTCACCTGCACCACAAGGGCCTGGCCTTCGTGTACCAGTGCGGTGATGTTCTCTACCGCCGAACCTTCGCGCTGGGAAATTTCCGAGGCATGGATGAACGCTGCGCGCTCCAGGCCGATGTCGACGAAGGCCGCCTGCATGCCCGGCAGCACGCGTACCACCTTGCCCTTGTAGATATTGCCGACGATGCCACGGCGCTGGGTGCGCTCGACGTGCACTTCCTGCAGCACCCCGTTTTCCACCACCGCCACACGTGACTCCATCGGCGTGATGTTGATCAGGATCTCTTCACTCATGGCAGGCTCTCGTCAAAGGTCTTTTGTAATGATGGATGGCGTATGCACTGCTGGCTACTACGGGTTTGTTACCTCTGGCGTATGCACGGGCGCTTGCCAGCAGGCGATGCCGAACTGGCCAAGCACGTCGGCCGTTTCACTGAGCGGCAAGCCAACCACCGCCGAGTAGCTGCCGGAAAGGTCGGTGACGAACACCGCGCCCAGGCCCTGGATGGCGTAGCCGCCAGCCTTGTCCGCTGGCTCGCCGCTGGCCCAGTAGCGCTGCGCTTCACCGGCGCTGATAGCGCGAAAACGTACTGTGCTGGTGACGCAAAAACTGTGCACGCGCTGGCCATCATCGAGGGCGACAGCGGTCAGCACCTGATGCTCACGGCCTGAAAGGTCTGCCAGCATGGCCAAGGCATCTTCGCGGTTTTCCGGCTTGCCGAGAATACGACCATCGAGCACCACGGCAGTGTCTGCGCCGAGCACTACAGCGGGGCCATCGACACTGGCCAGGCCGGCCGCAGCCTTGGCCCGAGCCAGGCGTTCGACGTAGGCCGGTGCGCTTTCGTTGGCTAGCGGGGTTTCATCGATGGGGGCGCTGATGACGCTGAACGGCACACCGATCTGGGTCAGCAGTTCACGACGACGGGGCGAGCCGGAGGCCAGGTATAGCGGGTTCATGCAGACATCTCCCTGTCAGTGGCGCGTCGCCGTCAATTGATATGCAAACGTCGGCGCAAATCGCGCAGGGCGAAACTGATCCACGGCCAGAGCAAGGCACTGATCACCGCCGACCAGACTAGCGCCAGGGTAGGCAGGCGATTGCCGGTCAGTGCGCTGAGCCATAGCTGAATCAGCTGGGCGATGCCGAAGATCACCAGGATGACCAGGCTTTGCTGCCACATGGGGAACATGCGCAGGCGTTGCTGCAGGGACAGCACCAGGAAGGTGATGAGGGTAAGGATCAGCGCGTTCTGCCCCAGCAGGGTGCCATACAGCACATCCTCGGCCAGGCCCAGCAAAAACGCGGTGGTCATGCCGACCTTGTTCGGCACGGCGAGGGTCCAGAACGACACCAGCAATGCCAGCCACATGGGCCGGAACACTTCCATGAACTGCGGCATGGGCGAAACGCTGAGCAGCAAGCCGATGGCGAACGTCAGCCAGATGACCCAGCCATTGTTGCGGCGTGATGCAGCCATCATTGCCTCCGGGTGTGAGCGGGTGCGGCCGGCGTGACAGGTGCAGCAGCTGGGGCTGCTGACTGCGCGGGCGGTGTAGCCGGCGCTGCCGGGGTGGCTGGCACGGCAGGTGCAGCCTGCTCGCCGGTAGCGGCCGGCTGGCCAGCAGGCGCGTTGCCCTTGCGGTCGGCCTCTTCCTGGGCAATGGCGGCATCGGTGGCACGCTGCTCCGGGCTACGCCGATCACTGAACACCAGCAGCATATAGCGGCTGCGGTTGAGCGCGGCGGTGGGGATGGCACGGACAATGGCAAATGGCTGGCCGGAGTCGTGGATCACTTCGTTGACCGTAGCCACCGGGTAACCGGCCGGGAAGCGCTGCCCCATGCCGGAACTGACCAGCAGGTCGCCTTCCTTGATGTCGGCGGTGTCGGCCACATGGCGCAACTCCAGGCGCTCCGGGTTGCCGGTGCCGCTGGCGATGGCACGCAGGCCGTTGCGGTTGACCTGCACCGGAATGCTGTGGGTGGTATCGGTCAGCAACAGCACCCGCGAGGTGTAGGGCATCAACTCGACCACTTGGCCCATCAGGCCACGGGCATCGAGCACTGGCTGGCCCAGGAACACACCATCACGCTCCCCCTTGTTGATCAGGATGCGGTGGGTGAACGGGTTGGGTCCACACCGATGAGCTCGGCCACTTCGACCTTTTCGTTGACCAGGGCCGAGGAATCGAGCAGCTCGCGCAGCCGCACGTTCTGCTCGGTCAGGGCCGCCAGCTTCTGCAGGCGCCCCTGCAGCAGCAGGGCTTCGGTCTTGAGCTTCTCGTTTTCGGCTATCAGCTCGGTGCGGCTGCCGAACTGGCCGGCCACACCTTGCCAGGCACGCTGCGGCAAGTCGGTGATCCAGTACGATTCCATCAGCACCAGGCCCATCTGGCTGCGCACGGGCTTGAGCACGTCGAAGCGCGCGTCGACAACCATCAACGCGACCGACATCACCACCAGAACGAGCAGGCGAACGCCCAGCGAAGGGCCCTTGGAGAAAAGCGGTTTAATGGGCCGTTCCTCGTGGACGACTCAGGAGGTCATTGGACATGGGACAACGCACCAGCCTGGTTGCGGGTTGACGGATACGGCGCCCCAAACGGGCGCCAGCCCAGCACATACAGGTAGCACTGTGCGTACTACCTGTAAACCGGGCGCTCGTGAACAGCGAGTGGGATCACTCGCTGGAGAGCAAGTCCATCGCGTGCTTGTCCATCATCTCCAGGGCGCGACCGCCGCCACGGGCGACACAGGTCAGCGGGTCCTCGGCGACGATCACCGGCAGGCCGGTTTCCTGGGCCAGCAGTTTGTCGAGGTCACGCAGCAGCGCACCACCACCGGTCAGCACCAGACCACGCTCGGCGATGTCCGAAGCCAGCTCCGGCGGCGATTGCTCGAGGGCGCTCTTGACCGCTTGGACGATGGTCGCCAGCGACTCTTGCAGCGCTTCGAGCACTTCGTTGGAGTTCAGGGTGAAGGCACGCGGTACGCCTTCGGCCAGGTTGCGGCCGCGAACGTCGACTTCACGTACTTCGCCACCGGGGTAGGCCGTACCGATTTCCTGCTTGATACGCTCGGCGGTGGATTCGCCGATCAGGCTGCCGTAGTTGCGGCGCACGTAGGTGACGATGGCTTCGTCGAAGCGATCGCCGCCAACGCGCACGGATTCGGCATAGACCACGCCGTTCAGCGAGATCAGGGCGATTTCGGTGGTACCGCCACCGATATCGACGACCATCGATCCGCGAGCCTCTTCGACCGGCAGGCCGGCACCGATGGCAGCAGCCATCGGCTCTTCGATCAGGAACACTTCACGGGCACCGGCACCCAAAGCCGACTCGCGGATGGCGCGGCGCTCGACCTGGGTCGACTTGCACGGCACGCAGATCAGCACGCGTGGGCTTGGCTGCAGGAAGCTGTTCTCGTGAACCTTGTTGATAAAATATTGCAACATTTTTTCGCACACGCTGAAGTCGGCGATGACGCCGTCCTTCATCGGACGAATGGCAGCAATGTTGCCAGGCGTACGGCCCAGCATGCGTTTGGCTTCGGTACCGACGGCGACGACGCTTTTCTGGTTGCCATGGGTACGGATGGCAACAACCGAGGGCTCATTCAGGACGATACCGCGCTCACGCACGTAAATAAGGGTGTTGGCAGTACCCAGGTCGATGGAAAGATCGCTGGAAAACATGCCACGCAGTTTCTTGAACATGGGAAAGTGACCCTGGGGAAAGCGTGGGTAAAAAAGTGCGGCAAACTCTAACAATGGCAGGGATTTTGGGCAAGGAGCCAATATGTTAAATTGGCTGTTTTTCCGAGCACGCCAGCAGAATTTCGCGGCCGTTAGACCGCCAGAAAGCTGACATGTTCCTCACTACGGACCTAAATTCCGTTCTTTGTTTCCCTTGGAGATCCTCATGGCGCTTGAACGCTGCGACGTGGAAAAGATCGCCCATCTGGCCCGCCTGGGCCTCAATGATGGCGAACTGCCACGCATTACCGACGCCCTGAACAGCATTCTCGGCCTTGTAGACCAGATGCAAGCGGTCGACACCACTGGCATCGAGCCACTGGCCCACCCGCTGGAGGCCAGCCAGCGCCTGCGCCCTGACCAGGTCACCGAAAGCAACCAGCGCGACGCCTACCAGGCGATCGCACCGTCGACCGAAAGCGGTCTGTACCTGGTTCCCAAAGTCATCGAGTAAGGGATAGAACCTGCCATGCATCAATTTACCCTGGCCGAGATCGCCCGCGGACTCGCCGACAAATCGTTTTCTTCCGAAGAGCTGACCCGCGCGCTGCTGGCGCGCATCAAACAGCTCGACCCGCAGATCAACAGCTTCATCAGCGTCACCGAAGACCTGGCCCTGGGCCAGGCACGTGCCGCCGACGCCCGTCGCGCCGCTGGCGAAACCGGCGCGCTGCTGGGGGCGCCGATCGCCCACAAAGACCTGTTCTGCACCAACGGCGTACGCACCAGCTGCGGCTCGAAGATGCTCGACAACTTCAAGGCGCCGTATGACGCCACCGTGGTCGCCAAGCTGGCCGAAGCCGGCATGGTCACCCTGGGCAAGACCAACATGGACGAATTCGCCATGGGTTCGGCCAACGAATCCAGCCACTACGGCGCGGTGAAGAACCCGTGGAACCTCGAGCACGTACCCGGCGGCTCGTCCGGTGGCTCGGCCGCTGCAGTGGCCGCGCGCCTGCTGCCCGCCACCACCGGTACCGACACCGGCGGCTCGATCCGCCAGCCAGCTGCACTGACCAACCTCACCGGCCTCAAGCCGACGTACGGTCGTGTGTCGCGCTGGGGCATGATCGCCTACGCCTCCAGCCTCGACCAGGGCGGCCCGCTGGCCCGCACCGCCGAGGACTGCGCCCTGCTGCTGCAAGGCATGGCCGGTTTCGACGCCAAGGACTCCACCAGCATCGAAGAGCCAGTGCCGGACTACAGCGCCAACCTGAACGCTTCGCTGCAGGGCCTGCGCATCGGCCTGCCGAAAGAGTACTTTGGCGCAGGCCTCGACCCACGCATCGCCGAACTGGTCCAGGCCAGCGTCAAGGAGCTGGAAAAGCTCGGTGCGGTGGTCAAGGAAATCAGCCTGCCGAACATGCAGCACGCCATCCCGGCCTACTACGTGATCGCCCCGGCTGAAGCCTCTTCCAACCTGTCGCGCTTCGACGGCGTGCGCTTCGGCTACCGCTGCGAAGAGCCCAAAGACCTCACCGACCTGTACAAGCGTTCCCGCGGCGAAGGCTTCGGCGTTGAAGTACAGCGCCGCATCATGGTCGGCACCTACGCGCTGTCGGCGGGCTACTACGACGCCTACTACGTGAAGGCGCAGCAAATCCGCCGCCTGATCAAGAACGACTTCATGGCCGCCTTCAACGATGTCGACCTGATCCTCGGCCCGACCACGCCAAACCCGGCCTGGAAGCTCGGCGCCAAGAGCAGCGACCCGGTCGCCGCCTACCTGGAAGACGTCTACACCATCACCGCCAACCTGGCGGGCCTGCCGGGCCTGTCGATGCCCGCTGGCTTCGTCGACGGCCTGCCAGTCGGCGTGCAACTGCTGGCGCCGTACTTCCAGGAAGGCCGCTTGCTCAACGTCGCGCACCGCTACCAGCAAGTGACCGACTGGCACACCCGCGCCCCCAACGGCTTCTGAGGAATTCACACATGCAATGGGAAGTTGTGATCGGGCTGGAAATCCACACTCAGCTCGCCACCCAGTCGAAGATTTTCTCCGGCAGCGCCACCACCTTTGGCTCCGAGCCGAACACCCAGGCCAGCCTGGTTGACCTGGGCATGCCCGGTGTACTGCCGGTGCTGAACCAGGAAGCCGTGCGCATGGCGTGCATGTTCGGCCTGGCCATCGACGCCGAAATCGGCAAGCGCAACGTGTTCGCGCGCAAGAACTACTTCTACCCGGACCTGCCCAAGGGCTACCAGATCAGCCAGATGGACCTGCCGATCGTCGGCAAGGGCCACCTGGACATCGCCCTGGAAGACGGCACCATCAAGCGCATCGGCGTAACCCGTGCGCACCTGGAAGAAGACGCCGGCAAGAGCCTGCACGAAGACTTCAGCGGCTCCACCGGCATCGACTTGAACCGTGCCGGCACGCCACTGCTGGAAATCGTCTCCGAGCCTGACATGCGCAGCGCCAAGGAAGCCGTGGCTTACGTCAAGGCGATCCACGCGCTGGTACGTTACCTGGGCATCTGCGATGGCAACATGGCCGAAGGTTCGCTGCGTTGCGACTGCAACGTGTCGATCCGCCCGAAAGGCCAGACCGAGTTCGGCACCCGCTGCGAGATCAAGAACGTCAACTCGTTCCGCTTCATCGAGCGCGCGATCAACAGCGAAATCCAACGCCAGATCGACTTGATCGAAGACGGCGGCAAGGTGGTGCAGGAAACCCGCCTGTACGACCCGAACAAAGACGAAACCCGCTCCATGCGCAGCAAGGAGGAAGCCAACGACTATCGCTACTTCCCCGACCCGGACCTGCTGCCGGTGGTGATCGAGGACAGCTTCCTCGACACCATTCGCGCCGGCCTGCCAGAGCTGCCGCCACAGAAAGTCGAGCGTTTCCAGAGCCAGTACGGCCTGTCGGCATACGACGCCAACGTGTTGGCCTCCAGCCGCGAACAGGCAGATTACTTCGAAGAGGTAGTGAAGATCGGTGGCGACGCCAAGCTGGCGGCCAACTGGGTCATGGTCGAACTGGGCAGCCTGCTGAACAAGCTGGGTGTCGAAATCGACCAGGCGCCGGTCAGCGCCGCGCAACTGGGCGGCATGCTGCTGCGCATTCGCGACAACACCATCAGCGGCAAAATCGCCAAGACCGTGTTCGAGGCCATGGCCGCCGGTGAAGGCGATGCCGACAGCATCATCGACAGCAAGGGCCTGAAACAGGTTACCGACACCGGTGCGATCGACAAGATGCTCGACGAAATGCTGGCAGCCAATGCCGAGCAGGTCGAACAGTACCGCGCAGCCGATGAGGCCAAACGCGGCAAGATGTTCGGCTTCTTCGTCGGCCAGGCCATGAAAGCTTCCAAAGGCAAGGCCAACCCGGGGCAGGTGAACCAATTGCTCAAAGCCAAGCTCGAAGGGTGATTGTTTTACCCCCGTAATGCTGCGAGGGCTTTGCCCTCGTTCGCGGCAACAGCCGCTTCCAAAGCTACGGCGACGCGCCCAAGGGCTGCGCCGTAGCTTTGGAAGCGGCTGTTGCCGCGAATGGCCGCGCTAGGAGAGCACCTGACTTGCTAAAACGATCCCTCGGCACACTGGCCCTCTTCTCCTTCCTGGCCGGCTGCGCCAGCCACGACATCGACCCACGCGGTTACGACCAGACGGGCACCGCTTCCTATTACGGCTCGCGCCACCACGGCAAACGCACCGCCAGCGGCGAACCATTCAACCAGCACGGCCTTACCGCCGCCCACCGCAGCCTGCCTTTCGGTACCCGCGTACTGGTCACCAACATGGCCAACCAGCGCAGCGTGGTGGTACGCATCAACGACCGAGGCCCGCACACCCGTGGCCGATTGATCGACTTGTCTCGCGCCGCAGCAGAAAAAATCGGCATGCTCCGTAGCGGAACAGCGCGCGTGCGAGTACAAGGGCTTAGCGACTGACGCGACAGGAGTCCGACCATTTTCGACCTGGCCACCCTTCCCACCTTTAGCCTGCTGCAACTGGGCATTGCCCTGCTGTTGCTGATCGGCGGCGCCGAGCTACTGGTGCGCGCCGCGTTGCGCCTGGCACAGCGCCTGCACGTGCGCCCACTGATCATCGGCCTGAGCCTGGTGGCGTTCGGCAGTACCGCGCCACAATTGACCGTGAGCCTGCAGGCTGCCTACCAGGGAGCACCCGATGTGGCGGTCGGCAGCGTGGTCGGCAGCAACATCTTCAACATCCTGGTCATTCTTGGCCTGGCCGCGCTGATCATCCCGCTGCGCGTGTCACGCCAACTGGTGCGCCTGGACATTCCGTTGATGATCATCGCCAGCGGGCTGGTGTACGCATTGTCCACCAACGGTCACCTGGGCCGAGTGGAAGGGGCACTGCTACTGCTGGGCCTGGCTGGTTACCTGGCAATGCTCTGGCACCAGTCCCGCCACTATGCACGCACTTACCCCGCCCCGGATGCTGCCAGGTCCAGCGCCGGGCGCTTCTGGTCAGGCACGCTGCTGCAGGTGTTGGTCGGCCTTGGCCTGCTGAGCCTGGCGGGCCACTTACTGCTGGAAGCCGCCGTCGAAGTGGCTACCGACCTGGGCCTGTCCGAGCGCATCATCGGCCTGACAGTCGTCGCCGTCTGCACCTCCCTGCCGGAGCTGGCCGCAGCGCTGATTGCCGCCCTGCGTGGCGAACGGGAGATTGCCGTGGGCACGGTCATCGGCAGCAACCTGTTCAACCTGCTGGCCGTGCTGGGCCTGACCGCGCTGATCGCCCCAGAACCGCTGTCGATCTCGCCCAACGCGCTGTCTTTCGACTTGCCTGTAATGCTCGGCGTTGCCCTATTGAGCCTGCCAGTGTTCTATTCCGGCTACCGCATCACCCGCGCCGAAGGCCTGGTGTTTCTTTGCCTGTACCTGGTCTATGGCCTGCATGTGGCAGCCTTTACCATGGGCATGCCGCTGGCCGGCCGCCTGGAACGATTGATGCTGTTCTATGTACTGCCGGTGCTCGCCATGGTGTTGCTGTACACCAC
Source organism: Pseudomonas putida (assembly GCA_041071465.1). NCBI lineage: Bacteria > Pseudomonadati > Pseudomonadota > Gammaproteobacteria > Pseudomonadales > Pseudomonadaceae > Pseudomonas > Pseudomonas putida. The sequence goes on along the minus strand of CP163498.1, from coordinate 3,238,342 downwards.
CGTACGTGCCTGGCGCCGCCAACACTAAGGAAAACAACATGGCTGATAGCAACAAGACCGGCGAGCAAATTCGCCGTCAGGTAATGGGCGATGCATTCGTCGATCGCGCACTGGGCAATGCCACCGACTTCACCCAGCCGCTGCAGGACTTCGTCAATGAACATGCCTGGGGCAGTGTGTGGGCGCGTGACGGATTACCTCTGAAGACTCGCAGCCTGATTACCTTGGCCACGCTGACGGCACTGAAGTGCCCGCAGGAGCTCAAGGGGCATGTGCGCGGGGCGTTGAACAATGGCTGTACGGTCGAGGAAATCCGCGAGGCGTTGCTGCATTGTGCAGTGTATGCGGGCGTGCCGGCGGCGATTGATGCCTTCAGGGCCGCGCAGGAAGTGATCGACAGCTACCAAGGCTGACGCAGCCTTTTCCAGTACCAGCCTCTTCGCGGTCACGCCCGCGAAGAGGCTGGTACTGCCTTGCCTATTTGGCCTGGCGAGCCTTCTTCAGCTTGAAGGCCACCCACAGTACGGCAATCCAAGCCGGGATCAGCATCACCGAGATGCGAATCGGCGGGGTCAGGTACATCACCACCAATATCAGCACGATGAACGCCAGACACAGGTAGTTGGTCAGCGGGTGCCCCAGGCTTTTGTAGAAGGGGATGATGCCGGCAGCCAGCTTGGCCTTGCGGAATTTCAGATGAGTAATGCTGATGCTCGCCCAGTTGATCACCAGCGCCGACACCGCCAGCGCCATCAGCAAGCCAAAGGCCTCGCCCGGCATCAGGTAGTTGATCAGCACGCACAGGCCGGTCGCGAAGGCCGACACGCCCAGCGCGGTCAGCGGTACACCGCTGCGGCTTACCTTCAGCAGCTGGCGCGGCGCATCACCTTGGCTAGCCAGGCCGAACAGCATGCGGCTGTTGGCGTACACACAGCTGTTGTACACCGACAGCGCAGCCGTCAGCACCACGATATTGAGGATGGTCGCCACCAGGTCGCTGTCCAGCTCATGGAAGATCATCACGAACGGGCTACCGCCCTGCACTACCTTCTGCCACGGGTACAGCGACAACAGCACCGCCAGGGCACCGATGTAGAAGATCAGGATGCGGTACACCACTTGGTTGGTGGCTTTGGGGATGCTCTGGCGGGGGTTGTCGGCTTCGGCGGCGGTGATACCCACCAGCTCCAGGCCGCCGAACGAGAACATGATCACCGCCAAGGCCATCACCAAGCCGCTGACGCCGTTAGGGAAGAAGCCGCCGTACTGCCACAGGTTGGCCACGCTGGCATCCGGGCCGCCATGGCCGCTGCTCAACAGCCAGGCGCCAAAGCCGATCATGCTGACGATGGCCACCACCTTGACCAGGGCGAACCAGAACTCCATCTCGCCGTAGACCTTCACCTGGGTCAGGTTGATCAGGTTGATCGCCACGAAGAAGATCGCCGCGGTGGCCCAGGTAGGAAACTCCGGCCACCAGTACTGCACGTAGATGCCGACCGCCGTCAGTTCGGCCATGCCGACCAGCACGTACACCACCCAGTAATTCCACCCCGAAACGAAGCCGGCGAACTCGCTCCAGTACTGGTGGGCGAAGTGGCTGAAACTACCGGCGACCGGCTCTTCCACGACCATTTCGCCCAACTGGCGCATGATCAGAAAGGCCATCAGGCCGGCGATGGCATAGCCCAGCAGCACGGAGGGGCCGGCCAGCTGGATGGTCTGGGCGATGCCCAGAAACAACCCGGTACCGATGGCCCCGCCCAGCGCGATCAGCTGGATATGGCGATTCTTCAGCCCGCGCTGTAACCGCTCGGGCGTGCTCTGGTCTTGCATGAAGTGTCCTTTAGCTCAGTGAGGCAGTGCTGTTGCTGTTATTTGCAGTCAAGGATCTAGATCCATCCGCCCCACTGCAAGATGAAAATACCAATGTTGGTGGTGATTGCCGCCATTAGCGTGGTAATGACGATGATCGACGCCGCCAGCTCATGGTTACCATTGGCCGCCCGCGCCATCACGTAGCTGGCCGCAGCGGTCGGGCTGCCGATGTAGAGGAACAGGATGCCCAACTCCGCACCGCGAAAGCCACACAACCAAGCCCCCAGGGTACCGAGCAACGGCAAGCAGACCATCTTCACCAGGCTGGCATCGATGGCCAGCCGGCCACAGTCACGCAGCGCCGCCAGCGACAAGGTGCCACCGATGCAGATCAGCGCCAGCGGCAGGGTCATCTGCGCCAGGTAGTCGCCCGAGGTCAGCAGCCAGTTGGGCAACGGCACCTGGCCGTAAGCCATCGGGGTAGCCACCAGCACGCTGATGATCAACGGGTTGCTGAAAATGCTCTTGCAGATGCTCCATGGGTCGGACTTGAGGTCCGGGCTGTACACCGCCAGCACCACCGCCGACAGCGAGTTGTACATGAGGATGACCAGGCCCGCGAGCACCGCCCCCAGGGAAATACCATAGTCACCGTACAAACTGGCGGCCAGGGCCAAGCCGATCACGCCGTTGTTGCCGCGAAATGCGCCCTGGGTATAGATGCCCCGGTCGGCCAGCGGGCTGCGCCAGATGGCCAGGCCCCAGGCAATGGCGAAGCCGACCAGGGTGGCAGCGATGAAGTACAGCATGACACCGGGTTTGACTGCTGCGGCCAGGTCGGCGTGATAGATACCGAGGAACAGCAGCGCCGGCATGCACACGTTGAACACCAGCTGCGAGGCGACGCGGTTGAAGTTGTCGTCGATCAGGTGGATGCGTTTGAGCAGCACGCCCATGAACAGCATGGCGAAAACCGGTGCCGTGATGTTCAGCGTCTGGATAAGAAGGGCGAGCATGCGCAAGCGATCCTGGAGGGGGTTGCCATTAGGCGGCTAATAATACGCCAACGGCCGGAATTTGCGGGGATCGCGGGGTGTTATACATAAATTTCTGTCAGTGCCGGCTTCTTCGCGGATAAACCCGCGAAGAAGCCGGCCCTTTGAGCAAAGAATCAGCGCCGAACCGGCCGTTTCTGCAGCTTGCGCTGCAAGGTCCGCCGGTGCATGCCCAGCGCCCGCGCGGTGGCGGAGATATTGCCCTCGTGCTCGTTCAGAACGCGCTGGATGTGCTCCCACTGCAGGCGGTCGACCGACATCGGGTTTTCCGGCACCAGCGTATCCAGGTCGGTGTGCTCCGACAGCAGTGCTGCCAGCACATCATCGGCGTCAGCCGGCTTGCACAGGTAGTTGCAGGCACCGCGCTTGACCGCCTCCACCGCAGTGGCAATGCTCGAATAGCCGGTCAGGATCACCACGCGCATTTCTGGGTCCAGCTCAAGCAGCTTGGGCAGCAGCACCAGGCCCGAGTCGCCGTCCATCTTCAGGTCCAGCGTGGCGTAGTCCGGCAGGTCCTGCTGAGCCAGGATCAAGCCTTCCTCGGCAGAACTGGCAGTGCTCACGCGGAAACCGCGACGGCTCATGGCCCGGGCCATGACCCGGGTGAAGGTGGCATCGTCATCCACCAGCAGCAGGTGCGGCAGCTCTTCGCTTTCGACCTGGTTTTCTTCGCTCATCATTCATCTCCTCGCTTGCCATAGGGCAGGCGCAGTTCGGTCAGGGTGCCACCCTGTTCATGACTATAGAGTTTTACCGAACCGCCCGCACGGGTCACGCTGGCCTTGCTCAAGAACAGGCCCAGGCCGAAGCCTTTGCCCTTGGTGGTAATGAAGGGTTTGCCGATGGCTTCGGCAATGGCCGGCGGCACGCCGGGGCCGTGGTCGCGGATGCTGATGACGATGTCCTGGGCGTCCCAGTCAAGGCGCACTTCCAGGTCATCGGGGCAGGCATCGGCAGCATTGTTCAACAGGTTCAGCAGCGCCTGGGTAAGGTCCGGTGGCGGTGTCAACCGAGGCACCTTGCCGTCGCGCAGACGCTGGAAGCGGTAACTGGCTTCCGGGCGCATCAGGTGCCAGCGGTTCAGCGCTTCGTCCAGCCATGCAGTCACATCCTGCTCGACGATCGCCAGGCGTCGGTTGGCTTCGGCAGCGCGCACCAGCTGTTGCAAGGTTTCCTTGCACAGCTTTACCTGGTCCTGGAGGATCTGCAGGTCCTCCTGCAACAGCGGGTCGGTATGGTCCTGGCGCATTTCGTTGATCAGCACGCTCATGGTCGCCAGCGGCGTACCCAGCTCATGGGCGGCACCGGCAGCCTGGGTGGCCACGGCCAGCAACTGCTCGTCGCGCAGGCTTTCTTCACGCCGTTCGGAACGCAGCTGCTCCTGGCGGCGCAGCTCTTCGGCCATGCGCGCGGCAAAGAAGGTGATCACGGCCGCCGCCAGGGCAATACTCAGCCACATGCCGTAGACCTGCATCTTGTCCCGCGCCATGGGCAAGCCTTCGAGCGGGTAGAACTGCACCAGCAGCAGGCTGTAGGCCGTCAGGGCGATGCCAGACAGGATCAGCGAATACAGCCACGGCAAGGTCACCGCAGCAATCGCCAGCGGCACCAGGTAATACGAAACGAACGGGTTGGTCGAACCGCCGGAGTAATACAGCAAGGCGCTGTGGATCAGCAGGTCACAAGCCAGCTGCAGGGCATACTCCATTTCGGTGACGGGCAGCGACAAGCGCAGGCGCAGGGCCGTGAAGGCACACAGCAGCGAAGACAAGGCCAAGGTGCCGGCCAGCGACAGCCAGGGCAACGGCAGCAGTTCGGTCCAGTAGGCAACGCCCACCGAGCCAGCCTGGGCAGCCAGGACCAGGACCCGAATGACGGTCAGGCGCCAGAGGTTCTGACGGGTAGCGGACAACGGTTGTACGGCAGCGAGCATGAGCTCTCCTGATGAGTGCTCCAGAAAATCGGCTGGAGTATACCGAAGCCTGGCGCCTAGCTGCAGCGATGCGGCAAAGCGCCACACTTTGTCACAGGTTGATGATGGCACTTTTGAACCCACTACACTGTTGCCGGTCTGATGGGCCATGCGTGGAATGGACAACCAGACGCCACGCCTTTTATTGCCAAGGAGTACCACATGCAAATCCCACGTCGCGGCACCGCCTTCATCCTGTCTTGCGGCCTGCTCGCCAGCCTGCCGGCGCTGGCGGCCGATGAACCGCGTTTCAACCAGGTATCGCTGCGTGCCGAAGTCAGCAAGGAAGTGGCGCGCGACCTGATGGTCGTGACCTTGTACAGCGAAGCGCAGAACAGCGACCCGGGCAAGCTCGCCAAGCAGATCACCGAAACCATGAACAAGGCCGTGCAGCAGTCGCGTCAGGTCAAGGACGTGAAGATCAGCCAGGGAAGCCGCAACAGCTACCCGGTATATGACAGCAAGGGCCAGAAGATCACCGGCTGGCGCGAGCGCGCCGAACTGCGCCTGGAAAGCGCCAACTTCCCGGCCTTGTCCCAGCTGACCGCCGACCTGCTGCAAGAGCTGAAAATGGGCGGCATGGACTTCTCCATCGCCCCGGCCACGCGCAAGGCCAGCGAAGATGCACTGCTCAAGGATGCGGTCGATGCCTTCAAGGCACGCGCGCAGCTGGCCACAGAAGCGCTGGGCGGCAAGGGCTACAAAGTGGTCAACCTGAACCTCAACAGCAGCGGCTACCCACGCCCGTACCTGCGTAGCGCACCGATGGCGATGAAGGCCATGGGGGCTGATGAAGCGGCACCAGCGCCGGATATCGAAGCAGGCACCAGTGAAGTGAGCATGAATGCCGATGGCCTGATCGAAGTGCAGATGCCTTAACGGGTTCACGAAACACCTGTGGGAGCGGCTGCGCTCGCTCTCCCAGGTATCGCGTCAAATTCAGATTTTCAGAAGCTTCCTACGCACCATTAAGGTGCCTCCTACATATACTCCCGCCTCGAAACATCCTGCAAAATGCCATCATTTTGCCCGCGCAAACGTTTAACTTCGCCGAAAGTTATACCGATGCGACATCCATGTACGGCCGTACCACTTTTCCGGCGCCAACTATCCTTCTTCCTGTTGCATTGGGAACACCCCCTGCATAAGTATCCGCAGGTCGGCTCACGAGGCCACCTCATCCAAAAAATGACAACAATGAGGCCACCATGCTCAAACACGCAGTCATTCCGTTCCTGCTTGGCGCAGGCTTGCTCACCGGTGCACCGTCGGCCTTGGCCGCGTCCAACCTGGTGTTCTGCTCCGAGGGCAGCCCGGCCGGTTTCGACCCGGGGCAGTACACCACCGGGACCGACTTCGACGCCTCGGCCGAGACCGTGTTCAACCGCCTGACCCAGTTCGAACGTGGTGGCACGGCCGTCATCCCGGGCCTGGCGACCAAATGGGAAGTGTCCGACGACGGCAAGACCTACACCTTCCACCTGCGCGAAGGGGTCAAGTTCCATACCACCGACTACTTCAAGCCCAGCCGCCCGTTCAACGCCGACGACGTGTTGTTCACCTTCAACCGCATGCTCGACAAGGAGCAACCGTTCCGCAAGGCCTACCCCACCGAGTTCCCGTACTTCACCGACATGGGCATGGACAAGAATATCGCCAAAGTGGAGAAGCTCGACGAGCACACGGTGAAGTTCACACTCAACGAAGTCGACGCCGCGTTCATCCAGAACCTGGCCATGAGCTTCGCCTCGATTCAGTCCGCCGAATACGCCGACCAGCTGCTCAAGGACGGCAAGGCCGCCGACATCAACCAGAAGCCTATCGGCACTGGCCCGTTCGTGTTCAGCAAGTACCAGAAGGACGCGCAGATCCGCTTCAAGGGCAACAAGGACTACTGGCAACCCGATGACGTGAAGATCGACAACCTGATCTTTGCCATCACCACCGATGCCTCGGTGCGCATGCAGAAGCTGAAAAAGAACGAGTGCCAGGTCACTTTGTTCCCCCGCCCGGCCGACATCGAGCCACTAAAGCAAGACCCCAAGCTAAAAATGCCTGACCAGGCCGGTTTCAACCTTGGCTACATCGCCTACAACGTGATGGACAAGATCAAGGGCAGCAACGACGCCAACCCCATGGCCCAGTTGAAAGTGCGCCAGGCGCTGGACATGGCCGTGGACAAGAAAAAGATCATCGAGTCGGTCTACCAAGGTGCCGGTCAGCTGGCAGTCAATGCCATGCCACCCACGCAATGGTCCTATGACACCAGCATCAAGGACGCCCCGTTCGACCCCGAAAAAGCCAAGCAACTGCTCAAGGAAGCTGGCATCAAGGAAGGCACCGAAATCACCCTGTGGGCCATGCCGGTGCAACGCCCGTACAACCCCAATGCCAAGCTGATGGCCGAAATGCTCCAGTCCGACTGGGCCAAGATCGGTATCAAGGCGAAGATCGTCAGCTACGAATGGGGCGAGTACATCAAACGCTCCAAAGGCGGCGAACAGGGCGCCATGCTGATTGGCTGGAGCGGTGACAACGGTGACCCGGACAACTGGCTGGGCACCCTCTACGGCTGCGATGCCGTGGATGGCAACAACTTCTCCAAGTGGTGCTACAAGCCCTACGACGACCTGATCAAGCAGGCCAAGGCCACTTCCGACCAGGCCAAGCGCACCGAGCTGTACCAGAAGGCGCAGCACATCCTCAAGGAGCAGGTACCGATCACACCGATCGCTCACTCCACCGTCTACCAGCCCATGAGCGCCAAAGTGAAGGATTACAAGATCAGCCCATTCGGACTGAACTCCTTCTACGGCGTCAGCGTGGACAAGTAGGCTGACCCGGGCACCCGCTGAGCGGCGGGTGCCCTTCCATCCTTGCCACCCTTTCATGTCGTCCTGCTGCTATCCGCCGCGGGAGCGGCGAACTGTTGCCGTCATTCGTACAACGAGGCGGCGCAAACAGACGAAAAAGGACTTGCCATGCGTCACGCTACCCGCCTTTCGACCCTATTGGCCCTGGGCCTGATCAGCCAGTCCCCGGCCCTGCTGGCCAACAACCTGGTGTTCTGCTCCGAGGGCAGCCCAGCCGGCTTCGACACCGCTCAGTACACCAGCGCCACCGACAACGACGCCGCCGAACCCATCTACAACCGGCTGGTCGAGTTCGAACGGGGTGGCACCGCCGTGCAGCCTGCCCTGGCAACTCGCTGGGAAGTGTCCGACGACGGCCTGCGCTACACCTTCCACCTGCGTGAAGGGGTGAAATTCCACAGCAACAAGGCCTTCAACCCAAGCCGCGAGCTCAACGCCGACGATGTGTTGTTCACCTTCAACCGCATGCTCGACAAGGGTCATCGGTTCCGCCAGGCCTACCCTACCGAGTTCCCCTATTTCATCAGCATGGGCCTGGACAAGAATATCGCTCGCATCGAGAAGGCCGGCCCGCTGACCGTGGTGTTCACCTTGAACACGGTCGATGCTGCGTTCATCCAGAACCTGGCCATGAGCTTCGCCTCCATCCTCTCCGCCGAGTACGCCGACCAGTTGCTGGCCAGCGGGCGCCCCAGCGACATCAACCAGCAGCCGATCGGTACCGGGCCGTTCGTGTTCCAGCGATACCAGAAGGATTCGCAGATCCGCTACAAGGGCAACAAGGACTATTGGGCACCGAATGAGGTGAAGATCGACAACCTGGTGTTCTCGATCAACGTCGACCCCTCGGTGCGCATCCAGAAGCTGCGCCGCAATGAGTGCCAGGTCACCCTGCACCCGCGCCCGGCCGACCTGCCGGCGCTCAAGGCCGACAGCACGTTGCAGGTGTTGCAGCAACCAGGCTTCAACCTCGGCTACATCGCCTACAACACCCAGCACCCACCATTCGACCGCCTGGAAGTGCGCCAGGCAATGGACATGGCGGTGAACAAGCAAGCCATCATCCAGGCGGTGTATCAGGACTCCGGCCAACTGGCGGTGAACGCCATGCCACCCACCCAGTGGTCCTATGACGAAAGCCTCAAGGACGCCCCCTACAACCCGGAAAAGGCCAGACAGCTGCTGCAGCAGGCCGGTGTCAAACCTGGCACCGAGGTCACCCTGTGGGCCATGCCGGTGCAGCGCCCATACAACCCCAACGCCAAGCTGATGGCCGAAATGCTTCAGGCCGACTGGAACAAGCTCGGCTTCAAGGTACGCATCGTCAGCTATGAATGGGGCGAATACCTCAAGCGCATGAAAAGCGGTGAGCACGACATCGCCCTGATCGGCTGGACCGGTGACAACGGCGACCCGGACAACTGGCTGGGCACCCTCTACAGCTGCGATGCCATCGGCAGCAACAACTATTCGCTGTGGTGCGACCCGCAGTACGACAGCCTGGTCAAGCAGGCCAAGCAGGTGACCGACCGTACGCAGCGCACCGCCCTGTACCAGCAGGCCCAGCAGCGGCTCAAGCAGCAGGTACCGATTACCCCGGTGGCGCATTCCACGGTGAACCAACCGCTCAGCGTCAAGGTTTCCGAATTCAAGGTCAGCCCGTTTGGGCGCGATGACTTTTCCGGTGTGAGTGTTGACTGATCTTTAGCCCTCAAGGGCCACTTCGCGGGTGAACCCGCTCCCACAGAGATCTTCACAAACCAGGCGTCTGCGCAGATCCCTGGGGGAGCGGTTTACCCGCGAAAAGGCCAGCACAGGCAGCACGCCCCCCCAACTCAGCCCGGCGATCCCGTGGCAACCCAGGCAACACCGCAACACCCACCCGGCCCACAAGGCCGGCAATAACTAGAAAACAATGGGAGCTTCAACCTTGAGAATATTCACCCTGACCGCACTGGCGTTATCCATCAGTGCCTTATCCACCGTGGCCCAGGCCGACCCGCAAAGCCAGGCCTACATCCCGCTCACCCTCAAAGGCAGCAGCGAGCAGGCGCAGGCCAGCGGCTTCATCGACGGCCAGAGCCTGTCTGGCAGCACCCGCAACTGGTACGCCCGCGAACGCGCCGCACGCGCCCCGCTGTGGAAGTACTACAAAAGCGACGGCACCCGCCACCCCACCCACAGCCGGGAAAACTGGGTACAAGGCAGCATCCTCAACTACAGCTCCGGCTTCACCCAAGGCACCGTGGGCATCGCCGTCGAGGCCGCTGGCTACAACGCCATCGCCCTGCAACAGAGCCGCGAAGCTGTCGCCGGCCCCAACAACCGCACCCTGACCCACAGCGATGGCGACCCCATTGGCCAGTGGAGCAAACTGGGCCTGGGCAACATCAAGGCACGGGTGTCCAACACTACCCTTACCCTCGGCCGCCAGTCGGTTGACACCCCGATGATCGCCTACATCGGCAACCGTGCCCTGCCGTCGAGCTTCCAGGGCGCGTTCCTGCACAGCGCCGAGTTCGATAACCTCAGCTTCGACCTGGGCACCTTCGACCGCGTCTCGCCACGTACCGAGCAGAGCCTCAGCAAGTTCCGCAGCGAATACAGCGCCACTGGCGTGGAAACCGACCGCGCCAGCACCGCCGGCATCAACTACCAGCCGTTCAAGAGCCTGAGCACCAGCCTGTACGCCACCAAGGTCGACGATTTCTGGAACCAGTACTACTTCGGCGCCAACCACGTGCTCGGCGACAGCGCAGTGCTCAGCCTGAGCACCGGCCTGAACTACTACAAGACCGTCGACGCCGGCAGTCAGAAAATGGGCAAGATCGACAACGACACCTACAGCCTGTCGTTCGACCTGACCCACCAGGCCCACACCCTCGGTGCCTCCTGGCAGCAGGTCAACGGTAACGAGTACTTCGACTACCTGCACGAAACCAACGGCATCTACCTGGCCAACTCACTGCTGTCGGACTTCAACGGCCCCAACGAAAAATCGCTGAAGATCTCCTACGTACTGAACATGGCGCCCTACGGCGTACCAGGCCTGAAGTTCAACCTGTACAACGCCCGCGGCTGGGGCATCGACGGCACTCACTATCGCGGTACAGCCTACGACGTGAATGGCCTGGATGGCGAAACCCACTACGAGTGGGGGATCGGCACCAGTTACGCGGTGCAGAGCGGGCCGCTGAAAGACACCAGCATCCGCGCCACCTACACCACCCACCGCGCCAGCAAGGCCCAGGGTGATGGCAGCCTGGATGAGTTCCGCGTGGTGACCACCATCCCATTCAACATTCTCTGACCGCCGGCGCCACGGCCCACTTCGCAGCGGGCCGTGGCGACTACGCTGGAATCAATGCAAGCAGGGAGCCTTCAACCCATGCAGAGAGCTTTCATGAAATCGCTACCGCTACGCCTGGCCCTGGCCGCCCTGGTGCTGGGCAGCACCACGCAACTGGCCGCCAAACCACTGGTGGTGTGTACCGAGGCCAGCCCGGAAGGGTTCGACGTTGTTCAGTACACCACGGCGGTCACTTTCGACGCATCGTCCGAAACCGTGTTCAACCGCCTGGTCGATTTCAAGCCCGGCACCACCGACATCCAGCCGGCACTGGCCGAACGCTGGGACATTTCGCCAGACGGCCTGACCTACACCTTCCACCTGCGTCACGGGGTGAAGTTCCACACCACCGACTACTTCAAGCCAACTCGCGAATTCAATGCCGACGATGTGCTGTGGAGCCTGAATCGCCAGCTTGACCCGAATCACCCATGGCATGACAAGACCAGCGTGGGCTATCCCTACTTTGAAAGCATGGCCTTCAAGGAACTGCTCAAGTCGGTGAGCAAGAGCGACGACAACACCGTGGTGATCACCCTCACCCGCCCGGAAGCCCCGTTCCTGCATGACATGGCAATGGGCTTCACCTCGATCTATTCCGCCGAGTACGGCGACAAGTTGCTCGAAGCTGGCAAAACGGCCGAGCTGAACAGCAAGCCGATCGGCACTGGGCCGTTCATCTTCCAGCGCTACAACAAGGATGCACAGGTCCGTTTCAAACCGAATCCCGAATACTTCCGCGGCAAACCACCCGCCGATGCCCTGGTCTTCGCCATCGCTACCGATAGCAACGTACGACTGCAAAAGCTACGCGCCAACGAATGCCAGGTCGCGCTCTACCCCAAACCGGATGATGTGCCGTCGATCAAGGCTGACCCCAAGCTCAAGGTGGCCGAGATCGAAGCGCTGGTCACCGGTTACATCGCCATGAATACCGAGCACCCATACCTGAGCGATGTGCGCGTGCGCAAAGCCATCAACATGGCCTTCGATCGCCAGACCCACGTCGATCAGCTGTTTGGCAAGGGCAACGCGCTGGTGGGCGTCAATCCATACCCGCCGACCATGATCGGTTACAACACCAGTAACAAGAACCCGCCGCGCGACCTCGACAAAGCACGCGCCCTGCTCAAGGAAGCTGGCGTTCCGGAAGGCACGGTGATCACGCTGTTCACCCGCAACGGTGGCGGCATGACCAACCCTAATCCGCGCCTGTCCGCCGAGATGTTACAGGCCGACCTGAAACAGATCGGGCTGAAGCTGGATGTCCGCGTGATGGAGTGGGCGGAAATGCTGCGCCGCGCCAAGAAGGGCGAAGCGGACCTGGTGTCCACCGGCTGGGCAGGCGACAACGGTGACCCGGATAACTTCCTTACCCCGCTGCTCAGCTGTGACGCGGCCAAAACCGGCGAGAACTACGCCCGCTGGTGCAACTCGAAATTCCAGGAACTGATTACCCGCGCCCGCGAGGTGATCGACAACGACGAACGTGCAAGGCTCTATAGCGAGGCATTGAAGGTGTACGATGACGACCAACCCTGGATCAGCATGGCCCATCCGAAGATGTTCACCGCCATGCGTGACAACGTTGAGGGCTACGTGATCAGCCCTCTGACCAACAACAACTTCGCCACCACCAAGGTGAAGTAGAACAACAACGACCGCCGGCAACCCACACGGGCACCGGCGGCACTGCCGTACCGGGCTGATCGCCCCACGGCCTGATGAGGTAAGACCCCGACAATGTTGAGTTTTATTGCCCGGCGCCTTGGCCTGCTGATACCGACCTTTTTCGGCATCACCTTGCTGACCTTCGCGCTCATACGCCTGATCCCCGGCGACCCGGTGGAAGTGATGATGGGCGAGCGCAGGGTCGACCCCGAAATGCATGCCCAGGCCATGGAGCGCCTGGGCCTGAACAAGCCACTGCCGGTCCAGTACCTGGACTACATCGGCAAGCTGGCCCAAGGTGACCTCGGCGAATCGCTGCGCACCCGCGAAAGTGTGTGGAACGAGTTTCTCACCCTGTTCCCAGCCACCCTGGAGCTGGCCTTCGCCGCTTTGCTATTCGCCGGCATTGTCGGCCTGCTGGCCGGGGTGATCGCCGCACTCAAGCGCGGTTCGCTGTTCGACCACGGTGTAATGGGCATTTCACTGGCCGGCTATTCGATGCCAATTTTCTGGTGGGGCCTTATCCTGATCATGTTCTTCTCGGTGAGCCTGGGCTGGACGCCGGTGTCCGGGCGCATCGACCTGCTCTACGACATCGAGCCGAAGACTGGCTTCATGCTGATCGATACCTTGCTCAGCGACGAAGAAGGTGCGTTCAAGGACGCGGTGATGCACCTGATTCTGCCGGCCATCGTGCTCGGCACCATCCCGCTGGCGGTGATCGCCCGCATGACCCGCTCGTCGATGCTCGAAGTGCTGCGCGAAGACTACATCCGTACCGCACGCGCCAAAGGCCTTTCGCCAGCCCGCGTGGTGTTCGTGCACGGCCTGCGCAACGCCCTGATCCCGGTGCTGACCGTATTCGGCCTGCAGGTCGGCACGCTGCTGGCCGGTGCGGTACTGACCGAAACCATCTTTTCCTGGCCGGGCATCGGCAAGTGGCTGATCGAAGCCATCGGTGCCCGTGACTACCCCGTGGTCCAGAACGGCATCCTGTTGATCGCCTGCCTGGTGATTCTGGTCAACTTCGTCGTAGACATCCTCTACGGCCTGGCCAACCCACGCATCCGTCATCAGCGCTGAGGCCCTTGCCATGACTAGCCCGATTGCAAAATCCGTGTCGCCGGCCAGCCCGGTGGACCAGAGCCTGCTCTACCCCTCGCCGTACAAAGAATTCTGGCAAGCCTTCGCGCGCAACAAGGGCGCGGTGATGGGCCTGGCCTTCATGTGCCTGGTGGTGTTCTGCGCCCTGTTCGCGCCGTGGGTCGCCCCGCATGACCCGAGCGAGCAGTACCGCGATTTCCTGCTGACCCCGCCGGTGTGGCTGGAAGGCGGCACCTGGCAGTTCATCCTCGGCACCGACGAACTTGGCCGCGACCTGCTTTCGCGGCTGATTCAGGGTGCACGGTTGTCGCTGCTGATCGGCCTGTCGTCGGTCGTGATGTCGCTGATCCCTGGCATTTTCCTCGGCCTGCTGGCCGGTTTCTTCCCGCAACTGCTCGGCCCATCGATCATGCGCCTGATGGATGTGATGCTGGCGTTGCCGTCGCTGCTGCTGGCGGTGGCCATCGTCGCTATCCTCGGCCCTGGCCTGATCAATACGGTGATCGCCATCGCCATCGTGTCCCTGCCCTCCTACGTGCGCCTGACCCGCGCCGCCGTGATGGGCGAGCTGAACCGCGACTACGTCACCGCCGCACGCCTGGCCGGTGCCAGCCTGCCACGGCTGATGTTCGTCACCGTGCTGCCCAACTGCATGGCGCCACTGATCGTGCAGGCCACCCTCAGTTTTTCCTCGGCCATCCTCGACGCCGCCGCGCTGGGCTTTCTTGGCCTCGGCGTACAACCGCCAACCCCCGAGTGGGGCACCATGCTGGCTTCGGCCCGAGACTACATCGAGCGTGCCTGGTGGGTGGTCAGCCTGCCCGGCCTGACCATTCTGCTCAGTGTGCTGGCAATCAACCTGATGGGCGACGGGCTGCGCGATGCGCTGGACCCTAAACTCAAGAACGCCGCCTGAGGAGAACGCCATGTCACTGTTGCAGATCAACAACCTCAACGTGCGCTTCGGCGACGCCAATGCGGTACCGGTCGTCGACGGCCTGGACCTGGCGGTGGAGGCCGGCGAAATCCTGGCCATCGTCGGCGAGTCCGGCTCGGGCAAATCGGTCACCATGATGGCCTTGATGGGCCTGATCGAAGCCCCTGGGCGTATTACCGCCGACGCCCTCACCTTCGATGGCACGGACATGCTCAAGCTCAGCGGCCGGCAACGACGCAAAGTGGTTGGCAAGGATATCGCCATGGTCTTCCAGGACCCGATGACCGCACTCAACCCCAGCTATACCGTGGGTTTCCAGATCGAAGAAGTGCTGCGCCAGCACCTGGGCCTGAAGGGCAAGGCCGCGCGCCAGCGTGCCCTCGAACTGTTGAAAAAAGTCGAGATCCCGGCTGCAGAAAGTCGCCTGGATGCTTACCCGCACCAACTGTCCGGCGGCATGAGCCAGCGTGTGGCGATAGCCATGGCGATTGCCGGCGAGCCCAAGCTGTTGATCGCCGACGAACCGACCACCGCGCTGGACGTGACCATCCAGGCGCAGATCATGGAGCTGCTGGTCAACCTGCAGAAAGAGCGCAACATGGCGCTCATCCTGATCACCCACGACCTTGCCGTGGTCGCCGAAACCGCCAGGCGGGTGTGCGTGATGTACGCCGGCCAAGCCGTGGAAGTGGGCCAGGTGCCGGAGCTGTTCGACGTGCCCGCCCACCCGTACAGCGAAGCCTTGCTGGCAGCAATCCCCGAGCACAGCATCGGCGCCGAACGCCTGGCCACCCTGCCTGGCATTGTCCCTGGGCGCTACGACCGCCCTGTCGGCTGCCTGCTGTCGCCGCGTTGCCCGTACGTGCAGGACACATGCCGGCGCCAGCGCCCGCCTCTCGACCCACAGGCCCATAGCCTGGTGCGTTGCTTCTACCCGCTGAACCAGGAGGTGGCGTAATGGCCGTCGTTCTATCCGCCCGGGAGCTTACCCGGCATTACGAAGTCTCCCGCGGGCTGTTCAAGGGCCACGCGCTGGTCCGTGCGCTGAATGGCGTGTCGTTCGAACTGGAGGCGGGCAAGACTCTGGCCGTGGTCGGCGAGTCCGGCTGTGGCAAGTCGACCCTGGCACGCGCCCTGACCTTGATCGAAGAGCCATCGTCCGGCTCACTGCAAATTGATGGCACCGAAGTGAAAGGCGCCAGCAAGGCTGAGCGCAAGCAACTGCGCCGCGATGTGCAGATGGTGTTCCAGAGCCCCTACGCCTCGCTCAACCCACGGCAAAAGATTGGTGACCAGCTGGCCGAGCCACTGTTGATCAACACCTCGCTGAGCAAAGCCGAGCGCCGCGACAAGGTGCAGAAGATGATGGAACAGGTTGGCCTGCGCCCCGAGCACTACCAGCGTTACCCGCACATGTTCTCTGGCGGCCAGCGCCAGCGTATCGCCCTGGCGCGGGCGATGATGCTGCAACCCAAGGTGCTGGTAGCGGACGAACCGACCTCGGCGCTGGACGTGTCGATCCAGGCGCAGGTGCTGAACCTGTTCATGGACTTGCAAAAAGAGTTCAACACCGCCTACGTGTTCATCTCGCATAACCTGGCGGTGGTACGGCATGTGGCAGACCAGGTACTGGTGATGTACCTGGGGCGGCCGGCGGAAATGGGGCCTAAAGAGGATATCTACGAGAAGCCGCTGCATCCCTATACCCAGGCGCTGCTGTCGGCGACACCGGCCATTCATCCCGACCCGCTGAAGCCGAAGATCCGCATTGTCGGGGAGCTGCCCAACCCGCTGAACCCGCCGGATGGGTGTGCATTTCACAAACGTTGCCCGTATGCGACGGAACGGTGTGCCAAAGAGGTGCCGGCGTTGCGGCAGGTGAGTACGCGGCAGGTGGCTTGTCACTATGCCGAGCAGTTCCTTTAGCCTTTAGATAGCTGGGGCCGCTTTGCGGCCCCAGGTTCTCAATGCATGAAGAACCAGATCAGAATGATCACCGGAATCGGCACCCCAATCATCCAAAGCAGTATCGAGCGCATGGCCTTTCTCCTTGTTCGATGGTGACAAGAAAGGTGCAGCCCTCATGCCAGCTGTATCAAAAAATTACATCCATATGAATCAACGGTTTACTCCAAAGGCCGCTTGAGCGAACCGTGCAATATGCAGGATCCACACCCTTGCACCTGGGTGTTCTGCAATGCACTATCTCCCAATGACCGCCACCGCCCTTCCTGACGGCCCCGAGCAAACCCCGCTCACCGCCGACACCGTGCTGCGCTACCACCTGTGCTGGAAGCACCGCGACCTCGACGGCGTCATCGCGCTGTACCACCCCGACATCCAGTACCACGACTTCTTCCAGAACCGCGTGCTCGGCTACCAGGCGCTGCGCGACTACGTACGCGCCTGCCTGCCCCACGAAGCCGGCGAAGACATCGTCCACAGCGACCGCATCCGCGTCGATGGCTGCACCGCGTTCATCCAGTACCAGGTCACAGTCCAGGGCGGCGACGGCCTGGTGGCGTTCCAGTCCAGCGAAGCCATCACCGTCAAAGACGGGCTGATCTGGCGGGTCAACGAATACGCCACGCTTGTTCGCCAGAACGGCAGCGGCCACGCCGGCAGCGGCCCACGCCCGGCCACCAGCCGCCTGGGCCTGTCACCCCGGCAGTTGTCGACCATGGCCCAGGACCTGGAGCACTACTTCCAGCGCCAGCGCCCCTACCTGGACCCGGAGCTGGACCTGCAGCAAGTGGCCGACGCCAGTGGCTATAGCCGCAACCAAATCTCCTACCTGCTGAACCAAGTGCTGGGGCAAAGCTTCTACCGCTACGTCAACCAGGCCCGCCTGCAGCACCTGATGGCCAGCCTCGACGACGACCGCGTCGAGGCGACGATCGACGAGCTGGCGTTCAGCGCCGGCTTCAACTCGCTGTCAGCGTTCTACAAGTGCTTCCGTGAACACACCGGGCTCACGCCCAAGGCCTACCTGAAGCAAATTTCCCTGCGTGCACGCACGTAAGACAGCCGCCTACCGACATCACTAGGATCGCCCACAGACCTCGATGGACGTGGAGCCGAACCCGATGCAACCCCTGCGCACACTAAGCCTGTGGATGGACCAGCTTGACGAGCCATTGTGCGCCCGCCCGGCCCTGCGCGAAGAGCTGACAGCGGATGTGTGCATCATTGGCGCCGGCTATACCGGTTTGTGGACCGCCTACTACCTCAAGCGCCAGGCGCCACAGCTGAACATCGCCGTGATAGACGCCAACATCGCCGGTTTTGGCGCCTCGGGGCGCAACGGTGGTTGGCTGATGGGTAACCTGCTGGGCGAAGACCGCCTGCTCGCCACCCTGTCGCCGCAACAGCGCCGTGCCAGCATCGACCTGCTGCACGGTATTCCCGATGAAGTGCACAGCGTGCTGCTACGCGAAGGCATCGATTGCGACTACCGCAAAGGTGGCGTGCTGTACTGCGCTGCGCGCTACCCGGAACAGGAGCGCAGCCTGCGCGCATACCTCGACGACTTGTATCGCCAGGGCATGACCGAGGACGACTACCGCTGGCTACGCCCCGAGCAACTGGACGCGCAGCTGCGGGTCAGTAATGCGTTTGGCGCCATCTACAGCCCGCACACCGCGACTATCCAGCCGGCCAAACTGGTGCGCGGCCTGGCTCGGGCAGTGGAGGCGCTGGGTGTACCGATCTACGAAAACACCCCGGCCATCGACTGGCAGCCGGGTGAGGTGCGTACGCCACTGGCACGGATTCGCTGCCAGTGGATGGTGCCCGCCGTGGAAGGCTACGCTGCCAGCCTGCCGCCGTTGGGCAAACATCAGCTGCCGGTACAGAGCCTGCTGGTGGCCACCGAGCCGCTGCCGGAGGCCACCTGGGCACAGATCGGCCTGAGCCAGGGGCAAGCGTTCAGCGAAAGCAGCCGCCAGGTCACCTACGGCCAGCGCACCGCCGACAACCGCCTGGTGTTCGGCGCCCGCGGAGGTTACCGCTTCGGTGGACGCCTGCGGGAAAACTTCAACCTCCACGAGCACGAAGTCGAGCTGCGTCGCTACTTGTTCGGCGAGCTGTTCCCACAGCTCAGGCACGTGCGCATCACTCACTCCTGGGGCGGCAATCTGGGCATGGCGCGGCGCTTCCGCCCGCACATGCTTTGCGACCGCCAACGCGGTATCGCCCTGGCTGGCGGTTACGGCGGCGAAGGCGTGGGCGCCACCAACCTGGGCGGGCGCACCCTGGCCGCGCTGATCCTCAACCAGCACAACGAACTGACCGCACAGCCCTGGGTACTCGACAACCGCCCGCTTTCCAGCCTGGCCAGCTGGCCGCCCGAGCCCTGCCGTTGGTTGGGCTACAACGCAATCATCCAAAGTTTCGTCCACGAGGACCGGACCCTCGCCAACCCCGCCAGCGCGCCGTGGAGGCGGCGCCTGGCCAGCTCGCTTGCGGACTTCATGGAAGGCTTCATGCACTGACTTCCCTTATCACCTGCACAGGATCCACCGGTCATGAGCATCACCCAGTTCAAGAACACCGCCAGCGCCGTGCTGGACAGTTCCAACCCCGTCGCGGTACCGCTCGGCGAGCCCATTGCAGTGGCCTCGGTCACCTGCGTGGAGCGCAGCGATGGCGTCGAAACCGGCATCTGGGAATGCACCCCCGGGCGCTGGCGGCGGCAGATCGTGCAGCAGGAGTTCTGCCATTTCATCAAGGGCCGCTGCACCTTCACCCCCGACGGTGGCGAGACCCTCTACATAGAAGCCGGAGACGCACTGATGCTACCGGCCAACAGCACCGGCATCTGGGACATCCAGGAGACCGTGCGCAAGACCTACGTACTAATTTTCTGATCCGCTGATCGCCTGCCTTCGATAACAACAGACAAAGCAAGGTAAACCCGACATGCGCACGCTCCTTCTCGCACCCCTGATGCTGGCCGCCAGCGTGGCCAGCGCCGCTGAAACGGTGAAGATCTACAACTGGTCCAGCTACGTCGCTCCCGATACGCTGAAAAACTTCCAGCTCGCCAGCGGCATCGTGCCGACGTACGACGTGTACGACAGCAACGAAACCCTCGACGGCAAGCTGATGACCGGCAACTCCGGCTACGACGTGGTGTTCCCTTCCAACCACTTCATGGCCCGGCAAATCCAGGGCAAGGCGCTGAAGCGCCTGGACAAGTCGCAGTTGCCCAACTGGAAAAACCTCAACCCGGTACTGCTCAAGGCGCTGGAAGTGAACGACCCGGGCAACCAATACGGCTTCCCGTACCTGTGGGGCAGCACCGGCATCGGCTACAACATCGACAAGGTCAAGGCTGTGCTCGGCGACAACGCGCCACTGGACTCGTGGGACCTGATCTTCAAGCCCGAATACATGAGCAAGCTGAAAAGCTGCGGCGTCGCCGTGTTGGACAACGGCCCCGAACTGCTGCCCATCGCCCTGCACTACCTGGGCCTGCCGCACCACAGCCAGAACCCGGCCGACTACGACAAGGCCAAGGCACTGTTGATGCAGGTGCGGCCATACATCAGCTACTTCCACTCATCGAAGTACACCGGCGACCTGGCCAACGGCGATATCTGCGTGGTGGTGGGTTTCTCAGGGGATGTGCTGCAGGCGAAAAACCGGGCTGAAGAGGCGAAGAACGGGGTGAAGGTGGGTTACTCGATACCCAAGGAAGGCGCGCCGATGTGGTTCGACATGGTGGCCATGCCGGCCGATGCACCGGATGAGAAGGCCGGGTATGCCTACATGAACTACCTGCTGCAGCCGGAAGTGATGGCCAACATCAGCAACCATGTGCAATACGCCAACGGCAACCTCAAGGCGGACGGGCTGGTGGACCCGGCGATGAAGGGTAATACGATGATTTACCCGAGCGACGAGGTGATGGGCAAGCTGTATGCGCTGGAGGCGATGCCGGCGAAGATCGACCGCATCAGGACGCGGATCTGGACCAGCATCAAAGCCGGAAATTGAAATGGGGCCGCTTCGCGGCCCCAACTCCAATACTCAATGATGCTCGCGGGTAGCGCGGAACTTGATGTCCGGCCAGCGCTCTTCCATCAGCGCCAGGTTGACCCGGGTCGGCGCCAGGTAGGTCAGGTGCCCGCCACCGTCGATGGCCAGGTTTTCCATGGCCTTGGTCTGGAATTCCTCGAGCTTCTTCTTGTCATCGCAGCTGATCCAGCGCGCCGACCATACGGTGATCGGCTCGTAGGCGCACTCGACCTTGTATTCTTCCTTCAGGCGGCTGGCGACCACGTCGAACTGCAGCACACCCACCGCACCGAGGATGATGTCGTTGCTGCGCTCCGGGAAGAACACCTGGGTCGCACCCTCTTCGGCCAACTGCTGCAGGCCCTGACGCAGTTGCTTGGATTTCAGCGGGTCCTTCAGGCGAACGCGGCGGAACAGCTCCGGAGCGAAGTGCGGGATACCGGTGAAGCCCAGCGCCTCGCCTTCGGTGAAGGTGTCGCCGATCTGGATGGTGCCGTGGTTGTGCAGGCCGATGATGTCACCGGCAAAGGCCTCTTCCAACTGCTCGCGCTCGGAGGAGAAGAAGGTCAGCGCATCGCCGATACGCAGGTCCTTGTTCAGGCGAACGTGGCGCATTTTCATGCCCTTCTCGTACTTGCCCGAGCAGATACGCATGAAGGCGATACGGTCGCGGTGTTTCGGGTCCATGTTTGCCTGGATCTTGAACACGAAACCGGTGAACTTCTCTTCCACAGGCTCCACGGTACGCTCGTGGGCAACACGGCCCAGCGGGCGCGGCGCCCAGTCGACTACCGCGTCGAGCACGTGGTCGACACCGAAGTTGCCCAATGCGGTACCGAAGAACACCGGGGTGAGCTGGCCGTTGATGAACTCGTCCTGGTTGAACTCGTGGCAGGCGCCCTGCACCAGCTCCAGTTGCTCGACGAACGAGTCGTACTGGTCGCCCAGGTGGGCGCGGGCTTCGTCCGAGTCCAGGTTCTGGATGATCTTGGCTTCGGTGCGCTCGTGGCCGTGGCCTGGGGTGTACACCACGATGTAGTCACCGGTCAGGTGATACACGCCCTTGAAATCGCGGTAGCAACCGATCGGCCAGGTAATTGGCGCGGCCTTGATCTTCAGAACGGCTTCGATCTCGTCGAGCAGCTCGATCGGGTCGCGAATGTCTCGGTCGAGTTTGTTGATGAAGCTGACGATTGGTGTGTCGCGCAGGCGGCACACGTCCATCAGGGCGATGGTACGCGGCTCTACACCTTTACCGCCGTCGAGCACCATCAGCGCCGAGTCCACCGCGGTCAGGGTGCGGTAGGTGTCTTCCGAGAAGTCTTCGTGGCCGGGGGTGTCGAGCAGGTTGATCATGTGCTCGCGGTACGGGAACTGCATCACCGAGGTGGTGATGGAGATGCCGCGCTGCTTCTCCATTTCCATCCAGTCGGAGGTGGCGTGGCGGTCGGACTTGCGCGACTTCACGGTACCGGCGACGGCAATGGCCTTGCCCATCAGCAACAGCTTCTCGGTGATGGTGGTCTTACCAGCGTCGGGGTGGGAAATAATTGCGAAAGTGCGGCGCTTCGCGACTTCGGCGGCCTGGTTGGTCATGGGAAATCGCCTGACTGGGGGATTCAAAAAGGGGCGATATCATACCTGAAGTTGGGCCCAGACCAAAACTTGCTGAACCAGTGACACCTGTCCCGGCCCTTTCGCGGGCACGCCCGCTCCCACAGGTTCTGCAAAAGGCTTGAGGACAATAGAGAGCCCTGTGGGAGCGGGCGTGCCCGCGAAGGGGCCGGGACAGGCACAACAAATTCAACAGGCAATCGCTTTATCACGACAGATGGCCGCAGCGCAGTTATTTCAACGCCTACAGTGCATTAAGCCGCTGTTTTTCTCGCCAAAAAACCCACCACCCAGTGATTAACGCTGGCCAAATGCCGCCTCAGATGGGAACCTTTACGCCCACGGAGACGTCCACTCCCCTGCAACCCGCTTCGGTTGGGGACTGGTTTCATCAGCATTTTCGGGCCCGACGGGGTTCGGCTCATGGCCTGATCGCAGCCTTCGGCGTGCGTCACGCTGCTACTCGCGAACACACCAATCGCCGCCAGGACTGGCCGGCAAAAAAGAAGTGTGCTCGCCGACAACACAAGGAGTCCGCCTGTGGCTAAACGCTACGGTAAAGGGCTGTTGGGATGCGCCACCGTGCTCGTCATCCTGGCCCTGCTGATCCACTGGATCGGCATCGACACGATCGCGCGTTATCGCGACGATCTTGGGTTCTACCTGCAAGCGCACCTGATACTGGTGCTGGCTTCGATGGCGGCGGCGTTGGCCGTGGGCATCCCCGCCGGCATTGCGTTGAGTCGACCGCACCGGGTCGACAAAGCCGAGCGCTTCATGCAGTTTTTCAACGTTGGCAACACCATCCCCCCTTGGCCGTTCTGGCCATCGCCCTGAGTATTCTGGGCATCGGCGCCGGGCCTGCGATCTTCGCACTGTTCCTCGCCTCCCTCCTGCCTATCGTGCGCAACACCTACGAGGGCCTGAAAAACGTCCCCGCCTCGCTCAAGGAAGCCGCCACCGGCATCGGCATGACCCCGCGCCAGCAACTGTGGCAGGTGGAACTGCCCAACGCGGTGCCGATCATCGTCGGTGGTGTACGCGTGGCCCTGGCGCTGAACGTGGGTACCGCACCGCTGGCGTTCCTGATTGGCGCCAACAGCCTGGGCAGCCTGATCTTCCCCGGCATCGCCCTGAACAACCAGCCGCAGCTGCTGCTGGGTGCCGCGTGCACCGCACTGCTGGCGTTGGTGCTGGATGCCGCGGTGAGTTTCTCCAGCAAGCGCTGGCTGGAACGTGGCCTGGCCCAATAAGGATAGGGAACGTTATGAAGAAGAGAATCGCCTTGCTGCTGGGCGCGGCCCTGCTGTTCGCAGGATTTGCCCAGGCGGCGGAAAAACCGCTGATCCGCATCGGCGCGCGGGTGTTCACCGAACAGACCGTGCTTGCCGAAATCACCGCGCAATACCTGCGCGCCAACGGCTTCGACGTACGCGTCACCACCGGCCTTGGCAGCAACATCGCGCGCCAGGCCCAGGAAACCGGCCAGCTCGACCTGATGTGGGAATACACCGGCGTGTCGCTGGTGTCGTACAACCACATCGATGAGCGCATGCCCAGTGCCGAAGCCACCTTCGCCAGGGTGAAGGCGCTGGATGCGAAAAAGGACCTGATCTGGCTGACCCCGTCGAAGTTCAGCAACACCTACGCGCTGGGCCTGCCCAAGCAAGTGGCTGACGCCTACCCGCAGGTCAACACCATCAGCGACCTCAACCAGGTGCTGCGCGACGAAAGCCAGCGTACCCACCTGGTGGCGCTGGACACCGAGTTCGCCAACCGCCCCGACGGCCTGGTCGGCCTGCGCGAGATGTACGGCCTGCCGCTGGACCGGCGCAATATCCGCCAGATGGACGGGGGCCTGGTGTACACCGCCATGCGCAACAACCAGGTGTTCGCCGGCCTGGTGTACACCACCGACGGCCGCCTTAACGCCTTCGACCTCAAGCTGCTGGAAGACGACAAGCACTACTTCCCTGACTACACCGCAGCACCCGTTGTGCGCAAAGCCGTGCTCGACGCCAACCCGCAGCTGGTCGCCCTGCTCAAGCCGCTGGCCGAGCAGTTGGACGACGAAACCATGCGCCAGCTCAACGCCAAGGTCGATGTCGAGCACCAGAACCCCACCGCCGTGGCCACCACTTTCCTGCGTGAGCACCCACTGAACAGCGAGGGCCAGCCATGAACCTGATCGATACCTTCAGCCACCTGGACTGGGCACAGGTGCTGCAACTGACCTGGCAGCACATCACCCTGGTGGGCATTGCCGTAAGCCTGGCAATCCTCGTGGGGGTTCCGCTGGGCATCCTGATGACCCGCTTCCCAACCCTCGCAGGCCCGCTGCAAGCCAGCGCCACGGTGCTGTTGACCATCCCTTCTATCGCCCTGTTCGGCTTGCTGTTGCCGTTCTACTCCAAGTTCGGCCAGGGCCTGGGGCCGTTGCCGGCGATTACTGCGGTGTTCCTGTATTCGCTGCTGCCAATCCTGCGCAACACCTACCTGGCCCTGACCAATGTCGAGCCCGGAATCCGTGAAGCCGCACGCGGCATCGGCATGACTTTCGGCCAGCGCCTGCGCATGGTCGAGCTGCCCATCGCCGTACCAGTGATTCTCGCCGGTGTGCGCACCGCCGTGGTGATGAACATTGGCGTCATGACCATTGCCGCCACCATCGGCGCCGGTGGCCTGGGCGTGCTCATCCTCACCTCCATCAGCCGCAGCGACATGTCGATGCTGCTGGTCGGCGCCGTGCTGGTCAGCCTGCTGGCCATCATCGCCGACCTGCTGCTGCAAACCCTGCAACGTGCCCTGACTCCAGAAGGACTGCGCTCATGATCGAACTGAAGAACCTCAGCAAAACCTTCAACGTCAACGGCAAGGACGTCAAAGCCGTCGACTCGGTAAGCCTTACGGTCAACGAAGGGGAAATCTGCGTGTTCCTCGGCCCTTCGGGCTGCGGCAAGAGCACCACGCTGAAAATGATCAACCGCCTGATCACACCGACCTCCGGCCAAGTGTTCATCAATGGCGAAGACACCACCGGGCTGGACGAAGTGACCTTGCGCCGGCACATCGGTTACGTGATCCAGCAGATCGGTTTGTTCCCCAACATGACCATCGAAGAGAACATCACCGTAGTGCCGCGCCTGCTTGGCTGGGACAAGCAAAAGTGCCATGAACGCGCCCGCGAGCTGATGCACATGATCAAGCTCGAACCTAAACAGTACCTGCAGCGCTACCCACGCGAACTTTCCGGTGGCCAGCAGCAGCGCATTGGCGTGATCCGCGCGCTGGCTGCCGAAGCACCGGTACTGTTGATGGACGAGCCGTT
This sequence comes from Pseudomonas putida, assembly GCA_041071465.1. Taxonomy (NCBI): domain Bacteria; kingdom Pseudomonadati; phylum Pseudomonadota; class Gammaproteobacteria; order Pseudomonadales; family Pseudomonadaceae; genus Pseudomonas; species Pseudomonas putida. The sequence goes on along the minus strand of CP163498.1, from coordinate 3,212,600 downwards.
CGGCGCGGTCGACCCGATCAACCGCGAAATGATCCAGAACGAGTTCTTCGAAATGCAGCGGGCGCTGAACAAGACGGTGATCATGGTCAGCCACGACATCGACGAAGCGATCAAGCTGAGCGACAAGATTGCCATCTTCCGTGCCGGCAAGCTGTTGCAGCTGGACCACCCGGACACCCTGCTGGCCCACCCGGCCGATGAGTTCGTCAGCAACTTCGTTGGCCAGGACAGCACCCTCAAGCGCCTGCTGCTGGTGCGTGCCGAGGATGCCGCAGACAACGCGCCGTCGGTAAGCCCGGAAACGCCTGTAAACGATGCACTGGAACTGCTTGATGAACACGACCGCCGCTATGTGGTGGTGACCGATGCGCAGAACAAGGCGCTGGGCTATGTGCGCCGGCGCGACATGCACCGCCAGCAAGGCACCTGTGGCGACTTCCTACGGCCGTTCAATGCCACGGCATCGCACGATGAACATTTGCGCATCCTGCTGTCGCGCATGTACGAGTTCAACCGGGCGTGGTTGCCAGTGCTGGATGCCGAACAGGTGTTTTTGGGCGAGGTGACGCAGGAGTCGATTGCGGCCTACCTGAGTTCAGGAAGGTCGCGCGGGGCGAAGACTTCGATCGTGTCGCCGGCTGAAGCAGTGATTTCCTGAACCGGCCTCTTCGCGGGCAAGCCCGCTCCCACAGGGCTCGCGCTTACCCTAGGCTTTGCGCAATCCTGTGGGAGCGGGCTTGCCCGCGAATCAGGCGACGCGGTGTCAGAACCCTACACTGGCCTGCACATAGAAGGTCCGCGGCTCACCCACATAGATGCCGGCATTGTTGTCGCTGGAGCGGGTGAAGTACTGTTTGTCGAACAGGTTCTTCACCCCCGCCGCCAGCTTCAGGTTGGACATTTCTGGCCCGAACTCATACCCGCCACGGGCATGCCAGGTCACATAGCCCGGAATATCGCCATACTGCCCATCGGCACTCGGCTCGGTAATGTAGTCGCCATTGAAGCTGCCATCGGCATTGATCCCGGTGCCCGGCGCACGCTGCTTGGATTGGGCGTAGGCGTCCAGGTTCCAGGTCCAGCGGTTGACCGCGTAACGCACCCCGGCAGTAGCCACCTGGCGTGAATAGAACGGCAGGTCACGCCCCTTGAAGCCCGGAATATCCCCTTCATAGGTTGCACGGGTGTAGGTGTAGCCACCACTCACCGACAGCCCGTCCAGGCGCGGGTCCAGCCCGGCCAGGTCATAACGTACCGAGGCCTCGATACCCTGGTGCTTGGTGGCGCCGAGGTTGGTCCAACCCACATCGTTGCTGATGTACTGCAGCTCGTCATCGAAGTCGATGTAGAACGCGGTCAGCTCACCGGCAAAGCCGCCATCGTCATAGCGCGTGCCGATTTCGTAGGTCTTGGCCTTCTCCGGCTCCAGGCCATTGGCCGTGTTGTTGCCGCTACCGCCCTGGCCCAACTGGAAGTACTGCAGGCTGCCGAACGAAGTCTCGTAGTTGGCGAACACGTTCCACGCATCGGAGATGTGGTACATCACGCTCAGCGCCGGCAGCGGCTCGTTGCTGGTGATGCTGCGCTTCTTCTCCGGCACCGGGCGGTTGTTGGCATCCAGCACCGGGCGGTCGCGCCAATCGGTGTTGATGTGCTCGAACCGGACGCCAGGGGTGATGGTCCAGTTACCCACGTCGATCTTGTCGTCGATGTAGTAGGCACTGGCCTCGGTGCCGCCGCTGCGGTCCTGGAACACGTGGCCATCGGAAGTCGGGGTATACGTGGGCACGTTGTCGATCAGCGCCAGGCGCGTCGATTGCTCGCGCATCGCTTCCTTCAGGTAGCGATAGCCCACGCTGACTTCCTGAGTAGTCGGGCCAGCGAAGAAGATTCGCGAGACGCGGGGTTCGATGGCGAAGGTGTGGTAGTTGCGCGGGTACGACGACAGGGTCTTCATGTCCCGCGAGGCGATGGCGCTGCCGCGGAAGCTGTCGGTGTAGTAGGTCAGCACTTCGAACTGGGTGGCATCGTCGAGCTGGCGCTGCCACTTGAACGATACATCCTTGCGCCGGCCGGCAAAGTAGTCGTAGTCGCGCAGGGACTGGTACGGGTTGCTGTCGTACTGGGCCTGGGTCAAACCGCCGGGCATGTCGGCACGGCCATCGTAATAATGGAAGTTGAGCCAGAACTCGTCGACGTCGGTGGGCGCCCAGTGAGTCTTGAGGATGACGTCGTCGATGTCGTTGCCGTTGTTGCTTTCACGGTAACCGTTGCCGTTAACCCCGGTGTACAGCAGCGCCACGCCCATGCCGTTGTCCGCCGTGCCGCCGACGAAGGCCGACTCGGTGTGTTTCCAGCCGCCATGCTGGGAGGTTTCCAGGGTGGTAGACAACTCCGCCGAGGCTTTCTCGGGGATTGCCCGGGTCACGAAGTTGATCACCCCACCGACGTTTTGCGGGCCATAGCGCACCGAGCCGGCCCCCCGCACCACGTCGATGCTGTCGAGGTTGCCCGAGGAAATCGGCGCCATCGACAGCTGTGGCTGACCATACGGTGCGAAAGCAGCCGGGATGCCATCGATCAGTACCGTGGAGCGCGGCGACAGGCGCGAAGTAAGGCCACGCACACCCACGTTCAGCGACAGGTCGCTGCCGCCGGTGCCGTTGGAGTCCTGCACTTGCACGCCGGGGATACCGCGCAGCACGTCGCGCACGTTCATTGCGCCCTTCTCCACCATCGCCTCGCGGCGCACCACGGTGCGTGCGCCAGGGTGGTTCTGCACCACGCTTTGCTGGGCATCACCCAGCCAGTCACCGACCACTTTAATGTCGGTGGGTGCCAGCTCCAGGCTGCCGCTGCCCAGCTCAAGGGTGGTCGGCAGAGGCTTTATTACAACGGTGTCCTGGGACATCTCGAAGGTCAGCCCGCTGCCTTGCAGCAACTGTTGCAGCGCCTGCACCGGCGCCAGGTTGCCGGACACCGCAGGGGCCTGCTTGCCGGCGACCAGCTCGGGGCTGAAGAACAGCTGCAGGCTGGTCTGCTGACCGAGCTGGGTCAGCGCCGAGCCCAACGGCTGGGCCTGGATCTGGATGGTGTTGCCGGCCTCTGCGGCCTGGCTGTTGACGGCCACGGCACTGACCGCCAGGGCCAGCGCCAAGGCGCGCAAGCGTGGGAAGGGTTTGTTGTTGTTCACGTCGTCGAAACATCCTGGAGAGCGGAATAAACGCCAACCGCATGCAAATGGAAATGCTTGGCAGTTGCAGCTGGCGAGGAAGACGAACGAGCGAAAAAAAACCTGAATCTATTTCGCGATTATTTCGCTGGAGCCGTCTTCATGGGCCTTGATGGCCACGGGGAGGATGCTCGGCAAGGCCCGCAACAGGGCGTCGGTGTCATCGACATTGAAGGTGCTGGACAGGCGCAGTTGGGCGACTTTACCAGGGGCGACCCGTAATGGCTGGCTACGGTAGCGCGAGGCTTCGGCCACGACTTCGGCGAGGGTGGCGTTGTCGAACACCAGCTTGCCCTGGCGCCAGGCCGTCACAGTGGCGGCATTGACTGCGTAGGGTGCGGTGACCAGGCCTTGTGCATCGATATGCGAGCCCTGCCCTGCCGTGAGCTGCGCCAACGAGGCACCCTTGCCCTGCACACGCACTGAACCCTGCTCCACCGCCACACGGGTGCTGGCCGGGTCCAGGCGCACGTCAAAGCGGGTACCGGTTACCGTCACGCGGCCTTGAGCGGTGTCGATGACGAACGGCCTGTCACTGTCGTGGGCGACGCTGAACATGACCTCACCGGCATTCAGGCGAATATGCCGCTGGCCGGCACTGAAGTCGACCTGCACCTGTGTACTGCCATTGAGCTCCAGCTGCGAGCCATCCGGCAGTTCGACCTGACGACGCTCATTGAAAGCCGTCTGCAAGCTGCCCTGATGGTTCAGATGCTGATAGTGCCAACCGCCCCAACCCAGGCCCAGTGCCAATACCGCGACACTGGCGGCCAACGCCTGGCGCACGAACCGCCGACGTGGCAACTGCTGCACCGGGTCTGGTTGGCACAGCGCCTCCAGGCGCTGGCGTGGAATGAAAGCGGCGGCCTGCCACACGCGGTCGAGGTGTTCGTATTCTTCCCGGTGGCGCTCGTCGCTCGCCAGCCAGGCACGCAACTGTTTCTGCAGCCCGGCATCCCGAGGCGCATCCTGCACGCGGGCAAACCATGCGGCCGCCTGCTCGCGGACGGTATCGGTACCGTGCTGTTTCATCGAAAAGGTCTCCTGACTCATCATGCCGACACATCCAAGTGCTCACGCAAATGCCGGAGCGTGCGGATCATATACTTTTCGACCATGTTCTTGCTCAACCCCATGCGCTCGGCGATCTCGGCCTGGGTCAGGCCTTCGAGCTTCTGCCAGATGAACACCTGCCGGCAGTTGAGCGGCAACTCGGCCAATGCCCGCTCGACGCTGTCGGCCAGCTCCAGCGCATGCACGTAGGCCTCTGGGTCACCACTGCCGGTGCTGCCCTCGTCAAAGGCTTCCAGCGCCAGGGCCTGGCGGCGGTCTTCGCGGCGAAAACCATCCACGGCAATGTTGCGTGCGGTCTGGTGCAGGTAGGCGCGTGGCTGCTCGACCTGCTCGCGCGGGTTTTCCAGTACCCGGACAAAGGCATCATGGGTGAGGTCTTCGGCCTGCTGACGACAGCGCAGCTTGCGCGTCCAGGTGCCTATAAGCTCATGGTAATGGTCGAAGAAGCCTTTGTGTCCGGACACGGTCTGGGTCATCAGGGAGGCGGATAAGGGTGCGAATAGTAATGTTTCTCATCAAAACCAGCAAATCCGCCAGTCGGTAACAAAAAATTTATGGGCCATTTCCTGTACGTGGGTACCAGGAAAATGTGGCCATAAATATGAACACCTACGCCCCCTTCACGGGTAGACATGCAGGCACAGGAACAGCAAAAACCCTGTGGGAGCGGGTTTACCCGCGCGGGGGCCGACAGGGTCCATTCCACAATTTTTTACGCTTGAAACATCGTGGGGAACATCAGCCGGTCACACGAGTCGGTTATTCAAATGGCTGGTCGTCGATCCACGCCGATCACGCCCGGATTGCCTGTTGATTCTGCATTCTTCACGCCCTAAAGTGCGCGCCGAACGTCCATGCTGGAAACGATCCATCCGGCTCAAGTACTGAGTAGGCGAACCAAAGTGGGGATACGGAGGACGTTCAGTTTGCAGCCACTTAATCTTTCAGTTTGCCCATGGAGTCCCTGAGCATGTCGATCCAGGTCGAAGACTATTTCGCGCGTGACACCTTCCAGAAAATGAAGGCGTTCGCCGACAAGCAGGAAACCCCGTTCGTACTCATCGATACCCAGATGATCAGCCAGGCCTATGACGACCTGCGCGCCGGTTTCGAATTCGCCAAGGTCTACTACGCGGTCAAGGCCAACCCGGCCGTCGAGATCATCGACCTGCTCAAAGAGAAAGGTTCGAGCTTCGACATCGCCTCGATCTACGAACTGGACAAGGTGATGGACCGTGGCGTCAGCGCCGACCGCATCAGCTACGGCAACACCATCAAGAAGTCCAAGGACATCCGCTACTTCTACGAGAAGGGCGTGCGTCTGTACGCCACCGACTCCGAAGCCGACCTGCGCAACATTGCCAAGGCCGCACCGGGCTCGAAAGTGTACGTGCGTATCCTGACCGAAGGCTCCACCACTGCCGACTGGCCGCTGTCCCGCAAGTTCGGCTGCCAGACCGACATGGCAATGGACCTGCTGATCCTCGCCCGCGACCTGGGCCTGGTACCTTACGGCATTTCCTTCCACGTGGGCTCGCAGCAGCGTGACATCAGCGTGTGGGACGCCGCCATCGCCAAGGTCAAGGTGATCTTCGAGCGCCTGAAAGAAGAAGACGGCATCGAGCTGAAGCTGATCAACATGGGTGGCGGCTTCCCGGCCAACTACATCACCCGCACCAACAGCCTGGAAACCTACGCTGAAGAAATCATTCGCTTCCTCAAGGAAGACTTCGGTGACGAGCTGCCGGAAATCATCCTGGAGCCAGGCCGTTCGCTGATCGCCAACGCCGGCATCCTGGTCAGCGAAGTGGTGCTGGTGGCGCGCAAGTCGCGTACCGCCGTCGAGCGCTGGATCTACACCGACGTGGGCAAGTTCTCCGGCCTGATCGAAACCATGGACGAAGCCATCAAGTTCCCGATCTGGACCGAGAAAAAAGGCGAAGCTGAAGAAGTGGTCATCGCCGGCCCGACCTGCGACAGCGCCGACATCATGTACGAGAACTACAAGTACGGCCTGCCGTTGAACCTGGCCATCGGTGACCGCCTGTACTGGCTGTCGACCGGCGCCTACACCACCAGCTACAGCGCAGTGGAATTCAACGGTTTCCCGCCGCTGAAGGCTTACTACCTGTAATGCAAGACGGGGCCGCAAGGCCCCGTTTTCAATGCTCGCTCAGCGCCGAAACATTGAATAGCTGTCGAAGTACGGCACGTTCACCTCGCTGATACACATCTGCATGATCAGTTTGTTCGGCGCACCTGCGCTGACATAGTGATCCTCCCACGATTTACGATCACGAACCCCCAGCGGTACGCTACCAACTGCGGCAATCGTCACCCCTGAATACTCGGAAACCTCTGGGATCGCCAGCGCTTGGCCACTGACCCAAATGCGCCATAACAATGGCTTGGCGACTTTCGGGTAGTAACCCACGCAATTTCCGCTGCCCAGGTCCCAGGTATCACGATGGGACGCCCCCGCCTCCGACTCCACGGTGACAATCCTGTAGCCAGGCCTGTCGCCCTCGAAGTAACCAAACCAAAAGCGTTGCTGTGCCCGGACTGAATACGGTGATGCAACGGTGAGCCAGTTGTTACAACGCGAGGCAGGCATAGTTTTGAACTCGACAGAATCGAGAATGCCCTGGTAGCCAGGCGTAGTGGAAGTCAGCGTGGCAATGAAAGAACGTTCTTGAATGAATGACATGTCAGCCCCTCGGGAAATGGGCTTTCAGCATGATCATCACGCGCACCGAAGGTAATGTGGAACGGCTACCGGCGCCCACAGGTACCGGGCAGCCCTTCGGGCCGCGCCATCACGCCCCGCGCCGCTCGATCTCCTCGGCATACCGCGCCGCAAAAGCCATCAACACCGGCCCGGCGGCCTGCAAGGTTACCAACGCAGCGCGCAGGAAGTTCATGTTCCCTTCAACCCGCGCGTGTTCCAGCCACTGCCCAGCCTCGGCCAGTTGCCCACGCTCGACCAGCACCAGCGCCAGGCTGAACATCCCACGGAAATCCCCCGCCTCGGCCGAACGCCGATACCAGCGTACCGCCCGCGCCGGGCTGGGCGCCGTGGCAATGCCCTGCTCCAGGTAACGCCCATACAGGTTCATCGACTTGGCATGCCCCATTTGCGCAGCCTTCTCGTAGCACATCAGTGCCTGCCCCTGATTGGCCGGCACACCGCGCCCGGTCGCCAGTAGGTTGCCCAGGTTGTACAGGCCCCAGTCCAGCCCCGCGTCGGCGGCACGCGCATAGTGAACGGCCGCTTGCGACAAACTCACCTCGCCACCCCAGCCATGTTCCAGGCAACGCCCGAGCATGTTGTGCGCCATGGCACTGCCGCCCTGTGCGGCAATGCCAAACCAACGCCGGGCCACGGTTGCATCTTCTTCAATACCGCGGCCATCCAGCAGGATCTGCCCCAACAGCAACTGCGCCTCGACCGCGCCCTGCCCCGCCGCCGCCAAGATCGCCTGGGCGGCCTTGCCGGGGCTTTCTTCGAGCATGGCCTGCAAGCCGGCCACATCCACCACTTCTTCACGTCGCAACAGATAGGACACGGCTCAGACCTCAGCCCAGCGGCGCAGCAGGTTGTGGTAGGTGCCCGTCAGTTGCAGCAGCGAAGGATGGTCTGGCACATCGGCAGTCAGTTGCTGGATGGCGTTGTCCATCTCGAACAGCAGTGCCCGCTGGCTGTCCTCGCGCACCAGGCTCTGGGTCCAGAAGAATGCGGCATAGCGCTGCCCACGGGTCACCGGGTTGACCTTGTGCAGGCTGGTGCCGGGGTACAGCACCAGGTCACCGGCGGCCAGCTTGACCTGCTGCACGCCATAGGTGTCCTGAATCACCAGCTCACCGCCGTCGTAGCTGTCTGGGTCGCTGAGGAACAGCGTGGAAGACAGGTCGGTACGCACCCGCTCCGGGCTGCCCTTGGGCTGGCGCAGGGCGTTGTCGATGTGGAAACCGAAGTTGCCACCTTCGCGGTAGCAATTGATCAGCGGCGGGAACACCTTGTGCGGCAACGCTGCAGACATGAAGCGCGGGGTTTTCCACAAGCGGTCGATCAGCGCAGAGCCGATCTCCTTGGCCAGCGCGTGCCCTTCCGGCAACTGCAGGTTGTGTTTGGCCTTGGCCGACTGATAACCAGCCGTGACCTTGCCATCGGCCCAGTCGGCCTGCTCCAGCGCCTCGCGGATACGGGCCAGTTCATCAGCGTCGAACAGGCCTGGGATGTGAAGCAGCATGGCGGCAGCACCGTTAGGAAATGTAAAGGCGCCAATGATATTGATTCCCTTTTGCGCTGCACAAGCCCCGTTCGCCGCTTAAGACGTTTCAGCTGTATGAAACCGTAAGGGCAAATTGTAAAGATTGTAAATTCTTCACGAATGGTAACGACTCTCAATTGTTAGTCACAATTGCTTACATTAGTATCCGCCGCCTCAACACCTTGGGGAAGGTCCTAAGCAATGCGCCAGTACGTACCATCTGCAGTGAGTTCGCCACGCCTGATCGTGTCTGCCATCGGTGTCGCCCTTAGCGCCTCGTCGGTGTATGCCGCCGACCCGGCCGCCAGCAGCGCCATTACCCTCGATGCCACCAGCGTCAACGGCAAGGCTGAACAAGCCAGCACCGATTACAAGGTCGAGAAGGCCGCCTCGCAGAAGTACACCGCGCCGCTGGTGGACACCCCGCGCTCGGTCACCGTGATCCCGCAGCAAGTGATCAAGGACACCAATGCCCTGACCCTGCAGGACGCCTTGCGTACTGTGCCGGGCATCACCTTTGGTGCCGGCGAAGGCGGCAACCCGCAAGGTGACCGCCCGTTCATTCGCGGCTTCGACGCCCAAGGCGATACCTATCTGGATGGCGTGCGTGACACTGGCGCACAAACCCGCGAAATCTTTGCCATCGAATCGGTTGAAGTGGCCAAGGGCCCGAACTCGGCCATCGGTGGCCGCGGCGCGGCCGGCGGCACCATCAACCTGGTGAGCAAGCGTGCGCACCTGGGCAACTCGCTGGACGGCGCCTGGACCTGGGGCAGCGACCAGACCCAACGCTACACCTTCGACGGCAACTACCAATTCAGCGACACCGTTGCCGGCCGCCTGAACCTGATGACCCACGAAAGCAACGTCGCCGGCCGCGACAAGGTCAACTACGACCGCTGGGGTATCGCCCCATCGCTGGCCTTCGGCCTGGGCACCCCGACCCGCGTCAACCTCGACTACTACCACCTGGAAAGCGACGACCTGCCGGATTCGGGCATCCCGTACAGCATTCCGACCAATGGCAGCGGTGGACGCACCTCGGCGCACCCGAGCAAACCGGACGACGGCGGCGACAGCGATAACTTCTATGGCTTGACCGGTCGTGACTTCCGCAAGAGCCGCGTGGACATCGCCACCTTCGCCATCGAGCACGACCTGACCGACTCGCTGACCATCAAGAACACCCTGCGTCACGGCAACAGCATGCAGGACTACATCCTGACCCAGCCTGACGACAGCAAGGGCAACGTCAACAACGGTAGCGTCTGGCGCCGTGCCAACACCCGTGTCGGCAACACCGCCACCACCACCAACCAGACCGACCTGTTCGGCGAGTTCTACCTGGGCGGCCTGAAGAACAGCTTCTCCACCGGTATCGAACTGAGCCGTGAAGAGAGCAAGCGCTCCACCTACAACGTCGACACCAATACCCGTGGCTCGACCGCCACCACCTGTAACCCAAGCCTGATCGGCGCGAACAGCGGCTACAACTGCACCTCGCTGGGCAACCCGAACCCGGACGACCCATGGAACGGCGCGATCTCGCGCAACTACGCCGGCACCGATACCAAAGGCACTACGCGCGCCCTGTATGTGTTCGACACCCTGGAGCTAACGCCTGATTGGCTGCTGAACATGGGGCTGCGCTACGACCACTTCGACACCCAGTACCGTACTTATGACGCTGCTGGCGCGACCGTCGTGAACACCAAAGGAATCGCAGCCAAAGGTCGAGACAAGAGTGAATTCGTAACGGGCCAACTTGGCCTGGTCTGGAAGCCAGCCGAGAACGGTAGCATCTACGTTTCCTATGCCACCTCCGCGACACCTCCAGGCGCGATGCTTGGCGAAGGCATGGAAGGCAACCCGCCACCAAACAGCACTGACCGCAACGGCAACCTGTTGAGCAGCGACATGGAGCCGGAAGAAACCACCAACTACGAAATCGGCACCAAGTGGGACCTGCTCGACCAGCGCCTGTCGCTGACCGCCGCACTGTTCCGCACCGAGAAGGAAAACGCCCGCGTCCAGGTGGACACCACCACCTACGAAAACGTCGGCGAAACCCGCGTGCAAGGTATCGAACTGTCGGCCAGCGGCAAGATCACCGACAAATGGCAGGTATTCGCCGGTTACACCTACATGCAGGCTCGCCAGATCGACGGCGGCCCGCTGGGCAAGGCCAACGACGGCAACCAGCTGCCGAACACACCGAACAACAGCGCCAGCCTGTGGACGACCTACTCGATCACGCCGAAGCTGACCGTCGGTGGCGGTGCCTTCTACGTGGATGACGTGTACGGCAGCGTGGCCAACACCACCATGGTCGACAGCTACGTACGCTACGACGCCATGGCCGCCTACAAGCTGACCAAGAACGTCGACCTGCAGTTGAACGTGCAGAACCTGACCAACGAGGTGTACTACGACAAGGCCTTCTCCACCCACTTCGCCAACCAGGCGGCCGGGCGGACTGCACTGTTGACCACCAGCGTCCACTTCTGACGAAACACCCTCAAGCCCCGTTCATTCCTGTGAGCGGGGCTTTTGCGTATCAAGGCATAATGCACGCCGCGCAGTGTGCGGCAGTAAGACAAGGTGATCGATGTGGTGAAGAAGACGCTGTTCCAATTGCACTGGTTCTTTGGCATCACCGCAGGCCTGGTACTGGCCTTGATGGGCATTACCGGCGCCCTGTACTCGTTCCAGGAAGAACTGCTGCGTGCGTTCAATGCCGATGTGCTCAAGGTAGAAGTGCGCGCCGAAGGCGTGCTGCCACCGGCCGAACTGGTGCAGCGGGTCGAAGCCCAGCAACATGACAAAGTGTCGATGCTGTGGGTGGACGTGCGCGAAGGCAATGCCGCACGCATCTTCTTCATGCCACCACCGGGCGAACGCCGTGGCGAGCTGCGCTATGCCGACCCGTACACTGGCGAACTAAAAGGCGAAGTAGCCGGGCAAGGCTTCTTCAATCTCATGCTCAACCTGCACCGTTTCCTGGCCATGGGCGACACTGGCCGGCAGATCACCGGTGCCTGCACCCTGATGCTGGTGTTCTTCTGCCTGTCCGGCCTGTACCTGCGCTGGCCGCGCAAGGCGCTGGACTGGCGCACCTGGCTGACCTTCGACTGGGCCAAGAAAGGCCGTGCCTTCAACTGGGACCTGCACGCCGTGGCCGGCACCTGGTGCCTGCTGTTCTATCTGCTGTTCGCCCTGACCGGGCTGTTCTGGTCCTACGAATGGTACCGCGAAGGCCTGAACAAGCTGCTGGCCGACGCGCCAGCGGCCGGCCAGCAGCAGAAGCGCGGCGAAGGCCGTGGCCGCCACGGGCCGCAGAAAGTCGACAAGAATGCCCCGCCGCTGGTGGTCGACTACGACGCCATCTGGTCCAACCTCAAGGACGCCGCAGGCCCAGGCCTTGCCGCCTACAACCTGCGCCTGCCACCGGCTGGCGGCCAGCCGGCCAACCTGTTCTACCTGCTGGACAACGCCGATCACCCTCGCGCCTTCAACACCCTGGTGCTGGACCCGGCCACCGGCCAGGTGAAAAACCACGACCGCTACACCGACAAATCCTTCAAGGCCCAGCTGCTGCAAAGCGTCTACGCCCTGCACGTCGGTGAGTACTTTGGCCTGCCGGGGCGCATCATCGTCACCATCGCCAGCCTGACAATGCCGTTGTTCTTCGTCACCGGCTGGCTGCTGTACCTCGACCGTCGCCGCAAAAAGCGCCAGGTACGTGAGGCCCGTGGCAACGTCGCCAGTAGCAACGGCAGTGGCGATAGCTGGCTGATCGGTTTTGCCAGCCAAAGCGGCTTTGCCGAACAGCTGGCCTGGCAGAGTGCCGGGCAATTGCAAGCCGCCGGCCTGCCAGTGCAAGTGCGCGCCCTGGCCGAGTTGGGCGAAAACGACCTGCGCCAGGCCCGCCGTGCGCTGTTCGTGGTCAGCACGTTCGGCGATGGCGAAGCCCCCGACAGCGCCCGCGCCTTCGAGCGCAAGGTGCTCGGCCAGCCCTGGGTACTGAACGACCTCAGCTATGCCCTGCTCGCCCTCGGTGATCGCCAGTACCCGCACTTCTGCGGCTTTGCTCGACGCCTGCAGGCGTGGCTGGGTGAGCGCGGTGCCAGCAGCGCCTTCAGCCCGGTGGAAGTGGACAACGCCGACCAGGCTGCCCTGCAGCAGTGGCAGCAGGAACTGGCACAACTAACCGGTGCCCAGCCGGTAGCTGCATGGCAACCGCCGAGCTTTGGCAACTGGTCGCTGGTGCACCGCGAACTGCTCAACCCGGGCAGTCAGGGCCAACCGGTGTACCTGCTAGGCCTGCGCCCAGAGGCGCCTGCCAGCTGGGAAGCCGGTGACCTGGTGGAGATCCTGCCGCTCAATGGTCAGCCACGGATCGACGCGTTCCTCAAGGGCATGGCACTGGACGCCAACACCCAGGTGCAAGTGAATGGCCTGAGCGAAACACTGGCCCAAGCCCTGGCTGGCCGCCAGCTGCCAACACGCCGCGATCACCTGATCGGCTTGCAGCCGCAAGCGCTGATCGACGCACTGGTGCCAATCGGCAGCCGCGAATACTCCATTGCCTCGATCGCCAGTGATGGTGTGCTGGAGCTGATCGTGCGCCAGGAACGCCACGCCGACGGCCACCTGGGCCTGGGTTCCGGTTGGCTGACCGAGTACTTGCCGTTGAACGGCACATTGAGCCTGCGCCTGCGAAGGAACAGTGGCTTCCACCTGCCCGAAACCGCTGCCCCACTGATCCTGATCGGCAACGGCACAGGCATTGCCGGCCTGCGCAGCTTGATCCGGGCCCGGGCAAATGCAGGTGAGCAGCGCAACTGGCTGCTGTTTGGCGAGCGTAACCGAGCGCATGACCTGTTGTGTGGGGATGAACTGCAGGGCTGGCTGGACAGCGGCGACCTGGCACGGCTGGACCTGGCGTTTTCGCGGGATCAGGCCGAGAAGGTGTATGTGCAGGATGTGTTGCTGCAGCAGGCTGACGCGTTCAAACGCTGGGTCGCGGAGGGTGCCTGTGTGTATGTCTGCGGCAGCCTGCAAGGCATGGCTGCGGGGTAGATGCGGCGCTCAACGGCATGCTTGGGGAAGCCGCTGTGCAGCAACTGATCGAGGATGGGCGGTATCGGCGGGATGTTTACTGATCAGACATTGATGGAAAGGCATCAGGCCCCTTGTGCTACAAGGGGCCTGACCTGCTGTCAGTGCAACTCGAAGGTATCGGCATCCAGGTTGGCCGGGAATTTGGCCCGGTACGCCGCCAGTTCCGCCGCACTCAACACAGCAGTAAATACCCCGTCCGCCTCGCCGGCGCTCAGCAGGCTCTCGCCCTGGAAGTCCAGCACCTGGCTGTCACCCGAATACGCAAAGCCTTTGCCATCCGTGCCCACCCGGTTCACCGCAGCCACATAACACAGGTTCTCGATACCCCGCGCCGGCAACAGGCGGTTCCAGTGCTGGCGGCGCGCTGCCGGCCAGTTGGCGGTGTACAGCAGCAGGTCGGTGTCCTGGGCATCGCGGCTCCACACCGGGAAGCGCAGGTCATAACAAATCAGCGGGCGAATCCGCCAGCCCTTTACCTCGAACTGCACCTGGCGCTCGCCTGGGGTGTAATGCTTGTGCTCACCGGCCATGCGGAACAGGTGGCGTTTGTCGTAATGCAGGATCTCGCCGTCCGGTCGCGCCCACAACAGACGGTTGCGGTGGCTACCATCGGCCGCCTGGATGATTACGCTGCCGGTAATCACCGCGCTGTATTTCTTCGCCTGGGCTTTCAGCCATTTGTAGGTCGGGCCGTTCTCCGGCTCGCACAAGCTTTCCGACTGCATCGAAAAGCCGGTGGTGAACATTTCCGGCAGGATCACCAGGTCCACTTCGCCCACCTGCTCCAGCAACTCCTCGAAGTGTGCATAGTTGGCCTCGCGGTCGTGCCAGGCCAGGGTGGTTTGCACCAGGGCGACTCTCAGGTTCGGCAGTGTGCTCAGATCGCGCATAGTCGTTCCGCTGCCTGACGCAGCGTCTCCTCTCGTTTGGCAAAGCACAGGCGCACCAGGCGTTGCTCGGGGATGGGTTGCTGGTAGAACACCGACACCGGGATGGTCGCCACGCCGTGCTCACGGGTCAGCCACAGCGACATGTCGACATCGTTCAGGTCCGGGCGGATCTGCGAATAATCCACCAGCTGGAAATAAGTGCCCGCCGTGCGGGCAAAGCTGAAGCGCGAGCCCTCCAGCAAACCGCAGAACAGGTCGCGCTTGGCCTGATAGAACGCCGGCAGTTCATCGATATGCTCGGGGTGCTCGGCCATGAAGTCGGCCAGCGCACACTGCAGCGGTGTCACCCCGCAGAAGTTGACGTACTGGTGCACCTTGCGCAGCTCTGCGCTCAGCGCGGGCGGAGCGATCACGTAGCCTGTCTTCCAGCCGGTAACGTGGTAGGTCTTGCCGAACGAGCTGACCACGAAGGCACGTTGGTACAGCTGCTCGTGGGCCAGCACGCTGGCATGGCGAACGCCGTCATAAACCAGGTGCTCGTACACTTCATCGCTGACCAGGTAAATATCGCGGTCGGCAACGAGCTTTGCCAGCTGGTCAAGGTCTTCGCGGGTGATCAAGGCACCGCTGGGGTTGTGCGGCGAGTTGAGGATGACCATGCGCGTGCGCGGGCTCAGCGCATCGCTGAACTTCTGCCAGTCGATACGGAAATTGCCGTCGCTCAGTTGCACATGCACACAGCGGCCACCGGCCAGCTCCACGGACGGCTCGTAGCTGTCGTAGCACGGGTCGAAGACAATCACCTCGTCACCGGCATGCACCACCGCCTGGATGGCACAAAAGATCGCCTCGGTGGCACCCGGGGTGATGGTCACTTCCTGGTCCGCATCCACCCTGGCGCCATACAGGCGCTCGACCTTGGCCGCCACCTGCTGGCGCAGGGCCGGCAAGCCGGTCATCGGCGAATACTGGTTATGCCCGGCGGCCACGTGCCGGCCTACCGCATCGAGCAGTGCCTGCGGGCCATTGAAATCGGGGAAGCCTTGGGACAGGTTGAGCGCGCCAGTCTGCACGGCGAGCTGGGACATGGTGGTGAAGATGGTCGTGCCGACATTCGGCAGTTTGCTGCGGATCATGGAGCCCTCTTTCCTGGGGTGTATCCGGCACGGGGTGGAGTCCGAGCATAGCGGATCGAGCGGTCAGGAAAAAGGTTGAAACAATAGGGGGATTGCGGTGGATCAAAAACGGGGCCGCATAGCGGCCCCGTTATCACTGCTAGCGCTTGTCGCGGCGCTTCTTCTCGGCCTTCTTGTGGTGCGACATCAAGCGGCGCTTCTTGTTGACCTGGCGGTCGGTGAGGGTGTTCTTCTTGCCCTCGAACGGGTTCTCACCGCCCTTGTACTCGATACGGATCGGCGTACCGACCAGTTTCAGTACGCGGCGGTAGGTGTTTTCCAGGTAACGCGAGTACGACTTGGGAATGCTCTCGGTCTGGTTGCCGTGGATCACGATCAGCGGCGGGTTGGCACCCCCGAGGTGGGCATAGCGCAGCTTGATGCGGCGGCCATTGACCAACGGCGGCTGGTGCTCGCTCACGGCATCTTCGAGGATCTGCGTCAGGCGGCTGGTCGGCCAACGGGTGACCGCCGACTTGAACGCGGCCTGCACCGACTTGTACAGGTTGCCTACACCTGTGCCATGCAAGGCGGAAATGAAGTGAATGTCGGCGAAGTCGACGAAGAACAGCCGGCGCTCCAGCTCGGTCTTCACGTAGGCACGCTCGCCCGGTTCCATGCCATCCCACTTGTTCAGGGCGATGACGATGGCGCGGCCGGCTTCCAGGGCGAAGCCCAGCAGGTTGAGGTCGTGGTCAACCACGCCTTCGCGGGCATCCATGACGAAGATGACCACGTTGGCGTCCTTGATCGCCTGCAGCGTCTTCACCACCGAGAACTTTTCGACTTCCTCGTGGATCTTGCCGCGCTTACGCACCCCGGCGGTGTCGATGAAGGTGTACTTCTCGCCATCGCGTTCGAACGGGATGTAGATACTGTCGCGGGTGGTGCCTGGCTCGTCGTAGACCACCACACGCTCTTCGCCGAGCATGCGGTTGACCAGGGTCGACTTACCAACGTTGGGGCGGCCGATGATGGCGATCTTGATGCCATCCTTTTCGCTTGGGCCAGGAATGCGCACGGCTTCCTCGCCTTCGGCGACTTCCTGGTCGAGGGCTTCGTCTTCGGCATCACGCGGCAGGTGGCCGAGCACGGCTTCCATCAGGGCATTGATACCACGGCCCTGGGAACCCGCCACCGGAATGGCGTTACCCATGCCCATTGGCGAGAATTCGGCGCGGGCAACGTCGGGGTCGATGTTGTCGATCTTGTTGGCAACCAGAATCGCCGACTTGTTCCGCTTGCGCAGGTGCTCGGCGATCATCTGGTCTGCTGCGGTCATGCCCGCACGGGCATCGACCAGAAACAGCACATAGTCGGCTTCTTCGATGGCCATGAGCGACTGCTCGGCCATTTTCTCGTCCATGCCCACTTCGTCACCGGTGATACCACCGGTGTCGATCAAAATGAAGGAACGACCCTGCCAGGTGGCGTCACCGTACTGGCGGTCACGGGTCAGGCCCGACAAGTCACCGACGATGGCATCGCGGGTTTTGGTCAGGCGGTTGAACATGGTGGATTTGCCGACGTTCGGGCGGCCCACCAGGGCTATTACGGGAACCATCGGCTCTCCACTCTCGAATTCTTGAAAATGCAAAGGCCGCTGCAAGGCAGCGGCCGGAGTACGGGCGGCGTTTCCTACGCCGCGGCTTGAAGCCCGCCAAGGCTCCAAGCATAGCTTCAGCGGACGGTCAGTGCCTCGAGCTTGCCGCTGTTGCCGAAGACGTAGATGGTGTCACCGACCACAAGTGGCCGGGCGCGCAGGCCATCGCTGTCGATACGCTCACGGCCGACGAAACGGCCATCGACCTGGCTCAGCAGGTGCAGGTAGCCTTCGAAGTCCCCTACAGCCACGTAGCTGGAGAACACTTCCGGTGCCGACAGCTGACGGCGGGCCATGGTGTCGTTGCTCCACAGGGCGCTGGAAGAGCGCTCGTCGACACTCTCGACAGTACCCGAGGCTTCGCTGACATAGACGTTGCCGTAACCCTGGGCGACACCCACATAGCTGGAGGCATCGCGCTGCCACAGCACGCGGCCGCTTTCCAGGTCCAGGCCCGCTACGCGGCCCTGGTAGGTGCTGACGTAGAGGGTTTCACCGGACAGCAGCAGGCCGCCGTCGATGTCGACCACACGGTCCAGCTCGGAACGGCCCTGCGGGATGGCCACGCGGCTTTCCCACACCGGCACGCCGTTGTTGATGTCCACCGCGACCACCTTGCCAGTGGACAGGCCGGCAATGGCCAGAC
Organism: Pseudomonas putida; assembly: GCA_041071465.1. NCBI lineage: Bacteria > Pseudomonadati > Pseudomonadota > Gammaproteobacteria > Pseudomonadales > Pseudomonadaceae > Pseudomonas > Pseudomonas putida. Next base: position 3,194,585 of record CP163498.1, on the reverse strand, counting down.
GGTTGGTGGCGATCGGCGCACCGGTGCCACGCAGGGTCAGTACGGCCGGGGTGTTTTCGTAGATCCAGCGGCGGTCGCCAGTGGCGGCATCCAGGCCGATCAGGCGGTCGTCCTGGGTCTGTACCACCACCACATCACCGTTGTTGGCCGGTGGGGCCAGCACTTCGCTGGTCACGCGGGAGCGCCAGCGCTCTTCACCGGTGCTGGAGTCCAGGGCAATGACTTCACCCTTGAGGGTACCGAGCATGACCAGGCCGTAGCCCACGCCAACAGCGCCGGAAACCTGCAGCTCCAGGTCTTTCTTCCACACCACGTCACCGTTGATGCGATCAAGGGCAAAGACTTCGCCATTGACGTCGGAAGCGTAGATACGGTCGTTTTCGATGGCCGGTACCAAGGTGTTGTAGGTTTTACCCTGGCCGTCACCGATCGAACGGCTCCACTGCTTTTTCAGCACCACTTCCTCGGTGAACTTGGTCAGCTCGGCCGGGGGCAGTTCTTTCTTGCTGTTGCTGCTGCAACCTGCGGCCAGTACGGCCAGGGTCAGCACTGCTGCATGTTTCCAACCGATCACTTACGCGTCCCCTTTAGCCAGGTCATCCAGCTTCAATTGCAGGCCACCGACCGCCGCGTCATCGGACAGCGCAGCCTTGGCTTTTTCGTAAGCGCTGTGCGCGTCGTCGGCGCGACCCAGCTGTACCAGCAGGTCACCCTTCAACTCTTCACGGCTGGCCAGGAAGGCTTTGTCGGCGTCGCCGTCAAGCAGCTTCAGGGCGTCCTCGGCCTTGTTCTGGGCGGCCAGTACGCGAGCCAGACGCTGGCGCGAAATCTCGCCCAGGGTCACGTCGGCCGGCTTGTCCAGCACGCTTTTCAGCTCGGCGGCAGCGTCGTCGAGCTTGCCGGTCTCGACCGCTACCTTGGCCACGAACAGGCTGCCGTACTGGGCGTAGGCGGTGCCGCCGAACTCGCTCTTGAGCTTGCCGGACAGCTCCGCGACCTTGGTGGCGTCTGGCTGGCCAGTCGGCGTCAGGCTGGTTTCAAGCAAAGCCTGATACAGCTGCGAGGCACCTTGCGACTGGTTGTTCTGGTACTTGTGCCAGGTATTCCAGCCCAGCACCACCACGCCAGCCAGCAATGCGCCGGTCAGCAGCGGCTTGCCGTTGCGGTTCCACCAGTCCTTGACCCCTGCCAGGTCATCATCATCGGTACTCGACACCCCAATACTCCTTTTCGCCTATTCGCTTGTTGAACCGCGTTACGCCTGCGCGATCGCGGTTTCCAGGTGCTCTGCAAGAGCATCCCAGGCAATGTTCTGTTGTTCGCCCTGGCCACGCAGGGGCTTCAAGCCAATCTCTTGCTTGGCCAATTCGTCGTCGCCGAGGATCAGGGCAAACAGCGCGCCGCTCTTGTCGGCTTTCTTGAACTGGCTTTTGAAACTGCCACCGCCGGCGTTGACTGCCAGGCGCAGGCCCGGCAGGCGGTCGCGCAGGCCTTCGGAAAGGCGCAGGCCAGCCAGTTCCGCCTGCTCGCCGAAGGCGCACAGGTAAACGTCGATCTGGCGGCTGATGGACTCTGGCACCTTGCCCAGGGTTTCCAGCAGCAGGATCAGGCGCTCGATGCCCATGGCGAAACCAACACCCGTGGTTGGCTTGCCGCCCATCTGCTCGACCAGGCCATCGTAGCGGCCACCGGCACACACGGTGCCCTGGGCACCGAGCTTGTCGGTCACCCACTCGAACACGGTCTTGCTGTAGTAGTCCAGGCCACGCACCAGCTTGGTGTTGATCACGAACGGAATACCGGCGGCGTCCAGGCGGGCCTTGAGGCCTTCGAAGTGCACGCGGGATTCTTCGTCCAGGTAGTCTTCCAGCTTCGGAGCGCCAACCAGCACCGCCTGGGTGTTCTGGTCCTTGCTGTCGAGAATGCGCAGCGGGTTGCTCTTCAGGCGGCGCTGACTGTCTTCGTCCAACTGCTCCAGGCGCGCCGAGAGGAACTCGACCAACGCGTCACGGTAGCGTGCACGGGCTTCACTGGTGCCGAGGCTGTTGAGTTCGAGCTTGACCGCATCCTGGATACCCAGCAGGCCCCACAGGCGCCAGGTCAGCATGATCAGCTCGGCGTCGATGTCCGGGCCGTCCAGGTTGAACACTTCCACGCCAATCTGGTGAAACTGGCGGTAGCGGCCCTTCTGCGGGCGCTCATGGCGGAACATCTGCCCGATGTACCACAGCTTCTGCACCTGGCCGTTGCCGGTGATGCCATGTTCGAGCACAGCGCGCACGCAGGCCGCGGTGCCTTCAGGGCGCAGGGTCAGCGAATCGCCGTTGCGGTCCTCGAAGGTGTACATCTCCTTTTCGACGATGTCGGTCACTTCACCGATCGAGCGCTTGAACAGCTCGGTGAACTCGACGATCGGCGTGCGGATCTGGCTGTACCCGTAGGTGTCCAGCAGGCCGGCCACGGTGCCTTCGAAGTAGCGCCACAGTGGCGACTGTTCTGGCAGGATGTCGTTCATGCCACGGATGGCTTGCAGCGATTTGCTCACGAAAAGTCCTTACGAATTCTGTGTGTCAGCCACGGACGATCAGCGCCGCGTCGGCCTCGACCTTTTCGGCCGCTTTCTGGCGGATGAGTTTTTCCAGCTCATCGACCAGGTTGTCATTGGTCAGTTTCTGCGCAGGCTTGCCGTCGATGTAGATCAGGTTCGGCGTGCCGCCGGTCAAGCCTACATGGGCTTCCTTGGCTTCACCTGGGCCGTTGACCACGCAACCGATCACCGCCACGTCCAGCGGCACCAGCAAGTCTTCCAGGCGCCCTTCCAGCTCGTTCATGGTCTTGACCACATCGAAGTTCTGCCGCGAGCAGCTCGGGCAGGCGATGAAGTTGATGCCACGCGAACGCAGGTGCAGCGACTTGAGGATGTCGTAGCCGACTTTCACTTCTTCGACCGGGTCGGCCGCCAGCGAGATACGGATGGTATCGCCAATGCCTTCGGCCAGCAGCATACCGAGGCCGACGGCAGATTTCACCGTCCCCGAACGCAGGCCACCGGCTTCGGTGATGCCCAAGTGCAACGGCTGCACGATCTGCTTGGCCAGCAGCCGGTAGGCTTCGACGGCCATGAACACGTCGGAGGCCTTGACGCTGACCTTGAAGTCCTGGAAGTCCAGGCGGTCGAGGTGCTCGACGTGGCGTAGGGCCGACTCGACCAGCGCTGCCGGGGTTGGCTCGCCGTACTTCTTCTGCAGGTCTTTTTCCAGGGAACCGGCGTTGACCCCGATACGGATCGGGATACCACGGTCGCGGGCGGCATCGACCACAGCGCGCACACGGTCTTCACGGCCGATGTTGCCTGGGTTGATACGCAGGCAATCGACGCCCAGCTCGGCAACGCGCAGAGCGATCTTGTAGTCGAAATGGATGTCGGCGACCAGCGGCACGCTGACCAGCTGCTTGATCTTGCCGAAGGCTTCGGCGGCGTCCATGTCCGGTACCGAGACACGTACGATGTCCACGCCGGCATCGACCAGGCGCTGGATTTGCGCCACGGTGGCGGCTACATCGTTGGTATCGGTGTTGGTCATGCTCTGCACCGCGATGGGTGCGTCACCACCCACCGGCACATTGCCAACCCAAATTTTGCGGGATTCGCGACGTTTGATCGGAGATTCGCCGTGCATGACTTACTGTCCCAACTTCAGGCGAGCGGTCTCGCCACTGGTGAACGGGGCAACATCGACGGCCTGGCCGTTGTAGCTGACCTGGGCGCCACGGGCAAAGCCCAGACGCACCGCGAACGGCGGCTTGCCGGTCAGCTCGAGGTTGTCCCCCTTGCGCTTGATGGCGCTGAACAGCACCTTGCCGTTGCCGTCGCTGACCTGGGTCCAGCAATCGGCGGTGAACTGGATGGCAACCTTGGCACTGCCAGCCGGTATTGCGGCAGGCTCGGCGGCGACCACGGTAGACGCGGGCGCCGCAGGCGCAACAGCGGCAGGTGCTGGGGTAACCGGTGCTACCGGGGCAGGCGCAGCAGCAGGCGCGGGTTGCGCGGGTGCTTGCTGGCCCGCTGCCGGGGCCGGCACTGCGGCAGCGGCTGGGGCCGCGCTGGTCGGCGCCTGTTCAGCGGCCGCGGCAGGCTGCTCGGTTGCGCCCTGCTCCAGCGCCAACGGCGCGCTTTCGGCCTGCTGGCCGACGGAAACGGCCTGGTCTTCAGGCTCATCGAGCGGGTGAATCTGGGTGGTGCCGTCGGCGCTTTCGACTTCGACGTGCTCCAGGGCAATCTTGGCCAGGTCCTTGCCACGCAGGCTGCCCTGGTCCTGCCACCAAACAAAGCCGCCACCGACCACGGCCACCAGCAACAGCAGGCTGACGCCGCGCAGGATGTTATGCGACAGGCGCACCGGCTCTTCGATGCGGCCCAGCGAATGCACTTCGCTGCCCTTGGCGTGAGTACCGGTGTAGCGGTCGAAGGCCTCTACCAGGGCGGCCTGGTCGAGCTCCATCAACTTGGCATAGGCGCGAATATAGCCACGCGCGAAGGTATGCCCGGGCAGCTTGTCGAAGGCGCCGGTTTCCACGTGGTTCAACGAACTGACAGTGAGGTTGAGCTTGCGGGCCACCTCGGCTTGAGACCAGTCCCGTTTCTCACGGGCCAGGCGCAAAAGCTCACCGGGGTTCTGGCCAGGCGCTACTGCTACTTCGGGATGCGCGGCGTTCATCGTTGCTCCGACAGGTATTGCTGGTATTCCGGCGTACCGGGATAAAGTCGTTGTAATTGCTGGCCCAGTTCGGCCAGTGCGCCCTGCTCGTCGAACACTCTGGCAAGGCGGCTGCCCAGCAGCAGGCTACGGGCGTCGTGGTCGCTCAACTGGCTGAAACGATCGTAGTAGTCCCGGGCCTGCACATAATGCCTGTTTTCGTAGGACAACTCAGCCATTTCCAGCAACGCTTTCGGTTGCCGCTGGTTGAGTTGCAACGCTTTCAACAGATAGGCATGCGCCTGGTCGCGGCGCTCGAGCTTGAGGGCGGTCAGGCCCAGGTTCTCGTACACGCGTGAGCGCTCAGGATACAGGGTATCGGCACTGGCCAGGCGAAACATCTGCTCGGCCTCGGCAAATCGCCCCTGAGCATAAAGGAAACTGCCGTAATTGTTGCTAATTCGTGTGTCGCCGCTGCTGATCTGCAGGGCCTTGCGAAAGTGCGTTTCGGCCAGCGCCGGTTCGCCTTCGGCCTGAAACACCAGCGCCAGGGCAGCGTGCGCGTCGGCATCCCGCCCATCCAGCGCCAAGGCCTTGCCCAGTGGTGCCTTGGCCTGCTCGGTCAAACCCTGTTGCAAATAACCCAGGCCAAGCTGCACATAAGCTCGCCCCGCTTCCACCTTCCCCTGGCGACTGGCCAGGGGGTCGCCCACGCCACCCGACACGCAGCCGGCCAGCAGCGAAAGCGCAAGGATCGACAGCGCGGTGCGCAGGCTCATGGGCGAGGTCCCGGTCAGTGGCTGGCGGCGCTGTCTTGCAGCTCGACGTCTGCGGAAAGCTGGCGAACAGCGATATAGCGTTCACTGCGGCGGGTACGGTCGTTGACCTGGCCAACCAGCTGGCCGCAGGCAGCGTCGATGTCGTCGCCACGGGTGGTACGGGTGGTGACGTTGAAACCACCGTGGTGCAGCAGGTCCTGGAAGCGACGAATGGCGTTGTTGCTTGGCCGCTCGTAGCCCGAATGCGGGAACGGGTTGAACGGGATCAGGTTGATCTTGCACGGTACGTCGCGCAGCAACTCGATCATTTGCGCGGCATGCTCAGGCTGGTCATTGACGTCCTTGAGCAAGGTGTACTCGACGGTGAGCACGCGCTTGCCGCCCAAGGTAGACATGTAGCCCATGCACGATTCCAGCAGCATCTTCAGCGGGTACTTCTTGTTGATCGGAACCAGCTTGTTGCGCAGTTCGTCGTTCGGCGCGTGCAGCGAAAGGGCCAGCGACACGTCGATGTGCTTGGCCAGTTCGTCGATCATCGGTACCACGCCCGAGGTGGACAGCGTGACGCGACGCTTGGAAATGCCATAGCCAAGGTCATCCATCATGATTTTCATGGCGGCGATGACGTTGTCGAAGTTCAGCAAGGGCTCGCCCATGCCCATCATCACCACGTTGGTAATCGCGCGGTCGACTTTGGCAGGGACGGTCCCGAAGGATTTGTTGGCAAGCCACACCTGGCCGATCACTTCGGCGGCGGTGAGGTTGCTGTTGAAGCCTTGCTTGCCGGTGGAGCAGAAACTGCAGTCCAGGGCACAGCCGGCTTGCGACGATACGCACAGGGTACCGCGGTCGTCGGTAGGAATGTAGACGGTCTCGACGCAGCTGCCGGAGGCAACGCGGATCACCCATTTGCGGGTGCCGTCGGCGGAAATGTCTTCACTGACCACTTCCGGTGGGCGAATCTCGGCAACGGCCTCGAGCTTTTCGCGCAAGACCTTGCCTACGTTGGTCATGGCCGCAAAGTCGGACACGCCAAAATGGTGAATCCATTTCATCACCTGGCCGGCACGGAAGCGCTTCTCCCCGATAGAGTCGAAGAATTGTTCCATTTCCGGCTGGGTCAGGCCCAACAGGTTGATTTTGCCAGTAGATGTCGTCATGGATTCACCCTCACCCGTAAGCTTTCGCTTAGCGAGTGGTTACCTCGGTAGCAGCGAAGAAGTAAGCGATTTCGCGAGCAGCGGCAGCTTCGGAGTCCGAACCGTGAACGGCGTTGGCGTCGATCGACTCGGCGAAGTCAGCACGGATGGTGCCGGCAGCAGCTTCTTTAGGGTTGGTAGCGCCCATCAGCTCACGGTTCAGAGCGATGGCGTTTTCGCCTTCCAGAACCTGAACAACAACTGGACCGGAAGTCATGAAGGCAACCAGGTCACCGAAGAAGCCGCGAGCGCTGTGCTCAGCGTAGAAGCCTTCGGCTTCGGCTTTGGACAGTTGCTTGATTTTCGAGGCAACGATTTTCAGGCCAGCTTCTTCGAAGCGAGTGGTGATCTTGCCGATGACGTTTTTGGAACAGCGTCAGGCTTGATGATCGAGAAAGTACGTTGAACAGCCATGGAAAACTCCAGAATATGAGTGTTACGAAAAATTAAACCCGCGAATTATACGCGGGTTCTGGGGGATTGCCTAACCTGCAAGTGACGCTTAGTCGGCTTCGTCGATCCAGGCAGCCTGGATGGCCTCGAGCACTTTCTCACCGCCGCGTGACGGATCGTCGCTGAATTCTGGCAATGCCAGCACCCAACGGTGCAGGTCTACGAAATTCACATAACGAGGATCGACCTCCGGCTTGCTTTCTGCAAGCTGGATTGCGATCTCAAGTACATCAACCCATTTCAGACTCATGTACAGATCCTCAGTGCGGTGCTTCGGCAGCGTGGTTGAGCGAATACTTGGGGATCTCGATGGTCAGGTCTTCGTCAGCGACGACCACCTGGCAGCCAAGGCGCGACTGCGCTTCCAGGCCCCAGGCCTTGTCCAGCATGTCCTCTTCCAGCTCGTCGGCTTCTTCAAGCGAGTCGAAACCCTTGCGTACGATGCAGTGGCAAGTGGTGCAGGCCTTGACACCGCCGCAGGCGCTTTCCATCTCGATGTGATGATCGTGGGCCAGTTCCAGGATGTTGGTCCCGGTCGGCACCTCCACGGTCAGCCCTTCCGGGCAAAACTTCTCATGCGGCAGGAATGTCACCAGCGGCATCGGTTACTCCTCGATCTCATTCAGGTTGCGCCCGGCCAGTGCGGCTTTGACCGTCGAATCAAGGCGACGGGCGGCAAAAGCATCGGTCACCTGCGACAGACGCTTGGTCTGTTGCTCGATGGCAGCGCCATCGGTGCCGGCCAGCAAATCACGTAGTTCTTGCATCTGGAATGCAATGGCGTCGCGCTCGTCACTGCTGAGCAGGCGTTCGCCATCGGCGTCCAGGGCGCCCTGTACCGCTTCGAGCAGGCGCTCGCCGTCCACCTGGTGCTCGCGCAACTGGCGGGCGTGCTTGTCGGAACCGGCATGCTCGAAGGAGTCTTTCAGCATGCGGGCGATTTCGCCGTCGGTCAGGCCATAGGACGGCTTGACCTGGATACTGGCTTCCACGCCCGAACCCAGCTCGCGGGCGGCGACACTGAGCAGGCCATCGGCGTCCACCTGGAAGGTAACGCGAATTTTTGCCGCGCCGGCCACCATGGCCGGAATACCACGCAGCTCGAAGCGGGCCAGCGAGCGGCAGTCGCTGATCAGCTCGCGCTCGCCCTGCAGCACATGGATCATCATGGCCGACTGGCCATCCTTGTACGTGGTGAACTCCTGGGCGCGGGCCACCGGAATGGTGGTGTTGCGCGGGATCACCTTCTCCATCAACCCGCCCATGGTTTCAAGGCCAAGCGACAACGGGATGACATCGAGCAGCAGCAGTTCACCACCTTCACGGCGGTTGCCAGCCAGGGTGTCGGCCTGGATGGCGGCGCCGATGGCCACCACCTGGTCGGGGTCGATCGACGTCAACGGGGTGCGCCCGAACAACGCGCCCACGGCTTCACGCACACGCGGGACGCGAGTCGAACCACCGACCATGACCACGGCGCTGACTTCTTCCAGCTCGACGCCACTGTCGCGCACGGCGCGGCGGCAAGCCTTGAGGCTGCGGGCAACCAGCGGTTCGATCATGGCTTCGAAGGCGGCGCGGCTCAGCTCGCCCTGCCAGGCGCCATGGCTGACACTGACCACATCGGTGTCAGTCAACGCTTCCTTGGCCGCGCAGGCGGTTTGCAACAATGCGCGCTGGGTAGCTGGGTCCAAGTCGGACGACAAGCCAGCCTGCTCGATGATCCAGCCGGCAATGGCGTGGTCGAAATCGTCGCCACCCAAGGCGGTATCACCACCGGTGGCAAGCACTTCGAAGACACCAGCGGTCAGGCGCAGGATGGAAATATCGAAGGTGCCGCCGCCCAGGTCATAGATGGCCACCACGCCTTCGGCGTTCTGGTCCAGGCCGTAGGCCACTGCAGCCGCAGTGGGCTCGTTGAGCAGGCGCAGCACGTTCAGCCCCGCCAGGCGCGCAGCGTCCTTGGTGGCCTGGCGCTGGGCGTCATCGAAATAGGCGGGCACGGTAATCACCGCACCTACCAGTTCGCCACCCAAGGTCGCTTCGGCGCGCTCGCGCAGCACCTTGAGGATATCGGCAGACACTTCCACCGGGCTTTTCGGCCCTTGGACAGTGTCGATGAACGGCATGTGCGACTCACCACCAACAAAGCGGTATGGCAGCTGCTCGCCCAGTTGCTTGACGTCGGCCAGGCCGCGCCCCATCAGGCGCTTGACCGACAGCACGGTGTTCAGCGGGTCGCTGGAAGCGGCATCACGCGCGGCCTGCCCCACTTCGTTGCGCCCTTCGAGGTAGCGCACCGCGGACGGCAGAATGACGTTACCCTGCGCGTCAGGCAGGGGCTCGCTACGACCGCTGCGCAATGCAGCGACCAGAGAGTTGGTGGTACCCAGGTCGATCCCCACCGCCAGGCGGCGCTGGTGCGGCTGAGGGCTTTGACCGGGTTCGGCAATCTGCAGTAGGGCCATGCTTATCTGAATACCTTAGGTGCCATCACGGGCAGCACCGGGTTAATCGTCGAGGCGCTCTTCCAGTTGGCGCACTTCTTGGGCGAGCTTGTCGAGGAACTGCATGCGGCGCATCAGGCGCTCGGCCTTGTCGCGCTCGCCTGGGGCATCCCAGCAGGCGGCAAAGTCCTCGTTCAGCGTGTCCTGGGCAACCTTCAGGCGCTTCTTGAACACACCGACACCATCAAGGTCGGCTTCGTCCTGCAGCTCTTCGAGCTCTTCACGCCACTGCATCTGCTGCAGCAGGAAGTCGGGGTCGTGGACCGTGACCTCCTGGGGCACTTCGTGGCCGCTGATGGCCAGCAGGTAGCGCGCGCGACGCGGCGCACTGCGCAGCGTCTGGTAGGCGTCGTTGAGGGCCGCGGATTTTTCCAGCGCTATACGTTGCTCTCGCTCGGAGGCGTCGGCAAAGCGGTCGGGATGGACTTCGCGGGCCAGCTCGCGATAGCGAGTGGCCAGCTTGTCGAGATCCAGGCGGAAGCTTGGCTGGAGGTCAAACAATGCGTAATGACAAGGAGTACCCACAGCCAGCCTCAAACGTTGAAGCTTTCGCCGCAGCCACACTCACCGCGCACGTTGGGGTTGTTGAACTTGAAGCCTTCGTTCAACCCTTCCTTGACGAAATCCAGCTCGGTGCCGTCGAGGTAGACCAGGCTCTTGGGATCGATGATCACCTTGACGCCGTGGTTTTCGAACACCTGGTCTTCGTCCGCCAGTTCGTCGACGAACTCCAGCACGTAGGCCAGGCCCGAGCAACCGGTGGTGCGCACGCCCAGGCGAATGCCCTCACCTTTGCCGCGCCCGTCGAGGGAGCGGCGAATGTGGTTGGCGGCGGCTTCTGTCATGCTGATAGCCATCAGAACTCCTTACCTCGCAGGCGACTTAGATCAAGCCTTTCTTCTGCTTGTAATCGCGCACGGCTGCCTTGATGGCATCCTCGGCGAGTACCGAGCAGTGGATCTTGACCGGCGGCAACGCCAGTTCTTCGGCCAGCTGGGTGTTCTTGATGGTTTCGGCTTCGTCCAGGGTCTTGCCCTTCATCCACTCGGTGGCGAGGGAGCTGGAAGCGATGGCCGAACCGCAGCCGTAGGTCTTGAACTTGGCGTCTTCGATAACGCCTTGCTCGTTGACCTTGATCTGCAGACGCATCACGTCACCGCACGCTGGGGCGCCGACCATGCCGGTACCGACATCCGGGTCCTCGGCATTCATCTTGCCGACGTTGCGTGGGTTTTCGTAGTGGTCGATGACCTTTTCACTGTATGCCATGGTGCAATTCCTTCCTCATCAGGGAGCCGCTCTTGCCGGCGACTGCTTAGTGGGCGGCCCACTCGATCTTGGAGATGTCAACGCCGTCTTTGTACATGTCCCACAGCGG